>CADCWF010000277.1 GCA_902806345.1 uncultured Thermomicrobiales bacterium
GGGCAGGCCGGCTGGAGAAGCCGCCGCGCGGCCCTCCTTCTGCCGGAGGCGCGGGCGGTCGGCGCTCGCCGCCGACCGGAGCTGGACGCTCCCCGCCCTGATCGCCACCGAACCGAGGCGCCGGACCGCCCTCCGGGCGGAAACCGCCGCGGTCTCCTTCGGGGCGGAAGCCGCCACGATCGCTGTCTCGGCGGGGCGGGCGTGGTCCCTTGGGCTCCGGCAGTTCGCCGGTCAGCGCGGCCCGGCGTGAGAGACTGACCTTCCCGTTCGGGGCGACATCGATGACCATCACCGTCAACTCGTCGCCGACGTCCACGACATCCTCGACCCGTTCGACCCGGATGCTCGGATTCTCGGAGAGCTCGGAGATGTGGACGAGTCCGTCCTTGCCAGGAAGGATCTCGACGAATGCGCCGAACGGGACGACCGTCACGACCTTGCCGGTGTAGATCTCGCCTCGCTCGATCTTGAACTCCTGGGTCATGCCGGTGATGCGCTGGACTGCCTGCTCGGCTCCAGCAGCGTCGACCGACGAGACCGAGACGGTGCCGTCGTCGTCGATGTCGATCTTTGTCCCGGTTTCCTCTTGCAGAGCCCGGATGTTCTTGCCGCCGGGGCCGATGATAGAGCCGATCTTGTCGGGGCTGATCTTGACCCGGATGACCCTGGGGGCGAACGACGAGAGGTCCGACCGGGCGGCGGGGAGGGTCTCGAGCATCTTGCCGAGGATGTGGAGGCGACCCTCACGGGCTTGGTCCAGGGCCTGGCGCATGATCTCGGCGGTGATGCCCGTGACCTTGATGTCCATCTGGATGGCGGTCACGCCGTCGGCGGTGCCGGCCACCTTGAAGTCCATGTCGCCGAGCGCGTCCTCCATCCCCTGGATATCGCTGAGGACGGTGTAGCGCCCAGATTCGGGATCGGTAACGAGCCCCATCGCCATGCCGGCGACGGGCGCCGTAATGGGGACGCCGGCGTCCATCAGGGCGAGGGTGCTGCCGCAGACGCTGGCCATCGAGGTCGATCCGTTGGAACTGACGACCTCCGAGACCAGGCGGAGCGTGTAGGGGAACGCATCGACATCGGGGATCACCGGCAAGAGCGCCCGCTCGGCAAGGGCGCCGTGGCCGATGTCGCGGCGGCCGGGGCCGCGCATTCGCCGGACTTCCCCGACGCTGAACGGCGGGAAGTTGTAGTGGTGGATGTAGCGCTTGCGCTCTTCCGGGCTGATCGAATCGAGCCGTTGCTCCTCGGCGGTCGAGCCGAGGGTGACGACGGTGACGACCTGGGTCTGGCCGCGGGTGAAGATGGCCGAGCCATGGGTCCGCGGGAGGTAACCAACCTCGGACCAGATGGGCCGGATCTCGTCCGGCCGGCGGCCATCGGGTCGGGTACCGTCACGGAGGATGCCGCCCCGGACCTCATCCTTGAGCAGGGTCTCAAAGGCCGCCGCCACTTCGCGGGAGGCGAACCGGGGCTCGCCCTCTTCGTCGCCCGGCGATGCAAGTTGGGCGAGGAGCTCGTGGCGGAGAGCATCGGTGCCTTCCAGCCGGACGACCTTGTCGGGGTTGTTGACCGTGTCACGGAGACGCTCGCCCAGGAGCGACCGCACCTGGGACATCAGCGCCTCGTTGCGGGCCGGCGCTGCAAAGGCCCATTTCTCAGTCCCGACCTGCTGGCGGAGTTGCTGCTGCGCGGCCGTGATTTGCTTGATCGCCGTGTGGGCGGCGTCGATCGCCTCGAGGAGGGTCGCCTCCGGCAGTTGCTGCGCCTCACCCTCGACCATCATGATCGCGTCTTCGGTACCGGCGACGACCATGTCGAGTTGGCTTTCGGCGAGGTCGACCGTGGTTGGATTGATGACGACGCGACCGTTGACATAGCCGACGCGGACGGCGCCGACCGGTCCATCCCAGGGGATCGGGGAGAGCATCAGCGCGGCCGAGGCACCGACGATCGAGAGGATGTCGGGGTCGTTCTCCTGATCGGCCGACATGACCGTGGAGATAATCTGTACTTCGGCCCGGTAGCCCTTGGGGAAGAGGGGACGGATCGGCCGGTCGGTCAGACGGGCGGCGAGGATCGCCGCTTCGGTCGGCCGCCCTTCGCGCTTGATGAAGCCGCCGGGGATCTTGCCGGCCGCGTACATCCGCTCCTCGTAGTCGACGGTGAGCGGGAAGAAGGGGACATCTTCGCGGGCTTGCTGCTCGCCGACGACGGTCGAGAGGACGATCGAGTCGCCGTAGCGGACGACGACCGCGCCCATCGCCAGGCCGGCGATCCGCCCCGTCTCGAGCGAGAGGGTGCGACCGTTGAGTTCGACCTCGACCGTCTTGATATCGGGGGTGAATCCGGAATCCACGTCGTTCACTCCTTGCTGGGCGTCCGGGGGACCACTGGGGGGACGGATCGTGCCGTCCCGCCGGCTGGGGATGACGGCCGCGCCGAGGATCTGGAGGATGAGGGACTGGAGCCCGGCGGCGTCGTCGCCCCGCCTAGCTCCAATTCCCCACCCGTCACCGGGCGCGGCGTGCTAGGCGGCCGCACCTCCTCCCTCGGATCATGCCGGGCGAGCACAAAGGAACGGCCCAGGGTAGGTACCCCGGGCCGTCACCGAATGCGAAACGCGGATGACCTCGCCGACGGAACACGAGACGAGCGAAGCGGCGGCTGTGGTGGGCATCACGAATGCGACGGACCTACCGGCGCAGTCCCAGACGGGAGATGGTCGCTCGGTAGCGCTCGACGTCCTTCTCGCTGAGATAGGCCAGGAGACGGCGGCGCCGACCGACGAGCTTCAAGAGGCCACGACGGGAGTGGTGATCGTGCTTGTGCGAGCGGAGATGGTCGGTGAGGCCGGTGATCCGCTCGGTGAGGAGCGCGATCTGGACTTCGGGCGAGCCGGTGTCGCTCTCATGGACACGGAAGCCGGTGATGATCTCTTCCTTCTGAGTCGTCTGCAACGCCATTCTGCCGGTATCCCCCCGAGTCGCCGCTGTCGCCGAGCACAAACCACGTATGCCCGCCGGAGGCGGACGGCCGGAGTATAGCATCGGGCCAATATGGGGCACAATCCTTGGGGAGTCTGAGGGTCGGTGAGAGGCGCGAAACCGATTCGGCGGGGAGGACCACCAACGTGCTCGGGATAATCGGCGGGAGCGGCATCTACGGCATGCCCGGTCTGGTAATCGACGAAGAGGTCTCGCGAGAAACCCCGTTCGGGCAACCGAGTGGTCCGATCCGGC
>CADCWF010000278.1 GCA_902806345.1 uncultured Thermomicrobiales bacterium
CGTCGCCTCGGCCGGCAGGTCGTCGATGGCATCGAGCAGGTAGCGGTCGCCGACTCGAACCAGCACGGTCCGGCTCGGCACCCCGTCGTAGCGGGTGATCGCCGAGACCCGGCCGTCGGGCAGGAGCCGGACCTCCTCGACGACGACCTCCGTGATCGGGTCGCCGAGCGGGACGGCGGCGGTCGGCGTCGACAGAAGGGTGGCCAAATCGTCGCCACTCGCGCCGCCGAAGAAGGCGGCGAGCAGGTCGTCGCTGAACAGTCCGAGGGACCGGCTCGATTCCCCCGCGTTCGTGCAGGCGGCCAACTCGGCGATGGTGGCGGCGACCCCCGCGACCACGTCGGACGGCGCAAGCGGTGGCGCCGAAGCGGGAGTCGCCATCGGGTCCGGCTGGATCGGCGTTTCGATCGGGCGCGGCGTGGCGTCGGCGAGGGCAGCGAGGTGGGCCGCCGTCGGCGGTTCAACCTCGCACCGACCAGGGGCGAGGGTGACCGGGGTCTCGGCCTGGCTCGCGGCGGGTGCGGGAGCCGCCACGAGGAGCGCCAACGAGACCGAGGCCGCGACGGCGAAGAACCCGATCCGGCGGTGGCCGCGACGGTGCTCGTTGGCAGGCCGGGTACCAGGCGCGGCGTCCGTGGGCATCCGATTTCTCCTCCCGGTTGCGATCGCTTCCCGCTTGGGGGCGCCGTGCCGCTGCGGCGGGAAAGGCAAGCCTAGCACCCGGCAGATCGGGGTGAATGCGAGACGGCATCGGCCCCTTCTTGCGGAGCCCGACGACCCCGGCGAGAGGGCGAGCGGGGGACGGGGCGGAGCCCGGGGAGGCCCGCCGGGGTGGCAGGGAGCGACCGGCAACGAGCGGCGATGGCCCGCGCCCCTGGTCTCTCTCAGCCTCTCCGGTCCCGCCCGGGTGTTTCGATTGGGGGCGGACCCAAACCGAACGCGAAGCGGGGGGCGCGGGCACCTTGCCGTCGAACACGGACCGGCGGACGCGGGCCTCTCCGTGGCCGCGCCCCCATCCCTGGACACCCCTAGCGTTCGTCAGGACAACGACCGCTCCGAAACCCACTTGTCCCGTGCTCCCGTCGATGGCGGCTGGCCACCGGCCCGCGGAACCCGGGCGGCCGGCCGCTGACGAGGAGATCGCCCCCGTTCCTTACCCTGGTCCCGAGTCGCCACCGGGCCGGCCGGATCGGTGGTCGGCCCGGAGGCCGGCGATCTCGTCGGCGAAGGCGGAGGCCTCGGCGACCGCCTGCTTGCGGGAGAGAGCCCGGCCCGCCGCTTCGGCCGCCGCGAAGGCGGTCGCCCCCATGGCTGTTCGAGCACAGGCCTCCGCCCGTTCGAAAACCGCCCGCTCGGGGAGTTTGGGCTGGCGCTCGTCCTCCTCCCGCAGGGCCGCGGCGGCCCCGAAGAGCCGGGCAGCCTGCTCCTCCCGCCCGGCCGCGGCGGCAAGCACCGCCAGGTCGGCGAGGGAGGCGGCGACGTCTTCCCACACCCCGGCGTCCCACCGCAGGTGGAGGCTTTCCCGGTGGACGGTGGCCGCGTGCTGATACTCGCCGCGCTCCGTGGCGAGCAGCCCAAGGTAGCCGAGCGAGATGGAAATGCCCCAGCCGTCCTTGGTCTCGCGCTGCAGCGCCAGGGCTTCTTCGTACAGCACCATGGCCCGCTGGATGTCGCCGCGGCCCCAGGCCGCGACCCCCAGGTGCGTGAGGGCGAGGGCGGCGTTGGAGCGATCGCCCACCGCCCGGAAGCGTTCCCGGGCATCGGCGAAACGTGCCTCGGCGAGGTGATAGTCCCCGTGATCCTCCGCGACCATTCCCAGGAGCAGGAGCGCGAAGGCCAGCAACCAGGGGTCGTTGAGATCCGACACGTGCGTCAGGCTCGCCTCGAGCCACGCCCGGGCTGGCTCGTCGTCGCCCTGGAAATGCGCCAGCAGCCCCGCGCCGATCATGCCCCTGGCCCGCACCGCCCCCGGTACGTCCGCGTCCTGCGCCGCCAGCGCACGCCCCAGCCAGGATCGCCCCTCACCGAGCGGCCCGCGGATGTACCAGAACCAGAACAACGCCCCCGCCAACCGCAGGAGCGACGCCGCGTCGCCGCTCTCCTCCAGCCACCCCAGCACCGCCCGGAGGTTGCCCCGCTCCGCCTCCAGCCGGTCCAGCCACGGCTCTTGCCCGGCCCGATGGCGGAACGCGGGCCAAGCCCGCTCCGCGAGCCCGAGGAACCATGCCGCGTGCGCCTGCCGTGTCGCCGCGCCTTCCCCGGCCAACGCCAACTGCTCCAGCCCGTACTCCTGGACCGTCGCCAGCATGCCGAACCGAGGCTCGCCGGCGTCCGCGTCCAGGCGCCGCAGCAGGCTCTTGTCGACGAGGGAGGCGACGAGGTCGAGCGGAGGCGAGGAGGCGAGGAGGCGAGGAGCAAGCCCGTCGTTCTCCTCGACTCCTCGCCCCGCGATCGCCTCGGCTGCCTCCAGCGTGAACCCCCCGACAAAGACGGCGAGCCGCCGGAACAGCGCCTGCTCGTCGGGGTTGAGGAGATCGTGGCTCCAGGCGATGGCGGTGTGCATGCTCCGCAGGCGGGCCGCTTGGTCCCGGGGCCCACCGGTCAGCAAAGGCAGCATCCGGTCGAGCCGGGAGAGCAGCTCCGCCGGGGAGAGCACCTTGACCCGGGCGGCAGCCAGCTCGATCGCCAGCGGCAGCCCATCCAGCCGACGGCAGACGGCCGCGACCGCGGCGGCGTTGGCCCGGGTCAACGCGAACGAGGGCGTGGCGGCGGCGGCCCGCTCGACGAAGAGGCGGACGGAGGCCAGGTCGCCGATCCCGGCCGGCTCCGGGATCGCGGCGGGATCCGGCACCGCCAGCGGTGCCACCGCCACCTCCCGTTCGCCCCGGAGGCGGAGCGGCGCCCGCGAGGTGGCGAGGACGGTGACGCTCGGGCAGGCCGCCAACAGACTGGCCACCCAGACCGCCGCCTCAGGCAGGTGTTCGAGGTTGTCCAGCACCAGCAGCAGCCGGCGCGACCGGAGCGCGCTTCGGACGACCTCGTCCGGAGGCCGCTGGCCGGCGGTGCGGAGACCCAAAGCCGCGGCGACTTCGGGCGCGACGAGCGCGGCGTCGGCGACCGCCGCGAGGGGGACGAACGCGACGCCGTCGGCGAACACCTCGCCGGCCGCGCGCGCGACTGCGAGCGCCAGGCTCGTCTTGCCGACGCCGCCGGGCCCCGTCAGCGTCAACAACCGGTCCGCGCCGGCGTGCAGACGGGTGACGATCGCCCGCACCTCCTCCTCCCGGCCGACGAGCGGCGCGGGCAGCGGCGGCAGCGGCGGTGGCAGCGCCGCTGCCGCTGAAGAGACCACCGGTCGACGAGCCTCGGCGAGTGCGGCCCGCTCCCCCTCCCCTAGGCCGAGCGCGTCGGCGAGCGCCGCGACGGTGTGCGGATAGGGCCGCCGCCGCTTGCCGGTCTCCAGCGCACCGATCGCCTGCACGCTCAGCCCGGCCCGCTCCGCCAGCGCCTCTTGCGTGAGGCCGGCGGCCTCGCGGAGGCGTCGCAGCCGCTCGCCGAAGGGAGCACCGCCGTCGTCCGTCGTCATCGCCCCGCCCTGCTCGCTGGACGTCGAACTGTGGGGGGAAGTGTACGGGTCGTGTCGGTGGGTTGGGCGCGGCAACGGCCATAGCGTGGGACCCGACGGCTCAGGCCGACGACCCACCGCCACAGGCCGGCCGCGACCGGCGAAACGACGAGGAGGCTCCCATGACCGTCGCCACCCTGTTCGCCGCCCCGACCCCCGCGGCCGCCCCCCCGGGCAACCACCTGGACGAGCTCCGCTCGCGGCTGCTCGGCCGGCTCGTCACGGCCGATGATGCCGACTACGACGAGGCCCGCCGGCTCCTCTACCTCACGGTCGACCGCCGCCCCTTGGCGATCGTGCGCGCGGCGTTCGTCGAGGATGTCGTGGCGGCGGTCGGCCACGCCCGCGGCCACGCCCTGCCGCTCGCCGTGCGCAGCGGCGGTCACAGCCTCGCCTCCTTCGGGGTGGTCGACGATGCCCTCGTCGTCGACCTCTCGGGCATGAAGCGCATCGCCATCGACCCCGCGGCCCGGATCGCCCGGGTCCAGCCGGGCGCCACCTCCGGCGACCTCGCCGGCCCGGCCAACGCCCACGGCCTGGCCCTCACCACCGGCGACACCCATTCGGTCGGCATGGGGGGCCTGACGACGGGCGGGGGCATCGGGTTCATGGTCCGGAAGTACGGCCTCGCCATCGACAACCTGCTCGCGGCGCAGGTCGTCACGGCCGCCGGCGAGATCGTGACCGCAAGCGAGGAGGAGCACGCCGACCTCTTCTGGGCGATCCGCGGCGGCGGCGGCAACGTCGGCATCGTCACCAAGTTCGTCTACCGCCTGGCCCCGGTCGGCCAGATCCTCGGCGGCGAACTGATCCTGCCCGCCAGCCGCGAGGTCCTCCGCGGCTACCTCGACTACTCCGTCTCGGCGCCCGACGACCTGACGACGATCGCCAACCTGATGCACGCGCCGCCGGCGCCCCACGTCCCCGCCGAGCGCGTTGGCGAGGTGGTGCTCTCGATCCTCGTCTGCTGGACCGGCTCGATCGAGGAGGGAGAGCGCGCCCTGGCGCCGCTACGGGCCCTGGCGGAGCCGGTCGCCGACGCCGTGACGCCGATCCCCTACCCGGAGATCTACCGGTTCACCGCCCACCAGGCCCTGCCCCACGCTGCCTCGATCCGGATGACCTTCGCCGACGAGCTGCGCGACGCGGCGCTCGACGCGGCGCTGGCGGCGATGGAGCGGTCGTCGTCCCCATTCAGCCTGATCCAGTTCCGCGGCCTCGGCGGCGCCATGGCCCGCGTCTCCGCCGATGCCACGGCGTTCGCCCACCGGGATCGGCGCTACTTCGTGGCGATCATCGGGATTTGGCTGGACGCCGCCGAGGACGCCGCCGCGCACCAGGCCTGGACCGAGGCGCTGTGGCGGGTGATCTGCCCCGAAAGGCGCGGCGTCTACGTCAACTTCCTGGAGGACGAGGGCCCCGACCGCGTCCGCGACGCCTACCCGCCGGCCACCTACAACCGGCTCGCCGCGATCAAGTGGCGCTACGACCCGGAGAACCTCTTCCGCTTCAACCAGAACGTGCCGCCACAGGGGTGAGGCGCCGTCGGGGGCTCACCCCTCGGGCCGCTCGCTGTGGCTGAGGCAATCGCTGCCAACGGAGGCATTCATCGATCGCACGGGCGCTGGGGCCTGCCCCAGACGAACGATCCGACGGAGGACGAGATGGACGACAACGGATTCGACGACCTGCTCCGCGCGGCCTCGCGTCGCGTTTCGCGGCGGGGAGCCCTCCGCGCCCTGACCGGCGCCGCCCTCGGCGGACTCGGACTCCTCGGTCGGGAAGACGCCAAAGCCGATTGCCGAGGTGGCCGGCGGCGTTGCGGCGGGCGGTGCCGGCCGCCATGCCCCGACGTCATGACCCGCAACCGGAGCACCTGCCGATGCGAGTGCCCCGATCGGATGGTCCGGTGCGGCCAGGTCTGCGTCGACCAGGACCGCTGCTGCCCCGGCGAGAAGGAGTGCGGTGGCGGGTGCATCCGCGAGGAGGACTGCTGCACCTACACCCACAAGCGGTGTCCCGACGGAAGTTGCCTCGCCAAGGACGGTGGTGTCTGCTGCCCCGATGTCGAGGTGGCATGCCCGAACGCCGACGACGGCTGCTGCAACTCCTTCGCCGGGGAGGAGTGCGCCGCCAACGGCTGCTGCAACACCATCATCACCGGCCACGAGATCTGCGACGGCAAGTGCGTCTACACGCGGACGGACAAGGAGCACTGCGGCGGGTGCGGGCGGGAGTGCGACGCCTGCAGCTCTTGCATCGAGGGCGACTGCCGCTCGAACTGCGGGGAAGACCGCGCCTGCTGCGGCAGAACCTGCTGCCCGACGGGCCACTGCCACGAGGGCAAGTACTGCTGCGCCGGCGACGACATCTTCTGCCCCGGGACGCCGGGGACCTGCTGCCGATCCGGGTACCACTGCAAGGTCGACGGGACCGGAAAGGCGTACTGCTCGTCCAACCCGTAGGCCGGACCAAGCCGGAAGCACGGCGGTACGAACGCCGGGAGCCGCGGGGCCAACATCTGGCCCCGCGCCGACGGCACCCTGACGCGCGCGGCGGGCGGCGCGTCCAACAACGGGTGAAGGCCACCCGGAGGAGAGCGCTTCACCAAAGGCGACGGAGGAACGGTTCGCGTCCATGACGGACGCACCTCGGCGCCGCCGACGACGGTGCCACGCCTGCATAAGCGCCAAAGCAAGAGAGGATCGGCAATGGCACATCTCGCGCGTCCCAGTTCCGGTCGGCGGTTTGGACTCCTCGGATCACTCGCGCTGGTGGGCGTCGTCGCGCTCCTCGCCGCGGCCGGGCTTTGGGCCGGCGCCGTTCCCGTGCCGTTCGCCGCCGCGGCGGAAGCCTCCGCCCTGCGCGAGTTCACGCTGACGGCGGAAGAGATCGACTGGGAGATCGCCCCGGGCACGACCGTCCGTGCCTGGGCCTACAACCGCCAGGTGCCGGGGCCCGAGCTCCGCGTCCGCGAAGGCGACACGGTCCGGATCACCCTCCGCAACGAGCTCCCGGTTGGGACCACGGTCCACTGGCACGGGGTCGACGTGCCGCCGGCGATGGACGGCCCGGTCGGGCTCAACCAGGCGGCGGTCGAACCGGGTGAGGCGTTCGTCTACGAGTTTGTCGCCACCAACCCCGGCAGCCGGATGTACCACTCCCACGCCGACCCGACCGTCCAGATTGCCCTCGGCCTCTACGGCCCCCTGGTCGTCGAGCCGCGGCAGCTAACACCGCGCTACGACCGTGAGTACACCGCCATGCTCAACGAGTGGGACCTGGAGTTGACGCCGGACGTCGCCACCGGCAAGGCCCCCCGTGGTCCCCGCGACGCCCAGTTGCGCGGGGGCGAACTGGGCACCGACCTCTTCCTGATCAACGGCCGCGCCCACGAGGACATCCCGCCGATCGCGGTGGCGGAGGGCGAGCGGGTCCTGATCCGGCTGATGAACCTGGGCAACCTGCCCCACGCCATCCACTCCCACGGCCACTCGTTCCGCGTCGTCGCCACCGACGGCAACGCCGTGCCCGAGGGGTTGGAGCTGGTCAAGGACACCGTCCTGATCGGTCCCGGCGAGCGCTACGACCTGGAGCTCTTCGGCGACAACCCCGGCGTCTGGATGTTCCATTGCCACATGGAGCACCACGCCGCCAACGGGATGATGACCCTCATCTGGTACGACGGCGCTCTGCCGACCGGCCCGGTCGCCTCGTTCTTCGGCCCCGACGGCCACCTCGCCCCCGAGGGGGCCGGCTACCTCCACGACGCACCGGCGACCGAGGCCGCTCCATCGGCCGATTCGCCACCCGCCATTGCGCTCGCGACCGACTCCGTCGATCCCGGGGACGGAGCCAACCCCACCGGACCGGCCGGCGACGTGGTCGAGGTGGACCTGCTCGACGACCGCTTCGAGCCGCCGGCCCTGTCGGTCGCGCCGGGGACGCTCGTCCGCTTCGTCAACCGGGGGGCGAACTGGCACAGCGTCGCCGCCTTCGACGGCAGCTTCGACTCCGGCTGGATCGACCCTGGCGGCTCGTTCGAGGTGCGGCTCGACGCCCGCGGCACGGTCAAGTTCATCTGCAAGCACCACGGCCTGCGGGGGATGGTCGGCCAGGTGACCGTCGAGGGCTGAGCCCGCGCCCGGGCGGCCACGATCGCCGCCCGGGCGTTCCTCGCGCCAACCAGCGGCTCCTTGAGGGGCAACCAGTCGCCACCCATGTTCCGTCCGTGGGCAACCGCTCCTCTTATGGTGCAGAAGACGTGATCCCCCGACCTTGGAACGGGAGGAGCTCGATCGAAGGGAGGCGCGGCCCCGAGCACGACCAGGAAGGACCAAACCCTCCGCCTACGCGGACGCCGTTTCACTTTGGCAGCGTGATCTCTGCGATGAGCGAACGGAGAATGCCCACCATGAATGACGTTGAGCGGAAACAACAGGAGACGGCAATCGAGATCCTGGGGCGGTACCGCTCGGGGCTGGTGCCCCGCCGCGAGGCACTGCGGCTGCTGGCAGGGCTCGGGCTGGGGGTGGTCGGGCTAGGGGCGATCGGCGCAGGCGCCTTCGCCACCCGGGCCTCCACGACCGCCGCTGGGGCGCCGGGCCAGCCGGGCGAACGCCCGCACGGCGGCAAGCACGGAGCCCTGCTCGGGCAAGCCTCGGGCACCCCAGCCGCGGCGATGCCGCAACCCGGGGAGCGGCCGGACGGCGCCCGGCTCTGACGGGTGCGGGTCGCCGGCATGGACGAGGAGAACCGGATCGACCTCCAGTCCTTCTTCCCCGGCACCCTGACGATCAACGCCGGCGACGCGGTCTTCTTCGAGTTCCCGACGCCGCCGGGCTTCCACACGGCCACCTTCCTCTCGGGAGGTGAGGCGCCACCCTTGATTGTCCCCGACGAGGCCGCCGCGCCGGCCAGCCCGTCCGCCGGGCCGCCCAAGCTCATCATCAACCCCGAAGCGGCCTTCCCCGTTGGCGGCGATACCTACGACTGCACCGGCTACGTCAACTCCGGGCTCGATGTCGTCCGCCTCCCCGACGACCCGCCCTTCGTCCTCACCTTTACGACGCCGGGAACCTACGAGTACCAGTGCATCCCGCACGGCGTCGTGATGAAGGGCACGGTCGTCGTCCAGGAGGCCGGCTCGTCCTTGCCGGAGGACCAGGTCGCCGCCGACGCCCGCGGCGACCGGGAGCGGACGGCCCTCATCGACGAGGGCAAGGCCGAGATCGCCAGGTACGCCGAGGCGAGCGCCACTCGCCGCGACGACGGCACCACCCTCTGGGAGGTCGCCGCTGGCGCTGGCGAAGGCCGGGCCCGGGTGATGCGCTTCCTGCCCGAGGCGCTGGAGATCAAGGCCGGCGACACGGTCCGCTGGGTCAACCACTCCAAGACGGAACCCCACACGGTCACCTTCCTCGGGGCCGGCGCGGAGCAGCCCGAGGACATCGCCGTCGAGCCGCAGCCGGACGGCCCGCCGAAGATCGTCCAGAACCCGCTGACGCTCTTCCCGCAGGGCCTGGACCTCACCGTCGGCCAGGGGTACATCAACTCCGGCTTCCTGGGCGAGCTCAACGGCCAGCCCCTGCCCAGCGGCCCCGCCTTCGAGTTGACCTTCGACGCCGCCGGCGAATACCCCTACTACTGCATCCTGCACGCCAGCGGACCCGAGGGGCCGGGAATGGCCGGCACCATCGTCGTCTCGTAGCGGCAGCCTGGCACGCGAGCGGACGCCGATTCGCCAACCCGGCGCCCGCTCGGCGCGGCGGCGGCTGCCGGACGCCGGCGCGACCGTCGGGCTCCCACCGGGGCGGCGAGCAAATGGTGCCGCCTGCGCGCCTCGGGTGGCATCCGCGACGACGACCCCAAGACCGAGCGAGCGGTACCACGCGATCGAGGCCGAGGAGAGCGTCGCGTCCTGGCGCTACGGCGGCTGGGTCTCCTCCTGCGGGGTCCCCCAGGGGCGATGGCCCCCGCGATCGATCGAGCGCCGAACAGGACGACCACGTAGCCCCACGCCGGAAGGCCGTGCGAAGATGGGCGTCCGCAGCCCCTCGGGTCTCGTGCGGGTATCGCGCTCGAGGGGCCTGCTCCGATCCATTGTCCGCCGAGCGGATAGGACCGGGCGGATAGGGGATACGAGACCGCCGACTCGCCGGAAGTCGGCCCCCAGGGCTCTTATCCCCTACGTCCTATCCCCTATCCCCTACTGGAGGCCGCCCGTGATCCGCACCGGCGAGGAGTACCGCGCCTCGATCCGCGACGGCCGCGAGGTCTGGATCGACGGCGAACGGGTGGAGGATGTCCCCTCCCACCCCGCCTTCAAGCCCTTGGTCGATATCCGCGCCCGCATCTACGACCTGGCCCACGAACCGGCCACCCAGGACGCGATGACCTACCTCGATCCCGAGACGGGCGAGCGCTGCGCCGTCGGCCCCCGCCTTCCGCGGGCGGCCGACGACTGGCGGGCCAAGCGGCGCGCCGTCGACACCGTGCTCGACGAGATCGGCGGCGTCGTCACCCGCGTCGGCGACGAGACGATCGGCGAGATGTGGTCGCTCTACGACGGCCAGGACGTCCTCAACGAGGTCGACCCCCGCTTCTCGGCCAACATCCGCCGCCACGTCCTCCGGGCGGCGGTCGAGGACCCCTTCCACGTCTCGGCCAACACCGACCCCAAGGGAGACCGCTCCAAACGGCCGCAGGACCAGGACCCGGACATGCTCCTCCACGTCGCGCGGGAGACCGACGGCGGCATCGTCGTCCGCGGCGCCAAGTTCGAGACCGCCGCCGCCTACGCCAACCAGGCGTTCGTCAAGCCGACGATCGCCAACTGGGGCGACAGCGAGCTCTCCGACTACGCGGTCGGCTTCATCGCCCCGATGGGCGCCCCCGGCATGAAGCACATCTGCCGCTCCGGCTTCGTCGGTCGCGCCCCGGCCGAGGACTATCCGCTCTCCAGCCGGTTCGACGAGATCGACACCCTGATCGTCTTCGACGACGTCTTCATCCCCTGGGAGGACGTCCTCTTCTATCGCCACACCAGGGCCGCCGCCTACATCCGGGCGACCCTCCACCGCTACTCCGCCTTCGCCTTCGTCCAGCGGATCCTCCGCTACGCCGACCTCCTGATCGGCGCCGCGATGCTGAACGCCCGGCAGACCGGGCTGGAGAAGCAGCAGGCGGTGCAGGAGAAGCTGGCGACGCTGGCGGTCTACCGGGAGGGAATCAACGCCCACCTGACCGCCGCCATCGCCGAGGCCGAGCCCAGCCCCGGCGGTCTCCTGATGCCGAACCAGAGCCTGCTCTACACCGGCCGGGTGCTGGCCTGCTCGCAGCTTTCGCAGATGATGCACGTCGCGCGGGACCTGATCGGCGGCCAGGTCTGCGTCACCCCGAACGCGGCGAGCTTCCGCAACCCGGAGCTGGCGCCCTGGCTGGAGAAGTACTACACGATCAACGAGCGGTGGGGGGCGGAGGACCGCCGCCGCCTGCTCGCCTTCGCCCGCGACCTGGTCAACTCCGACTACGCCGGCCACCGCCTGACGTTCCAGCTCTTCGCCCAGTCGCCGCCCTTCGCCCACCTCCTGGCCGTCTACCGGAACTTCGACTTCGACGGCGCCGCCGAGCACGTCCGCCGCTCGGCCGGCCTCTCCGAGAAGACGGTCCAGCGTCCACGCCCCGTGCCGAACGGCAAGGCCGACGTCGATCGAGTCGAGGAGTCGAGGAGTCGAGGAGTCGAGGAGGAGAACGGGTGTAGGGGAGGCGCAGGCGAGCTGACCGGGGCGGCGCGAGCCGGGAAGAGAGGAGCGGCATGACGACCGTTCCCAGCCCCCAGTCTCCAGTCCCCAGCCCCACCAACCACCACCGCCGGATCCGGCCCTTCAACACCCGCGACACCTACCCGGAGCAGAACCTCGACAACGACCTCTGCCAGGCGGTCGTCGCCGGCAACCTCGTCTTCCTCCGCGGCCAGGTCGGGCAGGACCTCGAGACCGGCGCCTCGGTCGGCCTCGGCGACCCCGAAGCGCAAGCGGAGCAGGCAATGGCCAACGTCGCCATCCTCCTGGAGGAGGCCGGGGCGGAGCTGGCCGACGTCTGCAAGATCGTCATCTACCTGACCGACCCCCGCTACCGGGAGCCCGTCTACCGGGTGCTCGGCCGCTGGCTGAAGGGGGTCTTCCCGGTCTCGACCGGGCTGGTCGTCACCGCCCTCGCCCGGCCGGAGTGGCTGGTCGAGATCGACGTCACGGCCGTCCTGGCGGATAGGGGATAGAAGAGAGAGGATAGGAGCATGGGGAGTCCCGCCGTCGGCGCCGTCGGGCACTCGGCACGGAGCGCACGTCGTCGGTCTCCTATCCCCTGTTCCCTCCGCCCTATCCGCTCGGAGGTGGCATGACCTTCTCGATCGCGGCGCGGTGCGCCGAGACCGGCTCGTTCGGGATCGCGATCTCCTCGTCGAGCCCGGCGGTGGCGGCCCGCTGCGCCCACACCCGGGCCGGGGTGGGGGCGGTCTGTACCCAGAACGTGACCGACCCCCGGCTGGGGACGGCCCTCCTGGAGCGGATGGCGGCCGGCCAGTTCGCCGCCGAGGCGCTCGACCAGGTCGTCGCGTCCGAGCCGCTGATCGCCCACCGCCAACTGACCGCGATCGACCGCTGGGGCGGCACGGCGAGCTTTTCGGGCGACCGCACCCTCGGCACCTTCGCCACGGCGACTGGGCCGGACGCCGTCGCCGCCGGCAACCTGCTGGCTGACGAGGGGGTGCCGGCGGCGATGGTCGCGGCGTTTGCTGCCGGTATCGGGGCGCCACTGGGGGATCGGCTGGTCGCGGCGCTGGCGGCGGGGTTGACCGCCGGCGGCGAGGCGGGACCGGTGCGCTCGGCCGGGCTGCTGGTCGTGCGCGAGGTTCCGTGGCCGGTGGCCGACCTCCGGGTCGACTGGGCCGACGACCCGGTCGGCGACCTCGCCAAACTCTGGCGGCTGTGGCGGCCCCAGCTCGACGACTACGTGGCGCGGGCGCTCCGCCCGGACGCGGCACCGCGCTACGGCGTGCCGGGTGACGAGTAGGCGGCACGGACCGTCCTCCGCCCAGCGGGAGCGCCGGGAGTGCGGGTGACGGCTGGAACGGCAGGCCGACCCGCGCCAGCCCACCCCGGCGCTTCCCGGGGGCGCACACGGATGGCGATCGATTGGGACGTCGTGCTCTGGAGCGACGCGATCTGGGCGGCCGGGATGGTCGTCGTCCTCGTCGCGTTCATCGGCCTGATCTTCTGGCTCGGCGCGCGGATCGCCGTCGTGATCGCCGGCGGCCTCCTCCTCCTGGGCGTCTATCTGCTGGGCCGGGCGGTCTCAGGAGGCTGATCGCCCCCGAGCAATCGGGCGCGGCCGAGTCACCGCGCCAAAGGACGCGGGCGCATCCGACCCTGGCCGCGAGCCTCTGCCTCGCACCCCGGTGGTTGCGGCGCCTCCCAGGAAGGATGAGCCGCGCTGGAGGGGCGGGAGGGAACGACCCGGCGTGGTCGCTGGCTGGCTCGTGGCCAGTCACGCCCGGCGATCTGTCGTCACGGCGGTCGTGTGCGTCGGAGCCAGACCATTTGCCGTCGCCTACTCTGGTGAATGGGCCAAGGAAGCGGATGGCCGGATCCGGCGGGTAGCGTGTCGACCACGCTCTCTCAAGACGGATCCGGAGCAGCGGGGAACCGTGTCTGCCAGGCCACTCGGGGAGGAGCCGGGGCGGTTCCGGCGTCTGGAACTCGGCCCCGCCGCTCGGGGCGGGAGCGCCGGGGAGGAGGGACCCGTCCGTCGGGACCGCCCGTTTCACCTCGGTGATCGCCCTGCCAGAATGCGCGGGAAGGGGAGTCGACCCCGCGAGGGCGCGGAATGGAACGACGGGAGGTTAGCGCGTGGCCTGGGACTGGGAACTGCTGGCGGGGCCGGACACCATCAACGAGGGGCCGGCCTGGGACGGGAAGGCGCTGCTCTACACGGACATCGCGAAGAACGAGATTCGCCGCTACGACCCGGCGACGGGCGAGATCTCCGTCGCCTACCCCGATACGGGCGCCGCCAACGGCCTGGCCTTCGGGCCGGACGGCGCGCTCTACGCCTGCGCCGGCGGCGCCCGCGCCGTCGTCCGCTACGGGGCCGACGGCCCCAAGGAGACGCTCGTCGACCGCTTCGAAGGGCGCCGCCTCAACAGCCCGAACGACCTCGTCCTCGACGCCGCCGGCGCCGTCTGGTTCACCGACCCCCGCTACGGCGAGCACCACGCCGACCGCGAGCTCGACCACGACTCCGTCTACCGGATCGCGCCGCCAGCCGCCGATAACGGCCCGTGGTCGATCCGCCGCCTGACCTCCGACACGACGCGGCCGAACGGCCTCTTGCTCGCCTGGGACGAGTCGGTTCTCTACGTTGCCCAGAGCGACTACGCGCCGGGGTCGGTCCGCCAGCTCCGGGCCTACCCGGTCGAGCCAGACGGCGCGCTCGGTCCATCCACGGTCCTGCACGACTTCGGCGAGGCGCGCGGCATCGACGGCATGTGCTGGGATGCGAACGGCGACATCGTCGCCACCTGCGGTTGGGGGGCGAGCGGCCCCGGCCCCCGGATCGCGGTCTTCGCCGCCGACGGCACCGTGCTCGAGGAGCACCCCTTGCCAGCCGGCGATCCGACCAACTGCGCCTTCGGTGGCACCGACCTCGCCACCCTCTATGTAACGACGCTCGACGGCCGCCTCTACCGGGTGACCAACACCGGCCGCCGTGGCCACCCGATGCCGACCCGGATTCAATAGGACGATACCCGGCTCGACGAGGCGCCGCAGGCGGCGGTCCTGCGCCGCCGGACCGCCGCCCCACATCCGGTCGGACGCCACCCGGTCGACCCGGACCTACCGGTTCCCCCTCCGGGTCAGGACGAACCCGGCCAGGAACGCGCCCGCGACGGCGAGGGTCCGTGCGGTCGGGGAGGGCCGCGTGGCACGCAGGGCGACCGGCGCCAGCAACGGGCGGAGGGCGTGGCCGAGCTTGATCGCGGCGGCCGAACCGGGCGCCGCCCGCTCGAGGTCGTCGTAGCTCTGCGGCAGCGCGCGGCTCAGTCCTTTCCAACCGTCCGTTATGGCGGGCCAGGGGTGGAGCACGTGGTCGACGCGCCCCGCGACGATGCCCACGCTCCCCTGCTCCAGCAGGGCGCTGATGGCCTGGTCGAGGTTCGGCGCGAAGGTCCACATGTTGTAGTAGGCGACGCGGCCCTCGGCATCGATCAGGTACGTCGGGTCGGCCAGGCCCCCGTAGACCTGGTGGACCGTCCCCGCCAGGTCGTCGGCCAGGACGGGCCAGGGGATGCCCTCGTCGCGCCGGTACCGCTCGGCGTCGCGCAGCTTCTCCTCGAACGCGCGGTAGGGGCCGGCGCCGGGGCCGGGGTGCGCCTGGCGGACGAGGATGTCGACGAACTCGACGCGGTCGCCCCAGCGGGCGTGCAGCTTCTTCAGGGGCTCGACCGAGCCGGTGGTCGCCGGTCAGGAGTAGGAGCCGAAGTGGAGCAGGACCGGCCGGCCGCGCCGGTCGGAGAGGCGGAGCGTGCCGCCGCCGGCTCGCGGCAACGCGAAATCGGGTGCCGGTTGGCCCGGCAGGATGCCGCTGTTGGCCAGAGTCCGCTTGGCGTCGGCGGTGAGGTGCTCGGTGCGGAAGTGGCCGAAATTGTAGGCGGCGAGCGGTTCCTTCTCCGGCAGGAGGGCGAACGCCTCGGTCGCGTCGGGAGTATCCATCAGGGCACCTTTCGCGATCTCGGGCCCGACGGACGAGGGTTCGGCATCGCCGGCGGGCGGGACGGCAACGGCCGGTCCGCGGCCGTCTCACGATTCGATATGGGCTGCCACCAATCGCCGACGCACCCGGTCGACAAGTTCGCGGCCTCGGGGTTTGTGCCGGACCAAGAACAAGGCGCCTGGGCCGATCCCCGTCTCCCGGTGCTGCAGCCGTGCGGCGGGGCAAGTTCTGGGAAACGGCATTGTGCTCGCTGACCTCCCGCCCCCCGCTCCGTCACCCGTTCCCGGGGGACCGGCAGGTCAGGCGGAGGAGGGGATCGGCGGAAGAGGGGTGGTCACCGACTCCCCGCTCTCCCCTGGATACCCGCCCAGATTCGGCGCGACGAGAAGACCGAGGGCAGCCGCGCCACACTGACAGGTCGGCCCGGGGGTGCCGCCCGTCGGGGCAGTTCAGGCGCCTCCGGTTCCGCCCGTCGCCCGCCGCAGCCGGCCACCGACGTTGTCGGTCAGGTCCGTCTCTGGCCCGCCGACGTTGGCGTCCTGGTCGATCCCGGCGCCGAGGCCGCCGTGACCACCGGCGCTGGCGCTGACGTCCGCCTCGGCGCCGCCGACCGCGCCGCCCCCGGCGACGGTCTGGATGCCGCTCGCCCCAGTGGTGGAGCCGCCGATGCCGCCGGCGGTGCCGCTGCCCGGCGTCGCGGCGGTGCCACCCGCCAGGCCACCGGTCGCCATCCCGGATAACCCCGACGAGACGTTGGTGGCGGGGACGCCGAGCCCGCCGAGTACGCCGCCGACGCCACCGACCTCGCTCGGATCGACATCGCTCCCGGTGTAGGCACGGCCGGGATCGAACTCGCGGCGCCCGGTGTCGCCCGTGCCGCCCGTCGTGCCGCCGCCGGCCGTGCCGCCGCCCGTCTGGACTCCCGCGTTCGCCGTCGGGCCGGGCGGAATGTCCTCGGGGGTGACGGGGTCGCCGCCCATGGCCGGGTCGAGGACCGTGCCCTCGGTGCCCATCCCAACGCCGGGGGTGTGCTCGTACCCGTGCGAGGCCCCCTCGTTGTCGGACGCGCTCGCCGTCATCGGCTCGCCGCCGCCGCCGAACAGGTCCTCGGCCATCGCCTCGGCGCCCGCCGGGTCCGGGTTGTTCCGGTCGCTCATCGCTCGCTCCTCTCCGTCGGATCGGGCCGCCGGTTGATCGACCGTCGGTACCGGACCAGGGGCGCAACACGGGTGCCACCACCTGTGCGATAGGGGGTGGGGCCGAGGGGACTGGCCCGTCACATGAACCCCAGCAACCGTCCCACGACGCAGAGGGTGGTTAGCCCAACCGAGACGACCAGGCACAGACCGAGGAACACCACACCCAGACGATCGGCGATCCCCATTTGGGCCCACGAGGACGGCTCGGATGGTGGCGGATGTTGCTCGGGGGAAGCGACGGATCGCGCGCGGATGGGACCCGGCGACCCACCGGTCGAGACGGGGCCGTTCGGGTCGGCCTCGTCGAAGCGTTCGGCAAGGTGAGCGGCGGTCTGGGCGCAGGCGTGCCCGAGCTCCGCACAGTGGCCCAATCTGGCCGTCGTAGCGCGGATCAGCGCCGGGTCGCGGGACGTGATTGCCGCGGCGAGTGAAACGCCGGCGTTGGCGACGCAACCGAACCAGCGGAGCGCTTGGACGTGCAGCTCTCGGGCGGCCAGCGGTGGTTCGGCCGGCACCGCGTCGAGGAGGTCCCGCCACCCCCGGCACTCGACAAGCAGCGCCGCCCGCCAGACCGGGTCGTCGACGTCCCGATCCACGGTTTGCAGCAGCGCCGCTGCCCGCTTCGCGCTCCGGTCGAGGCGCTGGATGGAGACGTGAAGATTATCGCCATACGCGGCAAGGGCCGCGTGTTCGGTATGGGATCCGGGCATTCCGGGGTACTCCTGGAGTCGAAGGGCGGCGCGACGAACGGTACCCGCAGCGGCCTGCGATTCGGTTCCGCATCGAGATTCATCCGGGTTTGGGTCGTCGATCGGAGGTCGTCGGCATCGTGGAAGGCGAGAGGGCATTGCCGATGTTTCCGCGGTGCCTCTTCAGCGTGGAGGTCATCCTCGACCATGGTGGCGACCCGCCCCGGCTCGTCGCCTTCCTGTGGCCGGCCGTTCATGCGGAAACCGAGGCGCCGGGGTCGGTCGGCCGCCCCTGGAGAGACATCCGAGGAAATGGTGGGGCATGGGGTCGGGTCGAGGTCGACTATTGGATGCCGGAGGCGTCCAACCGGCCTCCGCAGCGGCGTCCGGACCGCCGCCGACAGCGGGAAGCCCGGTCCGGTCCCCCAGGGTCACCGCCGCTCGCCGACGATCCGCAGCACGTAGTAGAAGAGGAGGGCGACGTCGGCGAAGAGGGCCAGGGCGGCGGCCACGTGCTGGTCCGTCCGGTAGGTCCGGAGGATCGCCGAGGTGTGGTAGAGGATCGCGGCGGCGGCGACGACGACCATGGCAACCGAGAACCAGAGGCCGAGGCCGAACCCGAAGAGGATGCTGGCGACGATCAGGCCGAGCGAGGCGACCACCGCGACGGTGACGGCGCCGCGGAGGGGGGTGAAGTCGGCGCCGGTGACGAACGGTACCGCCGACAGGCCGAGGACCAGGGCGCCGGTCAGGATGGCGGCCTGGGCAACCGCCGCGCCCCCGTCCCGGGTGGCCCAGAGCATCAGCGGCAGGAAGATGACCGCCTGGGCGACGACGGCAAGGCCGAGGCCGAGGTACTGGCGGCCGAGTGAGCCCCCGGCACGCGCCCAGCGGTCGGCGACGACGCCGACGGCCGAGAAGGCGAGCAGCACCAGGAGCCAGTTCATTCCCTCGGTCATCCGCGCCGCGAGCGCGGTCGCGCCGTCCCAGCGGAGGAGGGCGCCCTCGACGGCGACGAAGGCGAGAATGGCGAGCGCGAGGTGGAAGTAGGTCTGCCGGACGAAGGCCGCCCGCGCTGAAGGAGGCGCGGAAGCGGCGGGGAGGGCGGAGGCGGTGGCCATCGACGGTCTCCGGATGGTGCTCGGCGGGCGGGGTCGGACGGATTCCCCAGGCTGGTGCGGAACCCCCTCGCGGAAACGCGGCGCGGAGGTCTCCCCCGTCGGCGCAACGTCGGCTAACGCATCATCGGTTCCCCGGCGCCTGGTCGCGGCACGAGCGCGGGGTGGCTTGGGCCGCTTCGCGTGGCCGCGGGGGAGCGGAGACCCCGGCCGGTCTCTGCCCGGCAGCTGGGCAACTGCCGGCCACGGCGGGCGGGGAGCGCCGGTCGGTTCGCGACCGTCGCGTGATCCATCCCGTGACCGACCGCGGCGGGCAATGGGCACCACCCGCGGGGTTGCGCGCATCCGTTGCTGCGTCGATCCCTCTCCCAGAGATTGCTCGATCCCGCGGGGAGGGACTGTCCAGCAGGGGACGGCGGGTGTTCGATCGGGCAGCGGTGCACATTTGGTCGCGGGGTTTTGACGGCCGGGGCGACGGGGCCCGGTGGCACCAGACACCTCTTTCGGCGCAACGGCGCGTTCAGGGGGGAGCGATGGCCAGGTCGGTACGGGCGGCGTCGGCGTCGACCGCAGACGAGCGGCTGGGCGAGGCCAAAATCTGACAGGTGATCGGCGCCTCGGCCGTCGGCACCATGATCGAGTGGTACGACTCGTTCTACGACCCCGACGAGATGGACGGCGCCTTCTGGATCGGGCGGCGGGCGAACTGGGGCCGGGTCGTCGGCGGCCACGCCATCCCGGCGCCCGACCGCACGACCAAGGACCGCAAGAGCTGGCACGCCCACTACGACCAGGGCAGCGAAGGGGCCTGCGCGGGCTTCGCCGGCAGCCGCGAGCGGTCGTGGATCGAGCGGCGCATGTTCGACGGGTTCGACCTCTACCGCCGGGCGCAACTCCGCGACGGATTCGGCCCGCCCGACCCGGCACGGGGGACCTCGATGCGGGCGATGGGGGAGGCGCTGCAAGAGGAGGGGGCGACCCGCAAGGGGGACGACGGGCCGGACGGGCGCTACCGGATCGGGTCGTTCTGGTGGGCGCAGTCGTGGGACGAGGTGCGGACCATCCTCGGCATCCCGGCAAGCCAGGGGTACGTCGAGCCCCACAACAGTTCGGGCGACGACTATCCGCAGAAGGTCCGCATCGCGGACGAGGCCGGCGTCCGCCTGCTCCGCGAGGACGGCGAGGCCATGATCCTCGTCGACGAGAAGGGCATCGCGGCGTGACCGCCCTGCTGCTGCCGGCGCTGCAAGCGCGGGAGGGCTGGGCGTTCGCCGCGGTCGGCGCGGCGCTGCTGGCGGTCGCGGCTGCGGCGTGGGTCGGGCGATGAGTTTCGCCCTCCGCCCCCTGCCGCCGCTGCCGATCCGCGACCTGCGGGCGGGCCGCGACCGGATCGCCGACGCGCTGGTGGCGGTCGGGGTCGCGGAGCGGATCGTGGCCGGGGAGTGCCCGATCGCCCTGCTGCCCGAAACCGCCCGGCGGGGGGGCGCTCGCGGACGCGCAGGCGGCGCTAGAGCAGGCGCGGGCCCGCATCGCGGCGGCGGAGCGGACGGTGGCGGTGCTGAGGGAGGAAGCGGACGACGAGGATGAGGAGGATGAGTTGCCATGAGCAACCGCGACAAGTGGCTCGACACGCTGGACCCGGTGATCCGGACGTTCTTCCAATCGTTCATCGGCATCTTCGTGGCGCTGACCGTGACCGGCAGAGTCGCCGAGGTGCCGGGGCTGGACGCGCTCAGAACGGCGGCCCTAGCGGCGGCCTGGTCGGCGTTCGTCGCCTGCATCTCGCTGATCCAGAACGCGCTCGAGAACCTGCGCGTGATCCCTTCCGCGGGGCGTGACATCCCGCCTGT
>CADCWF010000279.1 GCA_902806345.1 uncultured Thermomicrobiales bacterium
GTCGAGAAAAGTCCTGTCGCTGCGCGACGAGGCCAACGGGGCCGGTGGCCCCTGCCCCCGGAGGACGGTTCGGGGCCGCGATCGAAGCAGGGCGGCACCCACCGGGGGTGGTGCAAGCCGAACCCGTCGGGACGCGGCAGCACCAGGACTTGGTCGTCGCCACACAGCCCGCGTAGGTCCAGCCCGGGGCAAGCCCCGGGCCGAGGGAACCTCCGTCGGAGGCGGACCCCATGCGGCAGCAGAGGCACCCGTTCGGCGCCGCGCTGCAGGCGACGAGGGGCCGGTCGCGCGGGAGTCCCCCGGCTCGCCGGTCCCACCGGCTGGCTCGCCCACCCTGCCGGAGCACACCGCCTCCTCGCCGCACGAGGTACCGTTCTCGAGGTGCGGGTGGAGGCAGCGGGCGTCGGTGCCGACGTCGGGGATGCAGGAGTTGTGGTCGGCGCCGCAGGCCTCCCTCTCCGGCTCGAATCTCCCCCCGCACTTGCCCGGGGCGCCACGGTACGAATCGGATCGCGTGCATGCACCGGGCTCGAGGGTATCGGCGCATCACGAGGACGGGAGGACGCGGGTGCGTGCCGCCGGCCGATGCGGCCGTGGCAAAGCGTGGCCGAGGTGCCGCGAGTCGCGGGTTGGGCACGGTTGGACGGGGCAGCAGGGCGGGGAGCCTCGGCCCTCAGCCGAGGGGGTGCGGCGGCGGCGGCATCGGCGGCAGGGTGGCCCGCGCTTGCCCCCGCGGGCACGGCCTGACGGTCGCCGGGGAGTGGTTAGGGGAGGCCGAGTACGATCCGGAGCCGCTCGTCGACGAGGGCCATCGTCTCGGCGGGGAGGGCGCCGCGGCGGAAGCGGAACCGCACGGTGGAAACGGAGCGGATGCCCTCGATCAGCACGAACGAGGGCGACCGGAGCCCGCCCTCCGGCGGCACGATCGCGACGTGGAGCGGGTTGCCCCGGTCTCGCCGGGTCATCGGGAGGACGATGGCGATTCCGGCGGAGGTCTCGTTCAGCTCGTCGAACGAGACGACGACGGCCGGCCGCTCGCCGGCCTGCTCGCGCCCGACGACGGGGTCGAAAGCAACCTGCCAAACGTCGCCCCGGCGGGGGTACCGGTCACCAATCGACATCGGACTCATCTTCGAGGCCGTCGGCCAGTGTCGTTTCCCAAAGGGCCAGCTCGGCCTGCCACTCGGCCCACGCTTCGGGGTCCTCGCGCAGTGCGTTCCAGGATCTGACCGCCCCGTCGATGAGTCGGCGCCGGCGGTCCTCCTCGACGAGTTGATCCAGCGTGTCGGTCAGCGATTCGCCCCGTTCTTTGGCGCGTTCGCGCAGCGCGTTGTGCGTCGTGGTCTTGACGCGGACCGTCGTTGTCGCCATCGTGCGCTCCTTCGCCCAACGCGTCTACCACATCCACGTCTACCGGATTGTAGACGAGCACCCCGTGGCGAGGATGGAAACGGCCGGTTTGCGATGGTGACCGAGACCGAAGGGACGAGGGCACGATGCGCGAGCGGGTGCTGACCAGGCGGGAGCTGAACCAGGCGACGCTGGCGCGGCAACTCCTGCTGGAGCGGACGGCGCTGCCGGCGACGGCGGCGATCCGCCGCGTCGGCGGGCTCCAGGCCCAGGTGCCGAACCCGCCCTACATCGGCCTCTGGTCGAGGCTGGCGGGGTTCCGTCGGGAGGAGCTGACCGGGGCGCTGGAGCGGCGCGAGGTCGTCCGGGTGGCGGCGATGCGCTCTACCCTCCACCTGCTGCCCGCCGACGACTACCTGGCCCTCTTCCCGGCCCTCCAGCCGGCGCTGACTCGGGCGATGCGCGCCTTCTTCGGCGCCCGCGCCTCCGGTCTCGACGTGGCGGCGCTGGTGGAAACGGCACGGGCAGCGGCGGCGGAACGGCCGCTGCTCCAGGGCGAGCTGAAGGCGCGGCTGCTGGAGGTGGCGCCGGGGCGCGACGCGGACGCGCTGGCCTACGCGGTGCGCGCCCACCTGCCGCTGGTCCAGGTCTTCCCCGGCGGCACCTGGCGCTCCGGCGCGAACCACCCCTACGCCCCGGCCGAGGCGTGGCTGGACCGCCCGATCGGGGAGGACGCCGACCCGGCGCCACTGGTCCGCGCCTACCTGGCCGCGTTCGGCCCGGCCTCCGTCGCCGACGCCCAGGCGTGGACGGGGTTGACGGGGCTGAAGCCGGTCTTCGCGGCGATGCGGCCGGACCTGGCCGTCTACCGGGACGAGGCGGGGAAGGAGCTGTTCGACCGGCCGGGCGCCCCGCTGCCCGACCCCGAGACGCCGCCACCGGTCCGCTTCCTGCCCGAGTACGACAACCTACTGGTCGCCTTCGCCGACCGCCGTCGGGTGATCGCCGACGAGCACAAGCCGCGGGTCTTCCTCTCGGCGGCGCGGGTGCGGGCGACGGTCCTGGTGGACGGCGAGGTGGCCGCCGTTTGGGCGGTCGAGCGCGGCACGGGCAAGGCCAAAGGAACGGCGACGCTGACGATCGAGCCGTTCGCGCCGCTGGGGCCGGCGGAGGCCGAGGTCATCGCGGAGGGGGAGCGGCTGCTGGCCTGGATGGAGGAACCGGGGACGGCGCTGGCGGTGCGGGTGACGGGGTCGTGAGTCGTGAGTCGTGAGTCGTGAGTCGTGAGTCGTGAGTCGTGAGTCGTGGAGGAACGTAGCCCGTCGTCTCCACGACTCACGACCGACGACTCACGCCTCGTCGTCGGTGCCCGGCGGATCGAGGAGTTCGCCGCTGGGGGTCATCGGGTCGAGCACGTCGCGGCCGATGGCGAGGGTGACCGTGGCGCCGTCGTACGAGGCGACGGCGCGGTAGGGAACCCGGTAGGCCTGGGGCTCGGGGCCACCCTGCTCGACCGCGAGGTAGTGGGGATAGACCGCGCGGACGCGGCCGATCTCCTCCCCGTCGGCTTCGACCACGGCGGCACCGACCGCCGACTCGGGGATCTGGACCTCGGCGCCGCGGCGGGAACCGGACTCCTGCTCGTCCATCAGCCAGGCTCCCCGGGAACATCGGTGTCGGAGACGACGCCGAGGTTGTCGCCGCCGGGAGATGAGGGGTCCTGGTCCGGAGCTCCCTGGCCCGATCGGATGTCGGCCCGTGCGCCCCCTGCAAGCCCCATGGCCGCCTCGGCCTCGTCGATCGCCTTCTTGCCGAGCGGGCCGATCCGCTGCTCCTCCCCGGGCGCCTCGGGGTCCTTCTCCTCGTTCTCCATTGTCCGCCTCCGACCGTCTGCTCGAACGCCCCGCGCGGGGTGCGGACAGCTTCGCACGGCCGGGGCCAGCGTGAGCAGATAGGGGGTAGGGGATAGGCGACGGGAGCGACCGCCGCACTCGTCGTGGCACCTATCCGCTATCCCCTACGCCCTATCCCCTCTTGCGGGCTTTCCAGACCTCCTCGCAGGGCCAGCGGCGGGCCCAGTCGACGGTGACGAAGGGGTAGCTCGTGGTGGCCCCCGCCGGGGGGCGGACCTCGACCAGATCCTCGACCTCGAAGCCGCTGGCGCGGAGCAGCCGCAGCAGCTCGCCGTGCGGCAGGTGGAACTCGACCGAGCCGTCGGGCCAGGCGAAGCGGTGCATGCCGAAGAGGGGGCGCTCCAGCTTCTCGGCGACGGGGACCTCCTCACCGTCGGGGGTGCAGAGCATCAGGAGGACCGAGTTGGCGAGGAAGTGCAAGCGGCCGCCGGGGCGGAGGATGCGAGCCGCCTCGGGGATCCAGGCGTGGGGGTCGCACCAGATGGAGGCGCCGTACTCGCTGACCGCGAAATCGAAGCCGGCGTCCGGGAAGGGGGTCCGCTCGGCGTCGCCGAGGTGGAGCGGGAACCCGAGGCCGAACTCGGCCTGGAGGGCGCGGGCAGTTTCGAGCTGCTTCGGCGAGTTGTCGATGCCGACCGGGCGGGCGCCGCGGCGGGCCAGCCAGGCGGAGACGTAGGCGGTGCCGCAGCCGAGCTCGACGGCGTCCATCCCGTCCAGGTCGGGCGGCAGCATCCCGATGTCGGCCTCGGGGGCGGCGAAGATGCCCCAGGTGGGTTCGGCGGCGGCCCAGCTGCGGCGGCCGGCCTCGGCGTAGTCGGCGGCGAAGCCGTCCCAGGCGGCGCGGTTGGCGGCGACGTGGTCGGCGCGAGCGGGCGTCGGTTCGGTCATTGGACGTCCTTGGGATGACCGCTAAGAGTGTGCAGCATGCCATCCGGCGGAAGCCGCCGGGTCCATGCAACGCCCCGCCATTAGCTATTCCGAAGTTGGGGAATGGTGATCGGTCCGGCACGGAGGCGACGTACACCACATGATTGACCCGACGGAGGTGGAACCGGCGCCGATCGACCGGATCGCCGCCGTGCCGCGGGTGCCGGCCATCTACGCGCTCTGCGGGGGACGGGGCGGCGGTGCGCACGTGGCCTACGTGGGGACGGCCGCTAACCTCCGCCGGCGAATCGAGCAGCACCTCGAGCACCGCAACAGCAGCGTTTCGACCGGGGTGGCGGTCGCTTCGCTCAACCCCGCCCTGGTCACGGAGGTGCGTTGGTGGTCGGACCCCGCGTTCGCCGAACGCGCGGCCCTCCATGCGGCGGAGGTGCTGGCCTTCGACATCCTCGATCCCGCCCTGCGAAGTCGGGGGCCGGTCTCCACCGAGGCGCGGTGGCGAGCCAGCCAGCCCGAGTTCCGCGAGCGGGTCGGCGCGTTGCTTTCCAGCCCGCCCTCCGGCAGGTTGATGCTCCCAACGCTCGAGGACGCGATCGGCAGGATCGCCGCGCTAGAACAGCAGGTATCGGACCTGATGGCGCGGCAAGCGCTCCTCGACGAGCGTCGGGCGGTACCCGAGCCAGACACGGAACCGCCCCTCCGTCTCACAAGCGGCAGAGGGGCGGTCGGCGAATAGACCCGTGAACGAGGCCTGAGAGGCCTGAAGCCTACCCGCCGTACGTCACCTCGCCCGGGGCGGCGCTGGCGCCGCGGCCCTGGGCGTTGCCGTAGGTGGTCGAGGTGCCGTCCTCCATCTGGACGCCGTTGACGGTCGTCGTCGTGGTGACGGTGCCGGTGCCGTTGGTCCCCGGCGTGGAGGTGGTCGTCGTGGAGTCGGCCACCGGGGCGGTTTCGGCCGGCGCCGATTCGGTCGGGGCCGCCTCGACCGGCGCCGCGCCCTCGCCGGTGCCGCCGTCGGCGATGAAGGTGCCGCCGCCCTCGATGTCGCCCTGGACGATGTTCGGGCCGTCGGCGTTGGCGCTGTTGGGGCCGTCGCCGGCGGCGTCGCGGACCACTCCGCCGTCCACGTCGTAGGTGCCCGACTCCACCGGGACGCCGTTGATCGTCGGCGGCTCGTAGGCGTCCTGGGCCAACTCGGCGACGCCCTCCTCGGCGACGGGGGCGGCCTCCGCGACCGGAGCGGTCTCGGCCGGCGCCGCATCGACCGGCGCCTCCTGGGCCGCCTCGTAGACGCCCTCCTCGACCGGAGCCGCTTCGGCGGGAGCTTCCTGGGCGACCTCGGCCACGCCGTCTTCGACCAGCGCTGCCTCGGCCGGGAGCTCCTGGGCGACCTCGGCCGGGGCCGCTTCGACCGGAGCCGCGAGATCCGGCGCCGCCTCAGCCGGGACGGCTTCGACCGGGACCTCCTCGAAGGATTCGAGCTCCCCCTCGGCCGGGACCGGCGCGGTCTCGGCGCCAGCGGCAAGGCTCGCCTCCTCGGCGACCGTGGTGGCCGCGTCGACCGGGGCGGCGTAGGGGTCGAGGATGGTCGTGATCACCTCGCCGTCGGCGTTGACGACGGCGCCGCCGGACGCGACCGGGACGCCGTTGACGGTGGTGACCACCGTGCCCGACTCGACGGGCATGCCGTTGACGGTGGCCGGCACGTTGCCGCCGTCGGTGGACGCCGCTTCGACCGGGGCGCCGTTGACCGTTCCGTCGCTGGCTGCGGCCGCAGCGTCGCCCGTGTCGAGAACCTGGGCGGGGGCAGGGGCGGGCTCCTGGTTCCGGCTGCCGCCCTCGCCGCCGCCGAAGGTGGTCGTCCAGTACCAGCCGTAGGAGGAGCCCTCGACGTACTCGCGGCCGATCCCGATCTCGGTGAAGTCGGGGTCGAGCATCGCCTGGTTGTGGCCGGGGCTGTTCTGCCAACTGACGAAGGCATCGGAGGCGGAGGCCATGCCGGCGGCGATGTTCTCGCCCCAGGTGCCGCCGGAGTAGCCGAAGTTGCGGATGTTGCCACCGGCGTCGGTGCCGTCGGAGAGCGTGTGGGCGAAGTAGTCGTTGGCGCCCATGTCGGCCGAGTGGTGGTCGGCGGCGTCGCCCAACTCGTCCTGGAGGACGAGGGTGCCGAGGCCGTTCTCGGCGCGGTAGGCGTTGATCAGGTCGAGGAACGCCAGCTCCTGATCGTCCGGACTATAGGCGAAGGCCCCCGCGGCGGGGACCAGCAGGGCCGCCCCGACGAGCAGCCCCGAAACGAACGCGCGAACGCGCGGCACACCACGAACCATGAGCATCGCTCCCTTCCCTCACCCCCGGCGGCCCGGCATGGTGCCGGGGCGGGCCCGCCCAGGGGTCCCGTTGCCCGCGAGCGACTGCGGACATGTCTGGGCGCAGCGTACCCCATCACGGCAATTGCCGCGCCCTATCCGACCATTGCTACGCACGGCGAGGCGTTCCGGTTTCGTTGCCTGTCGGCGTGAGGTGCCAAGCGGGCAACGGAATGTTCTTCGCTTGTTTGCGGCCGGAGAACCGGGGCGAGGCGGGGGATCGGGAGACGACCGCCAGAAGTCCCAAAACCAGGTACCGGCGGTTCCCTCCCGCTCCAGCGGCTGCAACGGTCGCCGCCGGACTTCCGTCCCTGGGTGGGTGGGCGTCCGAAACCCGTCGCTTCCGCCGTCGTGGCCGCCGAAAGCGTAGAAAATGAATCCGTCTCGGGCCGGCGGGCGTTGACCCGAAGGAACCGGCGGCGTCGCCCAAGCGGCCGCCGGCGTCGCCGTTTCGACGGCGACACCCGGCCGTGGGATGGACGGCCGGGGGAGGCGGCGGGCGCGGCCGGTGAGGCGGCCGCGCCCCGTCGCCAAGGCGCGGGCCGATCCGGCTCCCGGTCCTGCTCGGGATGGCGGTCGGCGGCGCCCCCTTGAGGGAGGGGACCATGTCCAGATGCGTGTCCAAGCCCGGCGCCGCCGAGTTGCCGCGCCGGCTGCTGGTCGCTGCGGTGCGCTGGTCGCTCGCGGTCGCCTGCGTAATGCCGATGGCGGCCCTGGCCGTGCCGGTAGCCGCCCAGGAGGCCGGGCTGACGGCCGGCGGGGCGGCCACGGTCGCCAACACGGACGGCGACGGGGTCGTCTTGCGGGAAGGCCCCGGCTACGACGCCCGCGTCCTGGAGGGCTTCCCCGAGGGCACCGCCGTCTCCCTCACCGACGGCCCGATCTCCGCCGAGGACGGCAGCGTTTGGTACGGCGTCGACGTCGGTGGCCGGGCGGGCTACATCGTCTCCGACTACCTGGTGCCGGCAGGCTCCGCCCCGGCGCCGGCGGCAGCACCGGCCCCCACGACAGCCCCGGTGGCCGCCCCGCCCGTCGGCGCCGTCGAGGCCGGCCGCACCGACGACGCCGCCACCTCGGCCAGCCCGGGGACGACGACGGTCGAGGCCAACGGGCCGACGATCGGCGCCACCGAGGAGGGGACGAGCGCGCCACCGCCGGCCGCCGAGACCGAAGGCTCGACCGAGCAGGCGCAGGCCGCGCCGGTGGCGGGGACGGTGGCCGAGGCGACCGACCTGGTCAACCTGCGGGCAGGGCCGGGCGAGGGGTTCGAGGTCCTGCGGGTGCTGCCGCCCGGCGCCGAGGTGACGGTCACCGGCGCCGGCGAGGGCGGCTGGACGCCGGTCTGGTACAACGGCAGCGAGGGCTACATCGTCGACGGCTACCTCGACGCGGTCGGGACCGAGGGCGCGGCCGCGGCCGAGCTCGCCCAGGAGGCTCCGGCGGCGACCGCGGGCGCGACCGAGGCGGGGCCGGAGGCGGGCGCCGCGGCCGAGGGCGGCCGGACCGGGGTGGCGACGGTGACCGAGGCGGCCGAGCTGAAGGCGGAGCCGCTGGCGACCTCGGCGACCCTGGCGACGTTGCCGGCCGGCGCCGTCTACGAACCGACGGCGGGTCCCGTCCAGGGCTTCTACCAGGTGGCCCACGAGGGGCAGGAGGGGTGGGTCTCCGGTGCCGCCCTCGCCTTCGAGCCCACCGGGCCCGCATCGACGGCCGCCGCGCCGACCGTGGGCATCCCGGCCGCCGCGGAGGCAACACCGACGGGAGACGAGGCGACCGCCGTGGTGCCGGCGTTCACCGGTCTGGTCTGGCCGGTCGAGGGCGGCACCTGGTACATCATGCAGGGCTACAACGGCACCAGCCACGTCAACCGGGACTCGAACTGGCAGTACGCCTACGCGCTGGACATCGCGCGGCGCGACGGCGAGACGGCCGGGGTGCCGGTGCTCTCGCCGGCCTCCGGCATCGTCCGCTGGACCGACCCCGGCAGCGGCGGCCTCTCGATCGACCTCGGCGGGGGCCACGCGGTGGCGATGTTCCACATCACCCTCGACAGTGGCGTCCGCGATGGCCAGCCGATCGCCCAGGGCGAGCGCATCGGCACGATCTCGGGGCCGGGCGGGATGGGTTTCGCCGGTTCGCCCCACCTCCACATCGCCCTCTGGGAGACGGCCGACGGCGGCAACTGGGACCGGCGGGCGGCGCCCTTCGTCGGCGCCTACGCGCTGGAGGGGACGGAGTTCCCGGACATTGGCGGCAGCCAGCAGCACCGGGGGCTGGAGTTCACGCCGTAGCGAGGGGATAGGGGATGGGACGTAGGAGATAGCGGAAAGGGCGCAGACGTTTCGTCGCTCCTATCCGCTGTCCCCTATCGGCTATCCGCTCCGCCGAGCGGGCGGACGAACGGGAGCCGGCCCGCCGAGGCGCGGAGCAGCCACTGGTCGTCCGTCCAGAAGACGCAGCCGAGGGACTCGGCGACGGCCAGGTAGTGGGCGTCGTAGGTGGCCGGCAGGCCGTGGGTGGCGGCCAGCACGAGCGCCTATTGATGCAACCCGGCCGGGTTGTGGAGGACGATCGGAAACGCCAAGAATTTCGCAAGCAGCGCGGCTACCTCGTCGCGGCTCGGGCCGTCACGGGAGCGCAGGCGCTGGTACAGAACGTTCGTGACCTCGATCGGCAGGAGGGGCGGCGCGTAGATCGGCTCGTCGGCCAAGACGGTTGGGTGATACAAGGCGAGCGTCTGCTCGCTTCGATCTTCGTGGACGATCCACTTGACGGCGACCGAGGAATCGACGCAGATCACCTCAGCTGCCGAGCGCGTCCATCAGTTGCCGGGTGCGCTCGTCCCGCATCTCGGCGATCGTTTCCCAGGCGGGCGGGAAGGGCACCCCACCGCGCCGCGCGTGGATCTGCTCGGCGATCCGTTGCGCCTCCTCCATGGCGGCCAGCCCGCGCTCCCGCTCTTCTGGCGTCAACCGACGGATCGCGGGCGAACCGAGCGGCGCCACGGGGGGCTCGTCGTCCGATCTCGATCCCGGCCGCACGGAGGAGACGAGGGCGGCCAGATCGCCCCGCTTCAGCGCGACGCGCCGCGGCCCGATCCGGTCGGTGGGCACGGCACCGTTCCGGATCCAGCGGCGGACGGTGGACGGCGAGACGCGCAAGAGCGCGGCGGCTTCGGCAACGGTGAGGTAGTCGTCGGCAACGGTCTGCATCGGCACCACCATCCTCGTCACCTTGCCGCCAACAAGCGGTGCATGAGCGTCCGTAGCATCGCATGCGTATGCGCGAAGAGCCGGTTCAGTCCGCCGTCCGGCGAACCGCCGCCCCATCCCGTGGCTTCCCATCGAGTCCGGTGGCGGCGCCGGGAGCGCCTCGGTCACCAGTCCACCGTCGCCGGGGCGACGGCATCGACCAGCACCACCCTAGCCAGCCGGTCGCACGCCGCCCGGATCTCCGCCAACGACCCCAAAAGGTCGAGCGAGACCTGCCGGATGCGGACCGCTGAGTTGACGACCTGGACGGCGGCATCGACCGGGGCGTCGTGCCTCGGGTAGACGAGCAGGCCGCGATCCAGCCCCAGCGCGGTGCAGTAGGCGAGGATCTGGTAGAGGTCGTGCCCCTTGAACCCCTCCGGCTCGAGCCGCTTGTACTTGCAGTCCGCCACCAGGGTCGGCCTCGTCCCGACCCGGACGACGAGGTCCGGCCGCATGTCGACGCGCCGGCCCTCGGCCAGGTGGAGGGGAACCTGGTCGTCCACCGAAACCGGGTGGCGGGCGCGGTCGCGCAGGGTCTGCGTGACGAACCGCTCGAAGAGCCGGTTCATGTCCAGCAGGAAGGCGCGGAAGGCGAACGGCCCGGCCTCGTCGGCGAACGACGCCCAGTCGAGGACCAGCTTGCAGAGGCGGTGGAGCGGCCGGTACTCCTCGTTGAGGCGGCCGTAGGCGAAGCGGTCGACCGCCGCGGCCGGAAGGTGGGTGGGCGTGACCGACCCGAGCGCGTGGTCGATCCGCCAGAGCCGCAGCCGGAGCGGGGGCCGCCGCACCCACCCGGCGAGCAGGTGGGCCACCTGCCGCACGAGCCGGTTCTCGGGGACGTCCTCGGTGAACTCCGCGAAACGGCAGAACGTGCGGTGGCGGAGGACGTGGTTGCGGCGGAGGTCGTCGGCGACGGCGATCCGGCCGCGGACGGCGGCCAGGTTCTCCTCCCGCTCGACGTAGGCGCGGTACAGCCCGCGGGCGATCCGCTCCTCGGCCAGGTCGGCGAAGGCGTCGGCGACGAACTCCAGTAGCTCGTCCAGCTCGGCGAACTCGGCCGCCTCCTCCAGGAACGGCGAGGGCAGCTCGGCGGCGACGGCGAGCATGAAGAAGAGGCTGCGGACCGGCACTTTTGGCGCGATTTCGAGGCGGCGGCCGGAGGGGAGCGCCAGGACGCCGACGAACTGGTTGGGGTTGAGCAGGTAGCCCTCCCCGGTCAGGGCGCGGCGGAGGGCTACCTGCTTGTCAAAGGCGGAGGCGAGCCAGGAGGCGTCCTCGGGTGCGAGCGCGACCTCCCGCTCCTCGTACTCGACGAGGCGCAGCGGCTCGGTCACGGCGCGGCGGTCCGGTTGGGCGACGGGGCGGCCAGGTCAGGTGCCGTCGCGGCCCGGACGGGCGACGTGGCGACGAGGTCGGGCGGCGGGGCGGCCGGGGCGGCGGCCAGGCGGTCCAAGGCGAACTCGGCCAGCTCCTGCTGGCGGTCGCGGGCGCCGTGGAGGTACTCCTCCAGGAGCGGCAGCACCGCGTGCCGCCAGACACGGCCGAGGACGGCCTCGGTCTGGATGTCGTCGCGCATAAAGTAGCTGTGGCCGACCTGGAACTCGGGCGAGAGTCGCTCCTCGACGCGGCGGTTGAGCACGAGGAAGAGGCGCAGCAGGCGGGCGCGGTCGGCCTCGGGTATCTCCTGGCGGGCGAGCCAGGTTTCGAGGACGGGGGCCCGGCCGTCGCGCATCGGCAGCAGCCGGTAGAAGTAGAAGCGCCGGCGGAGGGCGTAGTCGATCAGCGCCAGCGAGCGGTCGGTCGAGTTCATCGTCCCGATCAGGTAGAGGTTGGGCGGGATGGTGAGGTAGGCGTCCGGCCCGTCGCCGGCCGAGTAGGGGAGGCGGACCCGCTTGTCGCGGTACTCCAGCAGCATCAGCAGCTCGCCGAAGATGCGGGAGACGTTGCCGCGGTTGATCTCGTCGACGATGAGGACGAAGGCCTGGTGCGGGTTGGCGGCGGCGCGGGCGCAGAGGCGGGCGAAGATACCCGGCACGACATCGTAGTGGAGGGCGCCGTCGCGGGTGACCGGGCGGATGCCCTGGACGAAATCCTCGTAGCCGTAGGACTGGTGGAACTGGACGGTCTCGACCCTCCCGTCGTCCTCAACCACCCCCACCAGCGGCACGTCGACGATGTGGCGGGCGAGGAGGTCGGCCAGGAAGGTCTTGCCGGAGCCGGGCGGCCCCTCCAGGACGATCTGCCGCTTGTCGCGGAGGAGGGCGACGATCTCGGCAACTTCGTGTTCGGGCATGTGGGCGGCTGCGGCGAGGGCGGCGAGGGTTGGCGGGGTGTGGCCGCCGTCGCCAGAGTCCTCGGCCGTTTCCGTTCCGGAATCGCCGGCGTTAAGCTGACCGCTGCGTCCGTAGTCGGGATCGGGCAGATCTCGCTCGAGTTCCTGTCGCAGGTACTCGACGGCGTACGGGCGGTGGTTCTGGAAAGTGGTGCGCCGCACCGAACGGGCTGCCCGCTCGACGTATGAACCGTGCGCTTCGAGCACGAGCGGAAGCAGCTCGTTCAGGCGGTCTGCCGATAGTTGCGCTCCGTAAGCGTAGGGCGTGGATGGATAGGCCGCCCCGGCGCGGTAGCGACCGGTCATCTCGGCATCGACCCGAGCATGCAGCTCAGGCGAGAGTTGGTCACGATCCAGGACGAGATAGACGGTGTTCGCGCTCAGGACACAGGCCTGGGTGCGGCCGACGTTCAGCCTTAGGTTGTCCTGCCCCTCGCGCGGGTTGAGCGACCAAGAGGCGGGCGATGCCGCGTGGGCCAGTTCGATCGAGTCGGCGAGGGTGGAGAGGCAGGTTTCGCGGACAGCCGGGTCGGGGTACGCCTCCTCCATGAGGGCGCGGAGGGCGGCAATCTCCGGAACGGTCGGCGCCGGCCCGGGGGGTTCGGGATCCGGATCCCAGGTCCTCTTGATTTCCGCGTCGTCATAAAAGTCGAAGCCGGGCCGCCCGGTGCGCTCCTCGATCGCGCGGCGGATGGCGAGGAGCGCATCGTCGGGGTCGTCGGCGCCGCCTGCGTCAGCGGCGAACGCCGCGACGATCTTGCGCTTTTGCTCCCCGCTGGCGATCCGCTCAAAGCGGTCGGGGAAGAGCAAGTGGAGCAAGACGTGGCGGGCCGCGAGACTGGATTTGACCGAGTGTTGCGTTTCGTCGGCGAGTTCGATCAGCGCGTCATCGTCCGTAGCTGCGATGCCTCGCTCGCGAACCCGTTGCACGTAGCGGAGGACGTAAGCAATGCCGTACGGCTGGTTCTGGACGTAGAACCTGCCCGAGTTCCCGACCCCACGACTGAACGCCGAGTCGAGGAGCGGCCATTCGGGCGGAGCGCCTTCATCGCTCAGCCTCCAACCGAGCACTCGCCGCACGTTGTTGAGCTTCGTATCCTGGGTGATCTGGTTCGGGAACAAATAGAAGAACGCCGTGGCATCGACAGCGACGCGATGGACATCAGGGGGCGATCCGGCGAGTTGCTGCTCAAATCGTTCGAGGAACGTATCGCCCTCGGGATCGGGCTGACCTATGAACGCATCGTGCAGCGCAGCAATGTTGTCGACCAACCAGACCCGGCGATCGGGCCAGAGCAACGAGTGACCGGTACCCAGGCAGCGCTCCCTGAACCGGTCCGCGGCCTCGTAGACCGCTTCCGCTCCCGACACCCACGCCATCGCCCCTCCCCGCCGTCGCGCTCGCAATCCGTCGCGGATCGTCGCACGTTGGGGACCAGCGGGGAGGAACCGGCGAGCGGGTGCCTTCAGGCGCGGGAGGCAACCATCGGCCGCAGGACGCCGTCGGCCTCCTCGATCGGGACGTCCACCTCGGCGACGATGACGCCGACGGGCGCCGGCCACTCGGCGGCGGGGTCGCCTTCCAGATAGGTGACGATGGCGTCCTTGGCCATCTTCAGCGTCTCTTCGACGGTGTCACCTTCGGTGAAGCAGCCGGGCAGGGCCGGCACCACGACGGAATAGCCGTCACCGTCCAGCTTGGGATTCAGGACCACGGTGTAGCGCTGCATCAGAGCAGCTCCTTGAGTTGGGCCTCGGTGAGTTCGGCCATTTTGAGGATGCTGGCGATCGTGCCGACCTTCAGGGGCTTGTTGGCATGGACGGGAACGACGACTCGACCAGTGCCATCCCGCCGTTGGAGCCGGACGTGACTTCCACCTGCCGACTGCATTCGGATCCATCCGGTACGCTCCAGGGCCCGGACGACCTCCTTGTCGGATACCTGGAGCACTTATCCTCCCCCAGCAACGTGAACCGCTACAGCGGGAGATCTCGTCTGTCGGGGCGGGCCAGAGCCACGAGGGCTCGCACGAAGACGTTGGCGTCGACGACGATCACCGGTTGACGGGCGACTCGTACTTCTCCGCCAGCGCGTCGGCCATCGCCTCCTCGATCTCGTCGTCGAGGTCGACCGACATGCCCGGGTTGCCGGGGATCGAGCCCAAGACCTCTGCCACGGTGTATGGGCTGCGAACAACCGACATCCGGACGCCGTTTCCGTCGAGGGTGAACCGGATGCGCCGGTTTTCCCTGATGTGAAGCAACTTCCGTAGCTCGGGAGGGAGAACAACCGAGCCGTCGGACTCGACCCGAACCTCGTACGTGCGCATCGCTCATCACGCCTTTCACGAGGGACCCGAGCCTACTCTAGCACCGCCCTCGTCCCCACCACCCGCAGCCCGCAACCCCGCCTTACTCCAGCGCGCGCAGCAGCCGCAGCCCGTTCAGGACCACGATCACGGTGCTCCCTTCGTGGCCGACGACGCCGAGCGGGAGGGGGATGCCGACCGTCAGCGCCGAGACGACCAGGACGGCGATCACCGCCAGGGAGAAGGCCAGGTTCTGGCGGATCGTCCGCCGCGTCTTCCGGCTGAGCGCGATCGCGTAGGGGAGGCGGGCGAGGTCGTCGCCGATCAGCACCACGTCGGCCGTCTCCAGGGCGACGTCGGTGCCGGCCCCACCCATCGCCACCCCGAGGTCGGCCGCCGCCAGCGCCGGCGCGTCGTTGACCCCGTCGCCGACCATCGCCACCGGCCCCAGGCGCTTCAGATCGGCGATGACCGCCAGCTTCTCCTCCGGTAGGAGGTCGGCCCGGACGTCGGCGGGGGCGATCCCGAGGCGGTTGCCGATCGCCGCGGCGACGCGCCCGTTGTCGCCGGTCAGCATCACGACCCGGCCGATGCCCTGCGCCCGCAGGCGGCGGATGACCGCGGCGGCGGCCGGCCGCTCCGTGTCGGCGACGCCCAGGATGCCGGCCGGGCCGAGGACCCCGCCGACGAAGATCGCCGTCTTGCCCTCGCCCCGCAGCCGGTCCGCTTCGGCCGTTGCCTCGGTGCCGACCGCCACCCCGAGCTCCGCGAACAGGGCGTCGTTGCCGACGACGACCGTCTCCCCCGCGACCTCGGCGATGATGCCTTTGCCGGCGACCGCGCGGAACCCCTTCGGCTCGACCAGCGCCAATCCCCGCTCGCCGGCGGCGCGGACGACGGCCTCCCCCAGGTGGTGCTCCGAGAGGCGCTCGGCGCTCGCCGCGAGGCGCAGCAACCGCTCCTCACCCCAGACGGGGTCGAGGACGACGACGTCGGTCAGGCAGGGGCGACCGACGGTCAGGGTCCCGGTCTTGTCGAAGGCGACCGTTGTCAGGACGCCCGCGTCTTCGAGGTGGTTGCCGCCCTTGAAGAGGATGCCGTGGCGGGCGGCGTTGGCCAGCGCCGAGAGGGTGGCGGCCGGGGTCGAGATGACCAGGGCGCAGGGGGAGGCGACCACCAGCAGGGTCATCGCCCGGTAGAAGGCCTCCCCCCAGGCGACGCCGAGCGCCAGCGGCGGGACGACGGCCAGCCCGGCGGCGACGAGCAGGACGCCGACGGCGTAGCGCCCCTCGAAGGCGTCGGTGAAGCGCTGGGCCCGGCTCTTCTGCGCCTGCGCCTCCTCGACGAAGGCGACGATCCGGGCCAGCGTCGACTCCCGGTGGAGCTTCTCGGCCCGGACCCGGACGGCGCCGGCGCCGTTGATCGTGCCGGCGAAGACGGGGTCGCCCGGCGTCTTGCCAACCGGGACCGACTCGCCGGTGATCGCCGACTGGTCGATCGCCGTCTCGCCGGCGACGACGACGCCGTCGACCGCGACCCGCTCGCCCGGCCGGACCAGGACCGTCTCGCCGAGGCGGACATCCTCGACCGGCACGACCAGTTCCCCCTCCGGGCGGAGGACGGTCGCGACCTGGGGGCTGAGCTCCATCAGGGCGCGGACCGCCCGGCGGGTGCGGCCCAGGGCATGGTGCTCGAGCGCGTTGGAGGAGGAGAAGAGCCCGAGCAGGATCGCCCCCTCCGCCCAGGAGCCGACCGCGGCGGCGCCGATCGCGGCGGTCACCATCAGGAGGTCGACGTTGACCGTGCGGTGGCGGACGAGATCGGTCAACGCCCCCCAGGCGGCGAAGGTGCCGCCGGCGAGGTAGGCGAGGGCGAAGAGCGCAACCGCGGCCGACGGCGGCCCGCCCGCCCGCTCCAGGAGGACAGCGGCGGCGAGGAACGCCCAGCAGAGGACGGCGGCGCCAACCAACCGCCACCGCTCCCACGGCCCCTCCTCGTCGTCGGAACGGCGGGCGGGCGGGGGAGCCAGGGGACGGGCCGACGAGGCTGGCACGGGGTCGACCGGAACGGGCTGATCGCCGGCAACGGCGCCCGTCGGTGGCAGGCGCCGGGCGCGGTCGAGGGCGGTCATGGTGGGGAGCAACCTCCGAACGGAACGATCGTCGCCGGAGGGTCGTTCGGGGCTTATCGGACGACAACGACGGTCCCGAGAACGTAATCCCGACTCGGCGTGTCGGAATTACTATCTTTTCGGAAGTATAGCAGAACGGCGCGGATCCAGGCCCGTTCGTGCCCCGGCACAGAGAGGGCCGGATGCGTGGCCCGGGAGTGGGGATTCGGGCGCCGTCCCCGGTAGGCGGCACGGCGGGTGGGTCGTCCACTGGAAACGGGGGTGGGGTCGAGGGCGGAGCTGCTGTGCCGGGGAGGCACCGGCCGCGGTCGGGGATGGGGACAAGTCGGCCGTGGCGGTGGACAACCGCGGTGGATTGTGGACAACCCTGCGGACAATCGTCCTGGGTTGGGGAGAAGGAGGGCGTCCGGCCGGGGGCGGGCCCGGCCTGTGCGTGGATTGGCACAGGTGGGGGGGCGCCGGTTGCCCACAGCGGAAGCCGGTTGGGGAAAGGTTGTCCACACGTGTACGTACACGGAAACGACGTGGCGGCGCGTCGTTTTGCCCCGTTCCCCACCGTCCACATCCCCTACGACGGATACGGGGTCTCCGTCCTTGTTTCTCCTTCTCTACGGGGAGAACGGGCGCGGCCTGGGGAAATGGGGCTGGGGACGGAAGCGCCGATGACGGTGGCAGTCTCCTTGGTCCGTCGATCGTGGGTGCGCGAGCGGATCGGCGGCGCTCTCCTACGGTCCGGATCTCGAAGTCGGCTACCACCGCAGAGGACGGTTGGTTCCGAGGGAGGACCATCAGGCACCTGGGGGCTGGCACCGGTCGGTACGTGCCGTTGGCTCGGTACGTTTCGCTGCAGCGCTCCTGGTCGCGGGCGCTGGGTCCCCGTTCCTGGTAGAGGCAGGCGGCGGTGAGACGGGCAAACGGCTGACCGGCACGCACAACCGGTCCCGCACCTGCTACCATCGTGCCGTCGTGGAGGCTACCTGGGAATATCGTTCCCGCGTAGCCGGTGCTCCCGGGGGGCCGCGCCGTGGACGGCGGAGCTTCCGGGATCCCACCGCGGCTCCCCGCCCGCTGCCCCGGTCGGGACGGCGGCCCCGCGTGGTTGGTGCGCCCGGCCTCGAGGTCGGGCGGGAGCGAAAGGTCGGAGGGCGCGCGATGAACTTCATCGTCTGGCTGATCTTCGGGGCCTTGGCGGGGTGGGTCGCCAGCATGCTGGCGGGCACCAACAGCCGGATGGGCTGGCCGATGAACATCGTCGTCGGCATCCTCGGGGCGTTCCTCGGCGGCTTCATCTTCTCGCTGATCACCGGGGTCGATTTCAACGCCGGCTTCAACATCGGCAGCTTCATCGTCGCCGTGGTCGGCGCCCTGATCCTGCTGGCGATCATCCGCATGGTCGACAGCAGGGCCTAGCCGCGCGGCCGGTCACGAACCTCGGCTCCCGTTGGCGGGCCGGGACGGGGGCGGCCGAGCCGAACCGAGCGACCGGGGTTGCACCAACGCAGCCCCGGTCGCCGTCGTGCCTACCGGCCGGACCGAGCGAACCGGGAACGCTCCGCGGACGACCGAGCCGGAGGCCTTCCGGCGATGGGCGTGCCAACGGGTCCGCGACCCGGGAGGCCTGCCGATGGCCGAGGGGCCGACGATCGCCAGCGAGCGCCTCGTGCTACGCCTCCTCGAACCAGACGACGTGCCGGCGGTGGTGGCCTTCCACGTCGCCAACGCCGGTCACCTCGCCCCGACCTCCCCGGAGCGGCGCCCCGACTTTTTCACCGATGCGCACTGGCGGCGGCAGGTCGCGCTCGACGGGGAGGACGCCGCCCACGACTGGGCGGTCCGCCTCTTCCTCTTCCCGAAGGATGCCCTAGGTTCGGTCGTGGGCCAGCTCAGCCTGAACAACATCGTCCGCGGGGCGGCGTTCTGGTGCGACCTCGGCTACGCCCTGGCAGCGGATCGGCAGGGGCAGGGGCTGATGGCCGAGGCGGTCTTGGCGGCGGTCCGCTTCGCCTTCGATGATCTTGCGCTGCACCGGGTGCGGGCGGCGTACCTGCCGACGAACGAGCGGAGCGGCCGCCTGCTGCGGCGGCTCGGCTTCGTCGTCGAGGGGTACGCCCGCGACTACCTGCTGATCCAGGGTCGGTGGCAGGACCAGATCCTGGTCGGGCTGACGAATCCGGAGTGGCAGCCCTCGGGATGAGCGGCGCCGTCGCGTCCTCGCGCCGGGTGCGCCGGCGGCACCGTCCCCGGTTTGCCCCGGCCCCATCGCCCCCACGGTGCGACCCTCCGCGCAGGATGTCCATTCGGTGGCCCGCCGGGCCAAGGTGACCGGGCGCGGCGGATGCCACAGGGGACATCGCCTCACGGTGTCCGAGATCTCCCGCCGTGGTGGCGTCCGTTCGGCCGTTTCCGGAGTCGGCGAGAGACCTTTTGGCTTCGCCTCCGGATGACGAGGGGAGTGGCCGGCGCGAACGCCCTTCGATCGTCCGGACTTGGGATCAGCCGACGTGCCGCTCGGCCCGGCCCGCGCTGCCCACCCGCTCGCTCCGCCGGCGTCCCGCGGAGTGCCGCCGAGGAGCGTCGGCTGCCAGCACGCGGGCCAGCGCCGCGGCGGAGTCGGCGGCGAGGCGGAGGCGGGCCGCCCACACCTGCGGCCGGTCGTAGGTGACGGCGACCCAGGCGGCGAGGCCGCCGGCGGCGGCGACCTCGCGCGGGTGGAAGGCCGCCGTTTCGAAGGCCAGCCCCTCGACCCGGACGAAGCCGAGGCGGCGGGGGTCGTGGCGGAGGACGATGGCGGGCCACTCGAGGTCGGTCGCGTTGCTCGCCTCGGTCGAGGCGGCGAGCACGAGCCGCACCCCCTCCGGCGCCAGCCAGCAGCAGCCGGCGGTGGCGTCCAGTGTCCGGCCGGCGGCCAGCGAGAGCGCCCGGTTGGTCGGGGCTTCGCAGGCACGCTGGGCGGCCGGGTGGGTTTCCCAGGCGCGGCGGCTGCGGCCGACCGCGACGTACCAGGGAAGGGGTTTGCGCCCCGCCAGCCGCTTTGGCACGGCCATGAGCTCGTCCGGGTGCGTCTCGGCCCAGAACAGCCAGCGGTCGAAATCGACGCAGAGCACGTCGTCGTCCGCGACGCGGGAGGCGGCGGCGACGGCATTGCGCCGCCCCCGGCCGATGTCGGGCCCGCCGCGGAGGAGGTTGGCGCCGCTGGCGCGGAGCAGGCCGACCACGGCGGGGTGGGTCTCCGGCGTCGCCGCGACGGCAGCCGCGGCGTAGGCGGCCAGGGCGGCCGCGTGCCGCTTCAGGAGGGGCAGCATCCGGCCGGCGGGGTCGTGGAGCGTGGCGGCGAGGGCGGTCACGGTCGGGGATTGTCGGGCGGCGGCGGCGAAACGGCAACGGGGCGCCGGCCGTTCCGGAGGCGGGAAGGGGGGAATCCCGCGATGACGATGACGAACGTGTTTGCCGTGGTCGGCCAAGCGGCGGCCGACCCGGGCCGCCTGCTTCTGCTGGGCGAGGACGGCCGCTTCTACGCCTATGCCGCGGACGGCCAGCTCCGCCCGGCGTTTCCCGGAGCCGGGTGGCGGCTGGACGGGGAGCGGACGAGCGGGGAGGAGGATGCCTCCAAGGGGGATCGGTCGGTCCCGGCGCGGGCCGGATGACCAGTTCCGGCCCGGGGGGGTGGGTTTACC
>CADCWF010000280.1 GCA_902806345.1 uncultured Thermomicrobiales bacterium
TCGATGGTGACGCAGCCGGCCGCGCTGGTCGCGCTGTTCCTGGGTCTCGTCTAGCGAGGAGCGCACGCCTCAAACCGCTCCCCAGACGGGGAGGAGCAGCCCCGTCCCTGGCTCGCACTCGGCACCCCGTCGCACAAACGAGCGTTTCCGAGACGCGCGGTGCGGAGACGGGCAGGCGGCGGCCGCGTATGATGCGCCGCTTGGCCGCGAGTTTGCGGCCGATCCGTCCCAGGAGGGACCAACCCATGCGCCGCCGCACCGTCCTCGGCTCCGCCTTCGCCGCCGCCCTCGCCGGCACCGCCGCGGTCGCCCGCCCGGCCGCCGCCCAGGAGGCCACCCCCGCCACGGACGGCAGCGCGGCCGTCGTCCGCCGTCTCTACGAGGAGGTCTTCAACCAAGGCAACCCGGACGTCGTCGACGAGCTCTACGCCCCCGACTTCGTCGACCACACCCCCGGCGCGCCGCAGGGCCCGGCCGGCGCGAAGCAGGTCATCGGCGGGGTGCTCGCCGGCCTCCCGGACCTCCGGGTCACGGCCGAGCCGTGGCTCGTCGACGGGGACCTGGTGGCGACCCTGGTGACCTTCCGGGGCACGCACCAAGGGGAGTTGCTGGGCGTCGCCCCCACCGGCCAGCCGGTGGAGTGGTCGCACATCGACATCCACCGCGTCGAGGGCGGCCAGATCACGGAGCTCTGGCATCCCGGGCTGGTCCCGGCGATCCAGCTCGCGCTCGGGTTCCAGCTCGTCCCGCCGACCGGGACGCCGGGGGCCGGCACGCCGACCGCGTAGCGCCCCACCCGACCGAGCACGACGACGGGCCGGGACCACCCCCGGCCCGTAAGCCGTCTCGGAAGCGGACGTTTCCGGGACGGTCGGTCGGGATCCCCGGCGGGGCCGGCTACGGCGCCCGGGTGGCCGCCGGCGAGGTTTGGGGGACAATGGCCGGGCCGCCGGCGCCGAGGCCCGGTTGGCCCTCGCGGCGGGGGGCGTCCTCCGCCCCAAGAAGGAGCCAACACCCATGGCCAACCCCCTCGTCGGCGGCGCCGCGGGGCCCCCGGTCCGCCCCCTGTCCCGCCGCCGCCTGGCCGCCCTCGCCGCGGGCGCCGCCGCGACCGCCGCCCGCTTGCGACCGCCCGCGGCGGCCGCCCAGGGATCGGCCACCCCGGCGCCCGCCTCCACCCCGGCGGGCGGGGCGGCGGGTGCGGTCTCCGGGCAGGCGGTGCCGGAGTTGGCCGCCTTCGACGAGGTGGTGACCGGGCTGATGGCGGACTGGGGGCTGCCGGGCGGCCAGCTCGCCGTCGCCAGGGACGGCCGCCTGGTCCTCGACCGGGGCTTTGGCCTCGCCGACGTCGAGGCCGGCGAGCCCGTCCGGCCGGGGTCGCTCTTCCGCATCGGCAGCGTCTCCAAGACGCTCACGGCCGTGGCCGTCCTCGCCCTGGTCGACGACGGTCTGCTCGCGCTCGGGGACCGGGCGTTCCCCCTCCTCGCCGCGCTGCCGCCGCCGAAGGACGCGCCGATCGACCCCCGGCTGGACGGGATCACGATCGAGCACCTGCTGGTCCACGCCGGCGGCTGGGACGCCTCGACAAGCTACGACCCCCAGGAGCAGCCGTGGACCTGGCGGGAGGCGGGCGTGCTCGGCGTCGCCGCGCCGCCGTCGGCCGAGGAGATCGTCCGGGCGATGATGGGCGAGCCGCTCGACTTCGACCCCGGCGCGAAGTCGGTCTACGCGAACTTCGGCTTCAACGTCCTGGGCCGCGTCATCGAGCAGGTCTCGGGCCGGCCCTACGAGGCGTTCGCGCGGGAGCGCGTGCTCGCCCCGGCCGGCGTCGCCTAGATGCGGATCGGCCGCACCCGGCTCGAAGAGCGGGTGCCGGGCGAGGTCCGCTACTACGGCCCGCCCGGCCAGGCCCCGTTCCCGTCAATCTTCCCCGGCGAGGGCTACGCCCCCGCGGCCTACGGCGCCTTCTTCCTGGAGTCGTTGGACGCCCACGGCGGCTGGATCGCCAGCGCGGCGGACCTGCTCCGCTTCGCGACGGCGATCGACGGCCAGCGCGGCCCCGCCCTGCTCCGACCGGCGACGGTCGAGGCGATGCTGCGGACGCCGCGGCCGGAGGCCCCCGCGGGCGGAACGGGGGCGGGCAATGCGGAGCCGGGGATGGGGCTGGGGTGGATCGCCGCCCCGGCCGGCAACGGGGTCGGCTGGTCGCACGCCGGGGCGCTGTTCGGCTCCACCGTCGCCTGGCTGGCCCGCACCCACGACGGGTTCGCGATTGCCTTCGCCTTCAACTCGCAGCCGGCGGACGGCCTCGGCTTCTTCGGCGCCGCCATCCCGGCCATCCGGGGGGCGGCGGAAGGGGTGGCCGACTGGCCGAGCCACGACCTGTTCGCGGCCGGCGGCTAGGCCGGCGCCCGCCTCCGGAGTCCCGGCGCCGGCCCCGGGGGGCGTTACCCAAGGGAGGGATGCAGCCATGGGCCCCACCGCCCGTCGTGTCCTGGCGGCCGTCCTGGCCGTCCTCCTCGCCCCCGTGCCGGCGGGCGCCGCCGACGCCACCCCAGCCGCCTCGCCCGTTTCCGCGCCCGGCGACGTCGCCGGGCTGGTGGACATCGGCGGCGGCCGCCGGATGTACCTGGAGTGCCGCGGCGAAGGCAGTCCGACCGTGATCCTCGAGTCCGGCCACGGCAACGACGCCGACATCTGGGATGCTGTGGCCCTCGGACCCGATTCCGACGAGACCGCGGTGTTCCCCGGCGTGGCCAGCTTCACCCGCGTCTGCGCCTACGACCGGCCGGGCACGCTACTCGACGCCGACCGCCGCAGCCGCAGCGACCCCGTCCCCCAGCCGCGCACCGCGGCGGATGCCGTGGATGACCTGCATGCCCTGCTGACCGCGGCCGCGATCCCTGGTCCCTACGTCCTGACCGCCCACTCCTTTGGCGGCATCATCGTCCGCCTCTACACCGCCACCTACCCGGACGAGGTCGTCGGGCTGGTCCTCGTCGATGCCAGCCATGAGGACTACAACACGGCGATGAAGGAGGCGCTGACACCGGAGCAGTGGGCGGCGACGGAGCGGCTCAGCGCGCAGGCCCCGCCCGACCTGGAGCGGATGGACACCGACGCCAGCTTCGCCCAGCTGCGGACCGCGGCCGCCGCC
>CADCWF010000281.1 GCA_902806345.1 uncultured Thermomicrobiales bacterium
CCAACGACCGGATGACCCCGTCGAACCGTCGTCCGTCCATCCCCGCCTCGCTCCGATCGCGGCCACGCCGCCGCCTCAGGCCCCGCGCAGGGCCTCATCCGAAGTCCGTACCATCCGATGACACCCCGGAGATGAACGAGGGGTGAAAAAGGCGTGACGTCGAGATGAACCGCGCGCCGGTCGCCCCGGCGGGAATTCGGGGACCGGCGGTCGGGCGGAGGAGCGAGCGACCGGGCCGTCGCCTGCTGCCGCGGCGAGATCCTCGCCCGGCTCCACCGGACGGGCCGCCGCCGCTGGCCCCCGGGCGGGCGCGTCTTCCTCCTCATGCGGTTCGACCCGACGCTGCTCGGCGACGTCGTCGCCGCGCTGGCCGGCCCGGCCCGAGCGCCCCTCGGAAGCGGTCACGCCCCGGTCACGTCCCCGACCATCGGAGCCAAACGGGGCCGCCGGTTCGTGCGCGCACTTGTGCACTGACCGGCGATGACCGGCGGGACGGGACGCGACGGGCGAGACGCGCAGGGCGCACCCACGGCGTGCCCGCTCGCGCACCCCAACGGGTGGTCACCCGTGGTCACATTTGGTCACGCGCGGCCTCGGATCGGCACCGACCTCCACTCCCCGAGCCGCGCCGATGGCAGGAAATGGGCCTCGGACCAAGCACAATCGGCCGACGGTTCCGGCGGCCACGGACCGCTACGGACGAGCCGATTCGTCCGACTTCTATATTTTCGGCAGCCTGGCGACGATCCTCGCCATCCACTTCTTCCCGACCGACAACCCGACGTTGGGCACCATTCAGGTGCTGGCGACCTTCGCCGCCGGCTTCGCGGCGCGGCCCTTCGGGGCGCTCGTCTTCGGCCGCATCGGCCACATGGTCGGCCGCAAGTACGCCTTCCTGGTGACGCTCCTGATCATGGGCGGCGCCACCTTCATCATCGGCCTGCTGCCGGGCTACGACCGGATCGGCCTCCTGGCCCCGATCATCCTGCTGCTGCCGCGGCTGGTCCAGGGGCTGGCCCTCGGCGGCGAGTACGGCGGCGCCGCCACCTACGTCGCCGAACACGTGCCGGACGAGCGGCGCGGCTTCTACACCGCCTTCATCCAGACCACCGCCACCCTCGGCCTCTTCCTCTCGCTGCTGGTGATCATCCTCGTCCGCCAGGCGCTCCCGGCCGAGAGCTGGAGCGCCTGGGGCTGGCGGGTGCCGTTCCTGCTGTCGGTGGTCCTGGTCGGGATCTCCATCTTCATGCGGCTGCGGCTCCGGGAGTCGCCGCTGTTCGCCAGCATGAAGGCCAGCGGTCGGACCTCGCCGACGCCGGTCGCCGAAAGCTTCGGCACCTGGTCGAAGTGGCAGACGATCCTGACCGTCCTCTGGGGCGCCGCCGCCGGCCAGGCCGTCGTCTGGTACACGGGCCAGTTCTACGCGCTGAGCTGGCTCCAGAACCAGGGCGGCCTGACCAACAGCGCGCCGGTCCTCGAGCGGCTGGGGCTGGACCAGGACCGCTTCGTCGACGCCTATGTGATCATTCACGGTGGCGCTGGCCCTGGCCACCCCCTTCTTCATCGTCTTCGGGGCGCTCTCCGACCGGATCGGACGGAAGCCGGTGATGATGGCCGGCAACCTGATCGCCGCCGTCTTCACGATCCCGATCTTCGTCCTGATGTACCGCTTCACCCCGGCCGGCGGCTCCTACAATCCGGTCGTACTGACGTTCTGCGTCTTCCTCCTGGTCCTCTTCGTGACGATGGTCTACGGGCCGATCGCCGCCTTCCTGGTCGAGTCCTTCCCGGCCCGGGTCCGCTACACCTCGGTCTCGCTGCCGTACCACGTCGGCAACGGCTACTTCGGCGGCTTCCTCCCCTTCATCGCGACCGCGGTCGCGGCCGGGGCGGCGCTGGCCGTCCAGAACGACCCCGACTCCTTCTGGGCGGGGCGGGCCCAGTACGCCGGGGTAAACTAGTCAACTAGGTACAAGGGAGACCCAGCCAGAGGCGTCTTGCATCGTGCGGGTGAGCGCGGCCGCCTCGGAGTGGGAGCCGGCGAGGCTGGGCGGAACCGGCGGGCGAGGGACGGCTGCCCGGGCGGGAGCCGGAAGTCCCACGGCCCCCGTCCGGCCGTGCCTGCCGTTCGGCTTCCTGGACACCTTGCTCGCCGGAGTGTTCGGTTTAGGATGGTCGGCGTGGAGGCCGTCTGGGCGGGCGCCGCCCAGGGGCCCTCCGGCGAGCGGCGCGGCGAGCGGGAGGAGCGGCGATGCGACGGGTGGTGGTTCTGGTGGGGATCGTGGGGGCCCTCCTGGCCGGCTCGGTCGGCTTCCCGGCGGCGCAGGAGCCGCAGACCGACCCGTCCTTCTCGAACGAGGTGCTCGCGACGTACGGGTTGCCCCGGATCGAGATCGTGCAACGGGACGACGGCTACGACGCGCCCCGCGAGGTGGCGGCGGGGCGCTACCTCGTCTCGCTCGTCAGCAGGTCGGGGCTGGCGGCCTACCTGAACCTGGTGCGCGCCCCGGCCGGCCTGTCGGAGGAGGAGGCCGACGAGCAGCTGCTGTCGGCGGCCCGGAACGACGTGCCGGTGCCGGGCTGGACCTACGGCGGCGGCACCTACGCCTTCGGCGGGGACACCTCCTGGGTGGTGTTCGACCTGCGACCGGGCGAGTGGGCCTGGGGCCTGACGTCGCAGCCGGACGCCGACGACGCCGAGGAGACCGTGCACCTCATGCCCTTGAGCGTGACGGACGGGGCCGCGGCGGCCTCGCCGGTCGCGGCCGAGATCGCGCCGACGGTCGAGGTGGCGATGACCGAGTTCGCCTTCCGAGGGATCGAGGGGGCGACGCTGCCGGCCGGCCCGCAGGTCTGGCGGTTCACCAACCGGGGGGCCCAGGCGCACCACATGGTGCTCTTCCGGACGCCGGCGCCCATCACCCAGGAGGACGTCTCGGCCATGGTCGGGGCCTTCATGAGCGCGACGCCGACCCCGCCTCCGAGCTGGTGGGCCGAGAGCGTCTGGGTCGGCTACGCGGCGCTCATGTCGCCCGGGCAGGCCGTCGTGACCGAGTACGACCTGGCTCCGGGGACCTACGCCGCGCTCTGCTTCGTCGCGGACCCGGGGACCGGGATGCCGCACCTGGTCGAGGGCATGGCCCAGGCGTTCACG
>CADCWF010000282.1 GCA_902806345.1 uncultured Thermomicrobiales bacterium
GTGGTAGAAGAACTCCAGCTGGCCGCCGGTGACGTCGAACGCGGCGGCCTGCCCGCCGAAACGCTGACCGCGCTCCCAGAGCGTGACCCGGTGACCGAGCTTCGCGAGGCGGAAAGCCGCCGTCAGGCCGGCCATGCCCCCGCCGACCACCCCGATGTGACGCTTCTCTGCCATGCCGAGCGATCTCTCCCCTGAAACGCGGAATCCGGGCTGACCGTAGCAGGTCGACCCGGATCCGAGCGATGACTCGTGCGGTACCCGGATGGAGACCCCGGACGGCCGAGTGCGTTGCGGCTAGATGAAGAGCGGGGCCAGCACCAAGGTAATGGTCGCGAGCAGCTTGATGAGGACGTGGAGGGACGGGCCGGCGGTGTCCTTCCACGGGTCGCCGACGGTGTCGCCGACCACGGACGCCGCGTGCGCCTCGCTGCCCTTGCCGAGCACGTTGCCCTGCGCGTCCTTCAGACCACCCGCCTCGATGAACTTCTTGGCGTTGTCCCACGCGCCGCCGCCGTTGTTGAGCGTCAGGGCCATCAGCACGCCGGCGATGGTGCCGACCATCAGCATGCTGGCCGTCGCCTCCCAGCGGAGGATGACGCCGACCAGGACCGGGACGGCGACCGCCAGCGAACCGGGGATGATCATCTCGCGGAGCGCGCTCTTGACCGAGATGTCGACGCAGCGGGCGTAGTCCGGCTTGGAGGTGCCGAGCATGATGCCCGGATCCTCCCGGAACTGACGGCGGACCTCCTCGATCATCCCGCTGGCGGCCCGGCCGACGGCGCGGATGGTGTAGGAGGTGAAGACGAAGACCAACGCGGCGCCGATCAGACCACCGACGAAGACCTTCGGCTCGGCCAGGTTCACAACCCGCTCGATCTGCTCCCCCTTGAACCGCTCGACCTCGTCGAGGAAGGCGGAGAAGAGGAGGAAGGCTGCCAGCGCGGCGGTGCCGACGGCGTAGCCCTTGGTGAGCGCCTTGGTGGTATTGCCGACGGAGTCGAGGGCGTCGGTGACGGCCCGAACCTCATCCGGCGCGTTGGACATCTCGACGATGCCGCCGGCGTTGTCGGTGATCGGACCGAAGCAGTCCATCGCCAGGATGTAGGCGGCCGTCATCAACATGCCCATGGTGGCGACGGCGGTACCGAAGATCCCGGCCGAGTCCTCGAACCCAGCGACGACAGGGAAGTCGACGGTGTTGCCCAGATAGAATGAGGAAAGGAGCGCCGCCCCGACCGTCAGGGCCGGGATGCCGGTCGTCTCCAGACCCACCGCCATGCCAGAGATGATGTTGGTCGCAACACCCTGCTCGGACGCGTTGGCGATCTCCCGGACGGGCCGGTAGCTGCCGGCGGTGTAGTACTGGGTGATGAACAGGAAGGCGAGGGAGGTCACGATGCCGATGAGGCCGCAGACCGCGTACTCGAACTTGCCGTAGGGCAGCATCCAGTAGCAGACGACGAAGAGGCTCACGGCCGACAGGGCAGCGGTGACGTAGAAGCCCCTGTTGAGCTCGGCCATCGGGTCCCTGATGACCGCCTTCGGCTGGATCACGAGTGTCCCGACCAGCGACGCGAAGATGCCGAACGCGGCGAGGACGAGGGGGAAGAAGATCCAGGCAATATCGCTGGTGCCGGTCGCCGCGCCCGACGCTTTGAAGAGCGCGACGCCCAAGATCATTGCGCCGATGATCTCGGCGGCGGAGGACTCGAAGATGTCCGCCCCTCGGCCGGCGCAGTCGCCGACGTTGTCGCCGACCAGGTCCGCGATGACGGCCGGGTTGCGGGGGTCGTCCTCGGGAATGCCCGCCTCGACCTTGCCGACGAGGTCGGCGCCGACGTCGGCCGCCTTGGTGTAGATGCCTCCACCGAGCTGGGCGAAGAGAGCGACGAAGCTCGCGCCGAAGGCGAAGCCGAGGATCCAGAACGGTGTCTCGGCAACGACCGGCGTGCCGTCGGTGCTGTCGGCGAAGAGGTAGACGACCCAGTAGACGCCGCTGATGCCGAGCAGGCCAAGCGCGATCACGAGGAAGCCGGAGACGGCGCCGCCGCGGAAGGCGACGGTCAAGGCCTCGCCGATGGAGCGGCGGGCGGCGGCGGCGGTCCGGATGTTGCTGCGGACCGCGACGTACATCCCGATGAAGCCCGACAGACCCGAGAGCGCGGCGCCGACCAGGAAGGCGATCGCCGTGATGACGCCGCGCTCGAACTGGTGCTCCTTCTCGAAGATCGCGACGAGCAGGCCGAGCACGACGCAGATGACGATGGAGAGCTGGGCAATCGTCCGGTACTGGCGGTTGAGGTAGGCCATCGCGCCCTGGAAGATGGCCCCCGCGATGTCCTGCATCTCCGCGGACCCTTGGTCGCGCGAGAAGACGTCACGGGCGAGCCAACCGGCGAAGAGGATGGCGACCACGCCAAACCCCATCACCGGCAGCATGTACTCCAACTGCTGATCCAAGATGCCCTCCTCGACCGACGGACGCCTACGACTGCAATGAACTGCGCAAACCTCTACACCTGCCCTCCCCGGCATTGGGAATCGGGCGACATGCGTTTACCCCGCGCACGGGTGCGACCAGCCGGGACCGGAGGGGTTGACGACAGTGGAGTTGGCACACAAACGCGCGCGGAGCCGCAGTCCACGCGCGGTTGCAAAGTTTACCACGGGATTTGGGCCGTTCGGGGCGGCCCTAACCGCCTGCCTATCGACCAGGCGCAACCTGCGGCTGGGATTGACCGCGGAATCGGCCGAACAGGCGCTGGATCTCCCCGTTCTCCCACGACACCAGCAGCTGGCTGGCGTTGAAGATCGAGGAGTAGGTGCCGCTGAGGACGCCCAACAGGAGTGCGAGGACGAAGTTGCGGGTCGACTCGCCACCGAAGAGCACGAGCGCGAGCAACGTGAACATGACCGTCAGTGAGGTGTTCACCGACCGGACGATCGTCTGCGCGAGGCTGTAGTTGACCGTCTCTTCGAGGGAGTTGGTCACGCGCCGGAGCTCGTTCTCGCGGATCCGGTCGAACACGACGATCGTGTCGTGGACCGAGAAGCCGATGACCGTAAGCAGGGCCGTCACGAAGAGCGCGTCGATCTCGACGTCGGCGAACTCCCCGAGGATCGAGAAGACGCCGAGGACGAACAGCACGT
>CADCWF010000283.1 GCA_902806345.1 uncultured Thermomicrobiales bacterium
CAACGCGACGCGCATCAACGAGGGCCAGCCCCCCCGGTTCGGCGGCGAGGTTGGGGACTGCTTCTTCCTGCCCGCGGAGGATCCGGCCGAGGCCGCGCGGCTGGTCGTCGACCTCGTCGCCCGGCGGCTGCCCGCCCGCTACGGCTTCGGCCCCGGCGAGGCCCAGGTCCTCGTCCCGATGCACCGGGGCGAGGCCGGCGTGGGGAACCTGAACCTCCTGCTCCAGGAGCGGCTCACCCCCCCACGGGAAGGGGTGCCCGAGGCGCGGGGCGGGGGGCGCGTCTACCGCCCGGGCGACCGGGTGCTCCAGGTCAAGAACGACTACGGCCTGGAGGTCTTCAACGGCGACCTCGGATCGGTGCGGGCGGTCGAGCCGGTCGAGCAGGAGCTGGTGGTGGCCCTCGACGACGGGCGGGAGGTGCGCTACCCCTTCGCGAGCCTCCACCAGCTGACCCACGCCTACGCCGTCAGCGTCCACAAGGCGCAGGGGGCGGAGTTCCCGGCCGTCGTGATCCCCCTCCTGACCAGCCACGCGGCGGTGCTGGGGCGGACGCTGCTCTACACGGCGGTGACGCGGGCGCGGAGGCTGGCGGTGGTCGTCGGGCAGAAGCGAGCGCTGGCGATGGCGGCCAAGGACTGGCGGCGGACGGAGCGGCAGACGGCGCTCGACGGCCTGCTGGCCGGGGGACTCCGTTACAACTGGTCGCGCGCCGGCGCCGGGGCCCCCGGGCCCGCCGGGGCGGCGTCCTGGGAGGGGCTGGTCGGCGACGAGGCGGCCTAGCGGCCCTGGTCGCTAGGCCGCCTCCCCTGTCTTCTCGACGTGCCACCGGCCTTCGGGTTGGGGGCCCAGCCGTCAGGAGCTGTGATGCCCCTTCAAGGCCAAGGCCAAGGCCACGTCGCGGACGTAGCCCACCAACGATGGCGTTAGCATGTCTGCGCCTTCGCGAGAGACGCACGGGGCACGGTCCCGTCACCTCCTGTTCCACAGTTCGGCCCGGCGCCCAGAGATGGAGCCAAGAACCTTTATAGCTACGCCGTTTCTCGTCCATCGTCGTCTACCGTGCTCCACCCAGATGCAGGGTCGTTGGGGTACGCGTTGGGGTACGCGACCTCTCGGACGTGGTCTCCCCGAGCGACGGGCGCACGTCCGCTCGGTTCGCCAGGTCGCGCGGTCTCGCCGTCCACTTGGGATGGTGCGGTGAGTCGGGCCACGGTTGCCGACCATCACCTGCCGGCCTCGGGAACGACGCCAAAGTGGCGCGCTAACGCTGATTCGCTGCACCCGCCGCTCCCGCTCCACAGGTTGCGGGCGGAGGGTCCTTCCGCGCCGATTGGGGTCGTCGCACGAGTAGCGGCTACGGGCAGTGGCTGCCGAACTCCTTGTAGCGGGGCGGCTCGGCCGCGTGGTACTCCCGGCAGAGGGCAGACAGCCGCTCCTGAAGCACGCCGAAGAGGCGTTCCCCCTTGGCCGTCGAGGCGACCAAGGGGTCCCCCATCACCCCGTGCTCCATCTCCCGCCGCCGTTCCGGAAAGCGGGCGAACCGCCCGACCTCCCCGCCGAACGTGAGCCGCCACTCGTCCTTCACCGCCCGCCCGGTGGCGACCAGCTCCGGGCGCAGGTAGAGCTGCAAGCTCGTCTCCCACTCGCCGCCGTGGCCGATGCTGCCGCCATCGGCCTCGCTCCAGGCCAGCAGCTCGTCCCTGGCCATATTCCAGTAGGTGAGCGCCAGAGCCCAGACATCCTCTTCCGCCAGCTTGACCGACGCCGCCCAAGTCGGGGCCTCATTGCCGCCGTGGCCGTTTAGCAGCACGATCCGGCGGAAGCCGTTGGCCCAGATACTCCTGGCCACGTCGCACAGCACGTCGATGAAGGTCTCCAGCCGCAAGGTGATGGTGCCGATCTCGCCCATGTTGTAGTGGGTGAAGCCGAGCGAGACCGGCGGCGCGACCAGGACGGGCACGTCGTCGAGCGCTGCGGCGGTCCGCACCGCCAGGTGGTAGGGGATGCTGATGTCCACGTCCAGGGGGCAGTGGGGACCGTGTTGCTCGACCGAGCCGACCGGAACGATCACGACCGCCCGCGCCTCCATCGACGCCAGTAGCTCGTGGCGCAGCATCTCCTGCCAGAGCACCTTCTTGCCCGACGTGGGCCGCAGCAACATGGGGTCCCCTCCTCGGCGTGCCGGCGACGAGTCCTCCTCGTGGCGGCACGACCATCCGGCGAAACCTGTACCGCCCTTCATCCAGGCGCCGTCTCGCCTGCGCGATTCAACCGACCAGGGCCCGCCGCAGCCGGTCCGCCACGAGCGCCGCCTCAGCTGCGGTCAGCCCCTGGGGATCGACGACCAGCATCCCTTGGTCGGCCAGCTGCTCGCCGACCGCGATGGCGGGGTCGCCGGCGAGGAGCGCCAGGACGACGGCATTGGCGGCGGATCGACCGCCCCGCCCCGCGAGGTCGATCCGCAGGGAGGGGACCGGCTTGGTCGGTGACAGGTGGCGGGCGACCGCAATCCGTGACAACCCGGAGACCGCCGCCTCGATCGGGTCGAGACAGGCCTGCCAGCGGGCGAGGTCCGCATCGTCGCTGCCCGCGGCGTAGCGCTGGAGGGCGACGACCAGGCCGACGATCTCTTCCCGCCCGACCTTCATCGAGCGGCCGAAGCCCTGGTGGGGGACGCCGCGCAGCCGCCCGTCGGCGACCCACCCCCGGCGCGACCAGGTCTCCTGACGGACGTCCATGTCCTGGTGCTGGAGGGCGACGGAGGCGATCAGATCCTCCCGGCCAACCAGGACACCGCTCGCCTGGGGGCCGCCGATCGCCTTGCCGCCGGAGAAGACGACGAGGTCAGCGCCCTCCTCGATAAAGCGGCGCAGGTTGGAGCGCGGCGGCAACTCGGCCGCCGCGTCGACGATCACCGGGACGCCGTGGGCGTGAGCGATCTCGCACACCTCCGGCAAGGGAACCGTTCCCGGGGTGGCGAGGATCGGGCAGGCGACCGCCGCCGTCTTCTCGCCGATCGCCTCGGCGATCTGCCACGGCGCGGTGCCACCGGCGCCGGGATAGCCGAGGTAGCCGACCTCGACCAGCTTCACGCCGGCGGCCCGGATGGCGTGGTCGTAGGCGTTGCGG
>CADCWF010000284.1 GCA_902806345.1 uncultured Thermomicrobiales bacterium
CGGCTATGCAGCTCGCCCGATTCGTCGACGGTCGTCAGCATCGCGATCTCGATGTCCTTGATCAACTCGCCGATCTTGGCGATCCGCTCTTCGAGCGGTGCTTCAGCAACGGTGTTCGCCATCGGTCCCCTCGTGGTCTCGTCCCGGCCGGGACGCGGTCCGCCCCGGTATGGGACCGCGCGACGCATGGGCGGTGCCGAGCGTGGTTGCGGACGGTTCCCGGCGAACATCCGCTTTGCTGCCGGCGAGGGCGGACCCGGCCTCGCCGCCGGGGATCGAGCGCCACGCGGCCTCGTTTCCGGCGGAGCGCCCGTGCTACCATCGCCCCGTCGTTCGTACAGGCGCGTCGTCCCGCGGCGCGTATCATCGAACCAGGGCAATACGTGGCGCGCACCCTACCGGCCTCCTCTCCGGCGCTCGCGGCCTACCCGCTGGACCGGGGGGCGCAGCCGGCGCCGACCGTCGCCTTCGCCAACCAGAAGGGCGGCGTCGGCAAGACGACCACCGCGGTCAATACGGCGGTGACCCTGGCCGGCAGGGGTCACAAGGTGCTGCTCGTCGACATCGACCCCCAGGGCAACGCCACCTCCTCGCTCGGCGTCGACAAGACGACCCTTGCCGCCACCGTCTACGACCTGCTGGTCGAAGGCACTCCCGTTGCCGAGGCGATCGCCGCCGGGGCGCGGCCGAACCTCGACCTCGTCGCGGCGACGCCGACGCTGGCGGGCGCCGAGATCGAGTTGGTCGCGGCGCCGGAGCGGGAGCGGCGGCTGGCGAATGCACTGTCGGAGGTCTTGCGCGCCTACGACCTGGTGCTGATCGACTGTCCGCCCTCGCTCGGGTTGCTGACGGTCAACGCCCTGACCGCGGCCCGCTCCGTCGTCGTCCCGATCCAGTGTGAATTCCTCGCGCTGGAAGGGCTCGGTCAGCTGATCACCACGATCGACCTCGTCAAGCGCGCCCTCAACCCGCCGCTCGACGTGGCCGGCGTCTTGATGACGATGTACGACGCCCGGACCCGCCTCTCGGCCCACGTCGTCGACGAGGTCCGCCGCTACTTCCCGCACCGGATCTTCGAGACGATCGTACCGCGCTCGGTCCGCCTGGCCGAAGCGCCCTCCTACGGGCAGGCGATCGTCGAGTACGACCCCGCTTCGCGCGGGGCCGACGCCTACGAGGCGTTCGCCGGCGAGCTGGCGAGCCGGCTCCGCCTGGCCACGCCCGCCTCGGCCGGCAGCGCTACCGCACCTGCTTCCGGGGAGGAACGACGATGAGCGTGACCGAGACCCGGCCAAGGCGGGCGCCCGAGACCGCCGCGAGCGACGGCGCTGGCACTGCGCCCGACGGCATCGCCGAGGCCGATGGCCTGATGCGGGAGGACAAGTTCCTCGGGCTCGGCCTCACTTTCGACGACGTCCTCCTGGCCCCCGCCCACTCCGAGGTGCTGCCGGCCGAGGCGGACACCGCGACCCGGCTGACCGGCTCGATATCGCTCGCCATCCCGATCCTCTCGGCGGCGATGGACACCGTCACCGAGGCCCGTCTGGCGATCGCCCTCGCCCGTGAGGGCGGCCTCGGCATCGTCCACCGCAACCTCTCGATCGAGGACCAGGTCGCCGAGGTCGACAAGGTCAAGCGCTCCGAGTCGGGGATGATCGTTGAGCCGGTCACCCTGCCGCCGGACGCGCCGGTGCGCGAGGCGCTGGCGGTGATGGAGCGCTACCGCGTCTCGGGGGTCCCAATCACCGAACCGGACGGCCGCCTCGTCGGCATCCTGACCAATCGCGACCTCCGCTTCGTCGACGACGTCGAGCAACCCGTCTCCGCCGTGATGACGAGCGAGAACTTGATTACCGCCCCGGCCGGGACCACCCTCGACGAGGCGAGCCGGATCCTCCACCGCCACCGAGTCGAGAAGCTGCCGGTCGTCGACGACGGCGGCTTCCTGACCGGGCTGATCACGGTCAAGGACATCCAGAAGAAGATTCAATATCCGCGGGCGACGAAGGACGACAAGGGCCGCCTCCGGGTCGGCGCCGCGGTCGGGGTCGGCGCCGACGCCCGGGAGCGAGCCGAGGCGCTCGTCGCGGCCGGGGTCGACCTGCTTGTGGTCGACACCGCCCACGGTCACGCGGCGTCGGTGCTGGAGACGGTGCGGGCGGTCAAGGCCCGGCTTGGCGTCGAGGTGATGGCGGGCAACGTCGCGACCGCGGCGGCGACCGAGGCGTTGGTCGCGGCCGGGGCCGACGCGGTCAAGGTTGGCGTCGGTCCCGGCTCCATCTGCACAACCCGCGTCGTCGCCGGCGTCGGCGTCCCCCAGGTGACGGCCACCCTCGACTGCTCGCGCGCGGCCGAGAAGCACGGGGTCCCGGTCGTTGCCGACGGCGGCATCCAGTACAGCGGCGACGTCGCCAAGGCGATCGCCGCCGGCGCCCACGCGGTGATGCTCGGCAGCCTCCTCGCCGGCGTCGACGAGAGCCCCGGCGAGGTCGTCCTCTACCAGGGCGAGCGGTACAAGGAGTACCGAGGGATGGGCTCGATCGGGGCGATGAAGGCGCGATCCTTCTCGAAGGACCGCTATTTCCAGGAGGGGATCGGCACCATCTCGAAGCTGGTGCCGGAGGGGATCGAGGGGCGGGTCGCCTACAAGGGGCCGCTCGGGCCGCTCGTCTACCAGATCGTCGGCGGGCTCCGCTCGGCGATGGGCTACGTCGGCGCCCCGGACATCGAGGCGTTGCGGCGCTCGACCCAGTTCGTCCGGATCACCGCCGCCGGTCTCCGCGAGAGCCATCCCCACGACGTGACGATCACGCGGGAAGCGCCGAACTACCGGGTCGGCGGCTGAGCCCCGAGGCCCGAAAAGCGACCGCGAAGACAACAATGACGTTCGGCTAGGGAAGCCGAAGGGGCAAGCTCGGTCTCAGGGAACCAGCGGTCAAAGTGTTTGCAGATGAACTTGGCGATGCGATCCCCGCCCACTGGCTTGGTCCTACTTGTGATTCTCAACTCAATGGGCCTATGGGTAGACCTCTTCGCCGAGTCACTGGCTGTTCTCGTACGTTCGGTCGTCCTCGTCATTGGCGTGGCGATATCTGCGGTCGTGTATGTTCGGGA
>CADCWF010000285.1 GCA_902806345.1 uncultured Thermomicrobiales bacterium
GTACAGGACAACGGACGCCTCGGCGCCGAACTGGTCCACGCTCCCGCCTCCTGCCCCTCGTCCGCCGAAACGATCGGCACCCTCCGACCTCCTGATCCGGGCGCCACCAGTCTACCTCGGCCGTCACCCGGTTCCACGCGAGCTGGGGGCTCGTCTGGCGGCCGGTCGGGTCGAATCGGGGATCCGGCGCTTCCTCGTTCGGGTCGCCCGAGCCAGGTATGGACATGGTGCGCTTTGGGCGTGGAAGCGAAGCCCGCGCGCAAGCCGTCCCCTGGGGACGTGGGCGACGACGGGCGGGCGGTCATCGCGCCCCACCCGACGCCGCCCGACCCATCGGCGTGAGACCGCCCCCAACTGTCCGGCTCGTCCGGCCGCGGATTACGCGCCCTGCTGCGCGGCCACCTCCGCCCGCAACCGATCTTCCTGCTCCCTCAGCTCGGGCGTGAACGCCTCCCCGAAGTCCTCGGCCTCGGCGAGCGGCCGGATCTCGATCTCGGACTCGGAGCCCATCGGGTTGGGGCAGCGCTTGACCCACTCGATCGCCTCGTCGAGCGACCCCACCTGCCAGATCCAGTAGCCGGCGATCAGCTCCTTCGTCTCCGCGAAGGGGCCGTCGGTCACCGTCCGCTGCGAGCCGGAGAAGCGGACGCGGGCGCCGGCCGAACTCGGCTTCAGGCCGTCGCCGTCGAGCATGACCCCGGCCTTGACCAACTCCTCGTTGAAGGCGCCCATCTCCGTCAGGAGCTGTTCGCTCGGCATCACCCCCGCTTCGGAATCCTGGTCGGCCTTGATCAGCACCATCACGCGCATCGTCGAATCTCCTTCCGATTCCATCCGTGAGCCGGGCGGCAGAGGTCCTCGTCGGATCTCGACCCGCTCTCCCTCAGTTGTCGAACGCGAACCGGCGGATTCGACACGGGACCTGGCCGGCCGTCGTCCGCACCCTCCCAAGGGTACCTAAGGAACCCTGGGCCGGCGACGCCCCACGGCGGTCTCGACCGCCGTGGCCGTCCATGACCCGTCCGGTGTATCTCTGCCGATCGGAACGCCGTCGGCGGTCTCGGCCCCCGGAGGGCGCGGTCTGGACTTCTCGGAAGGAGGGCCGTCGCGCGTGCCGTCCGTCCGCGGGGAGGGACGCGGCCCCGCGGACGATGCCTCGGCATCGCGACCCCGGCCCGGTCCGCGCCGCACCGGTTCGTCCAGACGGCCCCCATGGCGTCGGCGCCCCCGAACCGTCGGGCACCGCCCCCGGCGGTGCGGAACAGGCTTTAGGAAGCGCCCTCGGCGCCGCCGGGCAGGTCGTCGAACAGCGCCGGATCGGGCAGCTCCCCGTCGAGCCGCTCCCACCAAACGTCCGTTGTCTCGGCGCTGTACTTGTCCGGCACGAAGTGGCGGTAGGCCATCGTCTGCAGGCCGAGGTGCATCAGCTCCCGGCCGAAGGGCAGGTGGGTCAGGATGTTGGCGACGTGGACGTGCCGCCGGTGGTCGAACCCCGGCAGTTGGCCGGAGAGGAACAAGGTGAGGACGTTGCGGTAGCGGCGCTCGACCCGAAGCGACTCGACCGTCCGCTTCGGCTTGCCGCTGGCGGTGAACGACGTCAGGAAGCACCCCCGGTCTCGATGTCGCGCGCGAAACGATCCGGCAGCCCGGAAGCGGCGCGGATCGCCGTCGCCTCGCCGGCGGTATCGTAGGCCACCCGGCGATACTCGGCGGTGACGGGCGCCCCGGCCGCCGCCGCCAGCAGCACCCAGCAGGCCCGCGGGTCGCCGTCCTTCGCCTTGCCGGCGCTGCCGGCGTTGACGAAGCGGACGCCGCCGATCTCCCGCGTCCACGGCTTGTGGGTGTGGCCGAAGACGAGCACGTCGCACTCGGCGCCCTGGGCGATCCGCTCGAGCGAGCGGGGGTCGCGGTCCTCGAAGAGGTACTCGTTCATCCGCCGCGGGCTGCCATGGACGAGCCGGAAGCGGCGCCCCACGGCCTCGAACCGGACCTCCGGTAGCAGCGTCCGCAGGTAGGCCTTGTGGTCGGCGGTGGTCATCTCGCGGGTCCACAGCAGGGATTGTTGGCCGCGGGCCTCCTCGTTGGGGTCCGTGTACGCGCAGCCGCACTCGTCGCGGTCGAAGCCGACCCCGTCGTCGTAGTTGCCCATCACCGTCGGGATGCCGCATTCCCGGACGAGGGCGACCGTCTCGTTCGGGTGGGCGCCGTAGCCGACCAGATCGCCCAGGCAATAGACGGCGTCGGGCCGCTCGGCGTCGATCGCGGCCAGGGTCGCCGCGGTGGCGGCGCGGTTGCCGTGGAGGTCGCCGAAGACGGCGATGCGGGCGGTCATCGGTGTCTCCCGCGGCTAGAAATCGTCGCACTCGCAGGTGCCAGCGCGGATGCAGGCCCGCACCCGGCGGAGGGCGAGGACCGGGACGAAGGTCTTGACCCGGCCGTCCCAGACCGCGGCGACGGCGTCGCGGACGCACCCCTCGAGCTGCCGGGCGATCGGGCAGTGGCCGGTGGCGCACTCCTCGCTGGCACGGCGGTACACCGCCGCCACGACCCCGTCCGGGGTTCTCGTCAGCTCCGCGAACGGGCTATCCATCGGCGTCCTCCCCGATTGACTCGCCCCGGATGAATTGATAGACCAGCACCCCGACCGCGGCGCCGATCGCCGGGCCGAGCACGTAGAGCCACTGGTGCTGCCAGGTGCCGGAGGCGATCGCCGGGGCGAGCGAGCGGGCCGGGTTCATGCTGGCGCCGGAGATCGGGCCGGCCCACAGCGCCTCCAGGCCGATCGTGCCGCCGATCGCGATGGCGGCCGCCTGGCCGACCGCCCGGGTGTCGGTGGCGACGGCGGTGATGACGACCATCAGGATCAGGGTCAGGACGATCTCGAGCACGAACGATTGACCGGCCCCGGCGAACGGGAGGGTCGCGCCGAGGCCGGCGACATCGCCGAAGAGCCCCCGCAGCAGGAGACTGGCGGTCAAGCCGCCCAGCAGTTGGGCCGCCCAGTACTGAGGGACGAGCGGCCACGGGAAGTGGCGGCCGACGGCGAAACCGAGGGTCACCGCCGGGTTGAAGTGGGCGCCGGAGATGTGGCCGGTCGC
>CADCWF010000286.1 GCA_902806345.1 uncultured Thermomicrobiales bacterium
CCGCCCGAGATCGTCGAGGATTTACGCGCCGCCCTAGAGGAGTTCGAGCTGATCGGCACGGACTTGGGACGGCGGAGCGTCGTCGTCAAGGCGTAATCGTTCGTAGCGCACTCCCGTGGAAGCGCGCCGTCCGAGCGACAGGCGCCGGACGAAGCCCGATGCATCGGGCTTCGTCCGGCGCCCGGTTGGACCGTCTCGCGAACCTACCGCGCCGCCACGGTGCCGAAGCTGGTGCTGCGGTCGACGTCGGTGTCGGTGCTGACGTCGCCGACCGCCGAGCCGCCGAAGATGCCGCCGGCGAGCGGCGGCGAGCCCGCGACCGAGGAGGGCACCGACAACACGGGGGAGACCGTGACCACAATCGGGAACGCCGCGCTCCCGCTGGCGCAGTCGGAGGCGGTGCCGCCGACGACGCAGGTCGGACCGCTGCTGCGCGACGACTCGGAGAACGAGGTGTCGGCGGGCGATTGGGCCGCCGCCGGGGTCGCCACCGTCAGGAGCGCGCCCGCCGCCAAGAAGCCGATCGTCTTCGGTCCCATGGTCGTTCCCTTCCACGCGCTCCGGCCGTCCGGGGCCATCCCGGCCCGGCCCGAACGCGATGATCCCGCTCCAGTTAACGCACCGACCATGCCATGCCATGCCTGCTCCGCCGAATCGACTTGACCCCGCGGGCGGGCACCCCTACCCTGCCGAGGCGGCGACTTCGCAATCGTTTGCAGCAGGGCAGATGAAGGGCGATCCTGGATCACGGGTCAGGGATTTGGTGGGGTGCCACCGGCCCGGAGGAGCAAGAGCGTGAGCCGGCAGAGGATGCCTACCCGACGTTCGGCGCTCGTCAACGCCGCGGCGAACGGGCTGGCCGCGGTCGGTCTCGGTGGACGCCCGCTGTCCGGGAGCGCCGCCCAGGCGACGCCGGCCGCCGGGGAGGCGACCCCGGTCGGAGCCGACCTGTCCACGGTGCCGCTGTGGCGGACGGCGGCCGACCGGGGGCTGGTCTTCGGCACCTCGACGGCCACCTGGCAGTTGGAGGACGCGGAGTACGCCCGGCTCGTCGACCACGAGGCGGCGATCCTCTTCACCGAGGACGACCTGCTCTGGTACCGGCTGAGGCCGGAGCCCGGGGCGGAGCTGGACTTCACCTACGGCGACCGCTTCTTCGCCTTCGCCGAGGAACGCGGCCAACTCGTCTTCGCCACCCACCTCGTCTGGGACGAGGGGTTCGGCGAGGGCTGGACCGAGGACGACCTCTTCGGGATGGAGGACGCGCGGAGCCTGATGCTCGACACGGTCGAGCGGGTCGTCGGGCACTACCGGGGCCGGGTGGCGGGCTGGGTCGTCGTCAACGAGGCGATCGACGCCCACGAGGCGGACGGGCTGCGCCGCGACTACCCCTGGTACCAGACCGTCGGCCCGGACTACGTCGCCGAGGCGTTCCGGGTCGCCCGCGCCGCCGACCCCGGCGCCCTGCTGGTGCTCAACGAGTTCGGCTTCGAGACCGACGACGAGTACGACGCGGCGGCCGACAAGCAGGCCAAGGCCCTGGTCGTCCTCGACGCCCTACTGGCCGACGGCGTCCCGGTCGACGCGTTCGGCGTCCAGGCCCACCTAGATGCGGCCGGGTTCGCCGAGAAGTTCGACGCGGTCGGTTACCAAGCTTTCCTGGCCGAGCTGGCGGACCGCGGGATGACGATCCTGATCACCGAGCTGGACGTCCTTGACGACGGCCTGCCGGAGGACATCCCGACCCGCGACGAGGCGATCGCCGACGCCTATCGGACGTACCTCGACGTCGCCCTCGCCGAGCCTGCGGTCGCCGCCGTGATGACGTTCGGCCTCTCCGACCGCTACACTTGGCTCCAGGAGGACTACCCGCGGGAGGACGGCGCCGCCCGCCGCCCCCTGCCCTACGATGAGGAGTTGCGGCCCAAGCCCGCCTACGACGCCCTGGCCGGCGCCCTCGAGGCGGCGCCGGAACGCGATCCCCTTTGGCAGGCGCCGCGGGCGGGGTGATCGGAGGAGGCCAGGGCGACTTCTGCGAATCCCGCTCCATCAACCGACCGCCCCCGGCCGTCATCCTGGGCGAAGCCGAAGGATCTCTCTCCGGCTCAACCAACGGCGGTCGAAACGACGCCGCTACGGCGGGTCCTCCTCGGCTCCTCCTCGGGTCCCCGAGGAGGAGCCGAGGAGAGATCCTTCACTCCGTTCGGGATGACGGGGAGTCCGTCGGCACGAACGCCTATCGAACGGTCCGGGCCTCCTCCGAAATCACCCGCTTCCATGCTTCGAGAGCGGGGAAACTGCCACGGCACGGGCGAGTGCTCGGCCGAGCCGAGGAGGTGACGCAGGTGGCCTGATCGGTCCGGTCGGGGCCGACGGCGTTCGCCGTTCCGGCGGGCGCCGATCGCACGCAGGAAGCGTTTCGCGTCGGGCGGCCGGAGCGGTTTCAGCCGGCCTGGAAACCGCGGCGCTCCCAGCCGGCCTCGAACAGGCGCAGGAAGTTGCGCTCGGCGTAGGGGTACTTCGCCATCTCCGCCTCGTCCAGGGCGACGCCGAAGCCGGGGCCGTCCGGCACCTCGATGAACCCGTCGACGATGCGGACGGTGCCGCTCATGATCTCCCGGCTCCACGGGACGAGGAAGTCGTCGAAGCACTCCTGGATCAGGAGGTTCGGCAGGGCCGCCCCGACGTGGGCGTTGACGACGGTGGTGAACGGGCTCTGGGCGTTGTGGGGGGCGACGAACGCCTCGTACGCCTCGGCCAGGGCGGCGATCTTGGTCAAGCCCGAGACGCCGCCGCAGCGGAGGATCTCCGGCTGCACGACGTCGATCACCCGCGGCGCCAGCAACTTGGCAAAGTCCCCCTTGGCATAGGAGCGCTCGCCGCCGACGACCCGCACCGGGATGGCCCGCGCCACCTCGACCATCGCGTCGAGCTCGGTCGACATCGTCGGCGTCTCGAACCAGAACGGGCGGAACTCGGCGAGCGCCCGGCCGACCTCGATCGCGGTCGAGACGGAGAAGCGGTCGTGCCCCTCGATCAGGAGGTCGACCGACTCCCCGACCGCGTCGCGGACCGCCGCCACGATCGCCAGCGACAGGCGCAGCTCGTCGCCGGCGATGAAGCGGTAGGCGTTTCCGAAGGGGTCGAACTTGAGCGCGGTGTAGCCGCGCTCGACCACCGCCCGCGCCGCCTCGGCGAAGAACCCGGGGTCGCGCGGGCCCTTGTACCAGCCGTTGGCGTAGGCCCGGATGCGGGGCCGGACCTTGCCACCGAGCAGCCGCCAGATCGGCGCGTCCAGGCTCTTGCCGAGGATATCCCAGCAGGCCATCTCGATCCCGGCCATCGCCGGGTTCTGGTTCAGGTAGCTGCCCTTGTAGAGGCTGTCCCAGACGGCGCCGACGTCGCGCGGGTCCATGCCGAGGTAGAGCGGCTTCAGCTCGTGGACGGCCGCCTCGTGCGGCTTCGTGCTGAGGCCCCCGGTCGCTTCGCCGATGCCGACGATCCCCTCGTCGGTGAAGAGCTGGACAAAGACCCAGTTTTTCCAGGGGTTGCCCACGACGGTCGTACGGACATCGACGATCTTCACGCTTTCCCCTTCTCCCCGGCGGGGCCATCCTTCTTCGTCGGCTCAGCTTGCCCGCCCCAGGCCGCCCACGGGGCGACGAAGGCCGCGGTCAGCGCCTCCATAGCCGCCTTCGGCCGCCGGTCCGTGGTGACGACCCCGTAGTGACCCGTCGGGTACGGACGCGCCCGGTTCGGGTGCATCGGGTAGTCCTGCCAGCACCAGAGCAACGCGCCGACGATCCACGGCCGGGCGGCGAAGGTTTCCCAGTGGGCGCGGATGGTGGCGCCGTAGAACTCCTCGCTCCAGGGCACGTCTCCGTGGTGGCCCGGCAGCCCGATGCCGCCGAACTCGGTCATCAGGACCGGCTTGTCGGGGAACCGCCGGTGGAGCTCGTCGAGCTGCCCGCCCAGCATGGCCCGCACCGCGGCGAGGTCGGCGACCGTGGGCACGGGCGGTTCGGCGTTGAGGCTGCCGGCGTATTCGTTCAGGCAGAGGATGTCCGCCTCGGGCATTACCCGGTCGTCCGGCGTCGTCCAGACGGCGTGGAGCGCGACGTAGGTGACGAGCCGGCTCGGGTCGAGCGCGCGGGCGCGGCGCATCAGGTCGAGGTTCGCCTCGTCGACCTCGGGGCGGCCGCCGCCCGTCTCGTTGCTGACGCTCCAGACGACGACGCACGTGCGGTTCCGGTCGCGCCGGACCATCTCGTCGAGCTGAGTCCGAGCGGCCGCCAGCGGCGCCGTGCCGCCGTCGTCCCACCGCCCGCGGCCCCAGCCCCAGAGCGGGATCTCGTCCATCACCATCAAGCCAAGTCGGTCGCAGGCGTCGTAGAAGCGGCGGTGCTGGGGGTAGTGGCTGGCCCGCACGAAATTGGCCCCCGTCGCCTTGATTGCCCGGAGATCGTTCCAGAGCATCCGCTCGTCGTGGGCGCGGCCGGTCGTCGGGTAGTCCTCGTGCCGGTTGACGCCGAGGAGCCGGACCGGTTCGCCGTTCAGCAGCAGCCGTGGCCCGTCGACGGTCAACCGTCGGACGCCGAGATCGCAGAGGTGGCGGTCGATCGGGCCGCCGCCGTCGCCCAGGGACACCTCGGCCCGGAGCAGGTCGGGGTGCTCCGGCGACCAGTACGGCACCGCAGCGAGGTCGATCTCGCCGCGGAGCGTCCGGGACTCGTCGCTTGCCACGTCAACAGTCACGGCCCAGGAACCGAACCCGACGGTCAGGTCCAGGCGCCCCGCGAAGGGGACCGCCGAGTCGTTGGTGACCACGACCTCCGCCGCGAGGCGGGCGGGTCCGCGTTCGCCCGCGGCGAGCGGGAGCGGGTCGAGCCAGACGTCGTCCAGCCGAGCCAGGGGCTGCTCTTCGAGGAAGACCTCGCGGTAGAGCCCGCCGTAGTTGAACCAGCTCAAGCGGGCGCCGGGCACCCGCTCCGGCAGCGGGCGGTTGTCGACGCGGACGACCAGGACGTTCTCGCCGGGCCGGACCAAGCCGTCGACGCGGAACGAGAAGGGCGTGAAGCCGCCCTCGTGAGCACCGAGGTGGCTCCCATTCAGCCAGACGTCGACGCGATAGTTGGCCCCTTCGAAGCAGAGTTCGAGCCTGCGGCCGTCCGCCGCCGGCGCCGGGAAGCGCCGCCGGAACCAGACGAACCCCTCGAATCCGTGCAGGCTGGGGTCGGCGATGTCCCAGCAGGCCGGGATTTCCATGACCGGCCAGTCGCCGTCGTCGAGGTCGGGGTCGGTCCACCCGAGGTGCTCGCCGAGGGCGAACTCCGGGCTGTCCGGGCGGTAGCGCCAAGCGCCATCGAGCAGGGTGCGGCGGCGGGTCGGTGCGGCATCCGCGATCGGATCGGCGGTCATGCGGTCACCGGCTCCGGCTGCGTCATCAGCGACAGCACCTCCACCGGGTCGCCGAACCGCTCGCGGAGGCGGGCGTTGAAGGGGAGGTCGAGCACGGCCCGCATCGCGGCGATCGCCTGCTCCGGATCGCGGGTTCGGTGGTCGAGCATCACTTGGTGGAACCAGACCCGGGGGTCGCCGGTCTGGAAGATCTCGAGGTTCGTCTCCATCTCGATGATCTTCGGCAGCAGCACCCGATTGAACAGTCCGCGCGGCAGCGGGTCGAGCCGGAGCGGCTGGATGCCAGCCTTGCTGACGAGGGCCGGGACCTCGACCACGACGTCGTCCGCGATCCCGGGCAGGGCGCCCCGGTTCGGCACGTTGACCTGGAAGACGCCGACCTGGTCGTTCGCCAGGGCGTCGATCATCGGCACGATCAACTCGCCGCTGAGGCGAGGCGGCAGGGCCTCGGTGATCGGGCTCGCCTCGTCGGCCGCGGCCCGCGCGATCCCGGCGAGGGTCGCCTCCAGCTTGTCGAGGTAGCCCTGCCAGCCGATCTCGGAGTCGAAGCCGCCGAGGTTGCCGTACCAGCGGCGCTTGGTTTCGAGGTCGGTGTGGTACCACCAACTGGAAACCCACTGGGAACCGCCGAAGCGCGGCGTGTCGCCGATCGGGAACAGACCGAACGAGCGGTACATGTCGACCGCGGCCCGCGACATCTGGGTGTCGGAGAAGCGGGCCACCGGCCGCGCCCAGTACGCCTCCGCCTCGTGCTCGATCCAGGCGTCGATCAGGTGGTAGGCGTCCTCGCCCTGATAGCGGAACTGGGTCATCCAGATGCAGTGATTGACCCCGGGCGCCTCGAAGGCGACCGCGGCCGGGTCGAGCCCGAGGACGTCGACGATCTTCCGGTAGCCGGCGAAGCCGTGGCAGAGACCGACGACCTTGGCGCCCGTCTCCCGGGTCATCAGGGTGCACCCCTCGAAGACGGGGTTGCCCGACTGGAGCAACCAGGCGTCGGGACAGAGCCGCTCCACGTCGCGGGCGACGCTCAGCATCAGCTCCAGGTTGGCGTAGGGGAAGCGGAGACCTCGGTAGTAACCGTGGGCGTCCCAGGTCGCCCGCTGGGCCTCCTCGTCGGCGTGGGCCTGGGCGGCAGTGTTGATCACGAAGTCGGCCTCGCGCAGGGCCGCCTCGCGGTCGAGGGTGGGCACGAACCGGAAGTCGACCCCGAGTTCGGCGGCGTAGCGGCGGGCCAGGCGGTCGATCGTCCGCAGCCGTCCCTCGTCGATGTCCATGAAGGTGACCTGGCTGCCGGCGAAGCCGGGGGTCAGGCAGAGGTCGCCGACGATGTCGAGCGAGAACTGGGCGCTGCCCGCGCCGATGATCCCGATCTTGACCGGCCTCCCGGCGCCGGTCGGCACGCCGGGGGAGGGCTGCGCGAGACGCTGGCCGCCGGTGTCGGGCGGGGCCGTTCCGTTGCCCGTCGTCGTTGCGGGGTGTCGTACCTGCTCCACGTCCTGCTCCTTGATGAATCACTTGGGTACGGTTCGGCCGTCGTTGCCGGCGGCGGATGTTGTCACCTATCCCCTATCCGTTCTCGCCTATCCCCTAGCCCTTCGTCGCGCCGGCGACGACGCCGGACATGAACTTGTCCTGGAACATGAGGAAGACGGCCACCAGCGGCACCGTCACCAGGACGCAGCCGGCCATCACCATCCCCCACGGGGTGACGAAGCCGATCAGCGGGTCGCGGATCGTCGGCAGCAGGGTCATGATCGGCTTAACCGCCGGGCTGGTCGCCACGATTAGCGGCCAGAGGTAGGCGTTCCACATCCCGATGAAGTGGAGGATGGCGAACGCGCCCAGCACGGGGGCCGAGACCGGGACGACGATCTGCCAGAACTGCTGCCAGGGGGTAGCGCCGTCGAGGCGGCTGGCCTCCAGCAGCTCGTCGGGGATGCTCAGCATGTACTGCCGGATCATGAAGAGGCCGAAGACACTGGCGACCGTCGGCAGGATCTGGACCTGGTAGGTGTTGAGCCAGCCGAGGCGGGCGAACATGATGAAGAGCGGCGGCAGCGTCACCTCGTAGGGCACCATCAGCGTCGCCAGCAGCGCCCCGAAGAGGACGTTGCGGCCGCGGAAGCGGAGCTTGGCGAAGGCGAAGGCGGCCAACGCCGCGATGAAGACCGCCAGGAGCGTCGAGACGGTGGCGATCAGGACCGAGTTGGCGAAGCTGCGGACGACCTGGCTCCCCTCGTAGGTGAGGAGTGCTTCGTAGCTGGCGAGGGTGGGCGCGATCGGCCAGCCCGCGGTGTTGCGCAGCACCTCGGTGTCCGTCTTGAACGAGTTGAGCAGCATCAAGGCGAACGGGTAGAGGGACCCGACGACCGCCACCAGCAACGCGGCGTGAACCGCCCAATGCCGCCAGTCGAGGTGCCGGCGGCGGGCGGGGACGGGAACGGGGCCAAGAGCCGGCGGCTGGACGGTGCGGGCGGCCATGCTCATGCGGATCCTCCGTCGTCGCCGCGGAGCAGCCGGAACTGGACCGCGGAGACGACCACGATCGGGACGAAGATCAGCCAGGCGACGGCCGAGGCGAGGCCGAACTCGCCGGCGCGGAGGTTCAGGTAGAGCTGGTTCATGATCGGCTGGAACGCGGCCGGGGCGAGGCCGTCGCCGGTGCCGAAGATCAGGTTCGGCTCGGCGAACATCCGGAGCGAGGTGATGCTGATGATGACGACGGCGAAGAGGAAGGTCCGCCGCATCAGCGGCAGGGTGATCGAGCGGGTGCACTGAAGGGCGGTCGCGCCGTCGACCTTGGCCGCGTCGTAGAGCTCCGGGTTGATCGTGGTCAGACCGGCCAGGAAGATGACGAAGAACCAGCCGATCGAGTGCCAGGCGCGGAGCGCGACCACCGCCAGTTTGCCGAAGAGGGCGTCCTGGTCCCAGGCGATGTCGACGCCGAGGACGCTGTTGACGACCCCGGAGCCGGGGGCGAACAGGGTCTGGAAGATCAGCGCCGCGGCGACCGCCGCCATCACGTTCGGCAGGAAGATGGCCGGCTTGTAGAAGAGCTTGCCGCCGATCGGGCCGTGGTAGACGAGCACCGCCAGGACGAAGGCGACGACCAGGGTGACGGCGGCGCCGGCGACCCAGTAGACGAGCGTGTTCGACCACGACGCCCAGAACTGGTGGTAGCCGAGCAGCCGCTCGTAGTTGGCCGGGCCGACCCAACTCGCCGCCCCGTAGCCGCGGTAGCGGTAGAGGCTGAGGACGAGCGAGTAGAGGGCCGGCCCGAGGAAGAGGACGACGAAGGAGACGAGGAACGGCGCGATGAAGAGGTAGGGCGTCAGCCGCTCGCCGAGCGCCCGCTGCCGGGGTCGGGGCGCCGCTCGCACCGCAGCCAGCGGGCGGCTCCGGACCACGTCGGTTGGCTGGGTGGTGGTGGCCATCGCGCTCGTCCCCGTGCCGGATCCGGTAGCGGCGTCGACCGGAATCCGGGCGACGGGCTCGCCGCCGTCGTAGGCCCCTCTCCCGGTGCGCGGGAGAGGGACCGGGGTGAGGGCCGTTCGTCCGGACTGCGAAGGGCCCACCCGCATCCCGGGCTAGACCTGCCAGGGGTCGCCGATCTGGCTCTCGAGGTCGGCCTGGAGACCTTCGAGGGTCTCGTCGATCCCCTGCTGGCCGGCGACGAAGCGCTCCGACCACTCGAACCAGAGCGACAGCTCCCGCGGCGCGCTCGGGTCGAAGTCGATCCAGGTCAGGCGCTCCTCGGCGTCGAAGACGACCGGGAAGTACTCCTCGCCGAAGAAGTCCGGCGGCCAGGGGATCGGGTTCTCGGCGCCGACGGCCGGCTCCGGCGCCGGCATCGACGGCACCTGCTCGCGGGCGCTGGTGACAAAGGGCGTCAGGCCGCCGATCTCGAGGAGCGCCAGCGAGCCCTCGGTCGAGAGGTTGGCCGTCGCCAGGAACTCGAAGGCCGCCTCCGGGTTGGGTGCCTGGGCCGGGATCACCCAGACGGCGCCGCCGGCGTCGCTGCCCTCGTTCGAGTCGCCGACGTTCGGCCAGGCGTGGACCTTCCAGAGCCCGGCCTGCTCCGGCACGTAGAGGGGGAGGAAGCCGGTCATCCACTCGTTGATCAGGACCGAGGCGATCGTGCCGTCGCCGAAGGCCGGCGCCCAGTCCGGGGTGAAGGCGTCGACCGGGGCCGAGATTTCCGGCGCCCGCAGCTTGTCGAGCGTCTCGTAGTTGGCCCGGAAGCCGGGGTGGGTCGTCACCTGGAACTGCCCCGCCTCGCGGTCGTAGAAGGCGATCGGCGAGAAGGAGGTGACGATGCTCTGCTGGAGGTAGCCCGGGGCCTCGGCCCGCATGCTGGAGATGAAGCTCTCAGGGAGGGCCTCGTTCAGGGTCCGCCCGGCCTCGACGAAGGCGTCGATGTCGGTGACCGCGGCGGGGTCGATCCCGGCCTCTTCGAAGAGGTCGGCCCGGTAGTACCAGACCTTCGACTTGAGCTGGGTCGGGATCGCGACCACCCGGTCGTCGAACGAGGCGAGCTGGAGCGCGTTCTCGATCATGTCCTCGCGGTAAGGGGCGATCAGGTCGGTCAGGTCGGCGAGGACGCCGGCCGCGGCGAACTCCGGCACCTGGGTCCGGTTGAGCCGGATCACGTCCGGCATGTCCTGGCCGCCGGCGGAGAGGAGCAGGCGGAACTGCTCCGCCACCTCCTGGTCGCCCGGGCCGCCGACGACCGGCTCGACGGTGATGCCGCGCGCGGCATCGGGCGCCGCCCGCTGGAAGGCCTGGTAGGCCCAGTTGACGGTGTCGGGGCGGCCCCAGACCATCACCCGCAGGTTGGTCGTCTCCTGCACGGCCGGCGCCGCGAACGCGGTCGAGCGGGTGGCGGCCGGGCCGCCTGGGGCGGCCAGGAGGGCGGTCGCCGAAGCGGCCATGCCGGACTGGAGGAACCGGCGTCGGTTCAGGGGCAGCGGTGCCATCGGAGTCTCCTCCTGGGTGTTGGGCAATCGGCGGGTGGTGGGCGGCGGGGCCGGGTCAGTCGGCGGCGACCACCTCCTTCGCCGGCTCGGCGACGAGGGGGGCGACCGTGAAGAGCTGGCTCACGTCGGCCAGGATCGCGTCGAGCTCCCGGTGGTCGAACGCGTCGAGGGTGTGGAGACCGGGACCGCGGAGGAGCGCGTTGGGGATGACGCCGCGGCGGCGCAGCACCTCCTTGTAGACGGCGGCGCCGTAGAGCCACTCCAGGTTGAGCAGCGGCAGGAGGCGGTTGAAGATCGCCCGGGCGCCGGCCTCGTCGCCCGCCTCGAGGGCGTTCCAGAGGGCGACGTGGACGTCGGTCACCTCGCAGGCCGGCATCGTGCCGCAGGCGCCCCGGCGGTACTCGTCCAGCAGGAAGCGGCCGGCCATGCCGCCCATCACCCCGTGCAGGCGCGGCCCGGCGAGGCGGAAAACCTGGCTCATCACCTGGCCGGCCGGCAGCGTTTCCTCCTTGACGTAGGCGACGCCGTCGACCGTCTCGACCAGCTCGACCATGAAGGCGGCCGAGAGCGGGGTGCCGACGGGTGGCCCATAGTTCTGGATGAAGACCGGCAGCTCGGCCGCGGCGGTGATGACCTTGAAGTAGTCGGCGATCTCGGCCTGGCTCGCCTTGCGGGCGTAGGGGGGCATCGCGATCACGGCGTCGGCGCCGATCCGGCGGGCGTGGCCGGCGAAGAGCGCGGCGTGGCGGGCGCTGGTGCCGGAGACGCCGATGACGACCGGGATCCGCTTTTCGGCGGTCTCGACGATCACCTCGGCCACCCGCTGCCGCTCCTCGTCGGTCAGGGCGGTGAACTCGCTGGCGTTGACCGGGGCGACGAGACCGTGGGCGCCGGCATCGAGGCAGAACCGGACGCAGGAGCGGAGGGCGGCCTCGTCGACGGCGCCGGCGTCGTCGAAGGGGGTGACGGGGATGGTGAAGACGCCGCGGAACCTGGTCATCGGGGTCCCCCATGCGAGACGGGTGTGCCGGGGCATGACCGGCGCGACGGGGAATCGGTCTCAGCAGCCTACCCAACCGTCAGCACCGTGTCAATATGACGAATCGACTTCCACATAGTGGAAGCATGCACTGCGCTATGATGAGCCGGTGGAAGAGGGAGACCGCGATGATCGCCGCCGATGTCCCACGCCAGCAACCGGGCAAGAGCCAGACGATCGAGCGGGCCGCGCTGATCCTGGCCTGCTTCAGCGCGGAGTCGCCGCACCTGACGCTGGCCGAACTGGCGGGCAAGCTCGGCCTCAACCAGAGCACCGCCTACCGTTACGTCGCGACGCTGCAGGCGGCCGGGTTGCTGGAGCGCGACCCCCGCCGGGGCGGCTACCGGCTCGGCCTGCGGGTGATCGAGCTCTCCAACATCGCGCTCAACCACAGCGAGGTCCGCAAGCACGCCCTTGACGAGATGGACCGCCTGCGCGACGAGTTCAATCTGCTCGTCAGCCTCGGCGTCCTCTTCGAGGGGGATGTGCTGCACATCGCCCACTCGGTACCGGCCAACTGGCCGCCGTGGTACACGACCGTCGGCCGCCGCGCCGTGGCCCACTGCACTTCGCTCGGCAAGGTGCTGCTGGCCGCCCGCCCCTGGCCCGAGGCGGCGCAGACCGTCGAGCGCTACGGCTGGCGCCCGTACACCGCGAACTCGATCCGGGACGCCGACCGCCTGGAGCGCGAGCTGGCGGTCATCCGCGGCCAGGGGTTCGCGATCGACGAGGAGGAGCGCAACCTTGGCACCGTCTGCGTCGGGGCGCCGGTCCGCGACTACACGGGCGAGACCGTCGCCGCCCTCAGCGTCAGCGGCAAGACCGAGCGGCTGACGGCGGCGTTCCGGGCCGAGGCCGTGCCCCGCATCCGCGAGGCCGCCGACCGCATCTCATTCCGCCTCGGCCACGGGGGGACGGCGGCGTACTTGTAGGGCGGGCTGCGGCCGATGGCCTGCTTGGCTCCGGCCGGGTGGCCCCTCCCCCGAGCGCGAGGGAAGGGAGCACGGACGGGGGAGGGGCTGCCCGCCCCTCAACCCCGCACCCGCACCCCGCCACCCCTACCAGCGGATCCCCGCCTGCGGCGGCCGCTCGTGGAAGTCGCGCCGCTCGGCGACCGGCCAGGCCCGCCACTCGGAGCACAGCTCAAGCAGCCGGGTGACGGTCGTCTCGAAGATGCGGCGCCCCTTCTCGGCGGTGGCCGTCCGGGCGTCGCCGTGGACGCCGTTGTCGGTCCAGCGCGACCAGTAGTCGTTGAAGCGGGCGTAGGGCGTCGTGCTGTCGGAGGAGAGGTAGGCGCCCATCACGTCCTCGGTGGCGGCGGCCAGCTCCATCTGGACCCGCTCCGGGGCCAGGTGCAGGTAGAGCGAGGTCTCGAACTCGTCGGCGTGGGCGACCGTCTCGGTGTCCTTGAAGGTCCGGAACTCCTCGATCGCCAGGTTGGGGTAGTGGCAGGCGGCGCAGAGCGATCCCGTCTCCAGCGTCGTCCGGCGGGCGATGATGTCGTCGAGGGGCGCGTTGGAGCCGTGGCTGTTGACCAGGAGGATCTTCTCGAAGCCGTGGTAGGCGACGCTCTTGGTGACGTTCAGGCAGAAGGCGATGAAGACCTCCGGCTCGACGTGGATGGTGCCGGGGAAGTCGATGTGGTGGAGGTTCAGCCCGTAGGGGATCGCCGGCAGGACGAGGACGCCGCCGCCGGCCCGCTTGCCGACCTCCAGGCAGACCGACTCCCCGAGGAAGAGGTCGGTGTCGAGCGGCAGGTGGCGGCCGTGCTGCTCGGTCGAGCCGGTCGGCAGGAGAACGACCGGCTGGCGGGCGATCGCCCCGTTCATTTCCGGCCAGGTCAGGCGGTTGTAGCGGTACTCGGCGGCGTCCATGCTTCGGCTCCCTCGGCGACGGTCGGTCCGGCCGGTAGCCTACCAAGCCCCCGCGGGCACACGGGGTCGGGCTCCCCGGTCGGGGCCACCCCGGCGCCGGGACGGTCCAGCGGTGTCCCTCGTCCGGGGCAAGGGTGGTGGGGAGGTGGCTCCACGACGCCGAACCGTTGGGTTTCGGAGCGTGGCCGGCGGCGGCGCGGCCTGATATGGTGCCACGCATCGAGCCGCGACTCGGTCGAGCGTGGGGTCGCGATGTCCGAGCTCTCCGTCGTCCCACCGCTCTCCCCGCCAACCGCATCCGAAACGGGTCCGGGCCGCCTCGGAGTGCCCGCGCCGCTAACGTCGCTCGTCGGGTGGGAACGCGAGGTCGCGGCGGTCGCCGACGTGCTGCGGCGGCGGGACGTGCGGCTCCTCACCCTCACCGGACCCGGCGGCGTCGGCAAGACGCGGCTGGCCCTCGCCGCCGCCGCATCCGAGGACGCCTTCGCCGACGGCGTCGCCTTCGTCGACCTCGCGCCGGTCGCCGACCCCGCCCTGGTGGCGTCGGCGGTTGCCCGTGCCGTCGGCGCCCGCGAGGCCGCCGACGAGCCGCTCCTGGCGTCGGTCCAGGCGTTCCTGCGGGGGCAGGAGGTCCTGCTCGTGCTCGACAACTTCGAGCACCTGCTCGACGCGGCGGTGGTGCCCTCGGCCCTGATCGCGGCCTGCCCGGACCTGACCGTGCTGGTGACGAGCCGGGCGCGGCTCCACCTCACCGGCGAGCACGCCTACCCGGTGGCGCCGCTCGCCCTGCCCGACCCGGCGGCCCCCGCGGCGGCGACTGGCGACGCCGCGGCGGTCCGCCTCTTCGCGATCCGAGCCCGGGCGGCCCAGCCCGGCTTTGTCCTAACCGACGCCAACGCGGCGGCGGTGGCCGAGATCTGCCGCCGCCTCGACGGCCTGCCCCTGGCGATCGAGTTGGCGGCGGCCCAGGCCGGGGCCTTCCCGCCGCCGATGCTGCTGGACCGGCTGGCGGGGCGGCTGCCCGTGCCGCTCGCCGGCCCCCGCGACGCGCCGGCCCGCCAGCGGACCCTGCGCGACGCCATCGCCTGGAGCCACGACCTGCTCTCGGCGGCGGACCGCGTGCTGCTGCGGCGGCTGGCGGTGTTCGCCGGCGGCGCCACACTGGAGGCGGTGGAGCACGTCGGCGGCAACCCCGCAAGGGCGGCCGCGGCCGACGCCGATCCGGCTGGAGGGCCGGGCGGAGACGGTGCCCTCGGCGCCGTCGACGTCGTCGTGGGTGTGGCGTCGCTGGTGGACCAGCACCTACTGCGCGTGGTGGAGACCGCCGGGGACCGACCGCGCTACGTGTTGCTGGAGACGATCCGCGCGTTCGCGCACGACGACTTGGTTGCGAGCGGGGAAGAGCCGGTCGTCCGGCAACGTCACGCAACGTACTTCGGCGCGCTCGTCGAACGGGCCGAACCCGAGTTCTGGCTGGAACCGCCAAGCCCCTGGCTCGACCGCCTCGAGGCCGACCTGGACAACCTCCGTGCGGTGCTTGCCTGGTCGCTGCACGAGAACCCCGAGGCGGCGCTCCGGCTGGCCGGCGGCCTGTGGCAGTTCTGGGAGCGCCGCGACCTTCGGGTCGAGGCCCGGACGTGGCTGGAACGCGCGCTCGCCCGAGGGGGCACCAGCGGGCGGCCGACGGCGGCGCGCGCCCGGGCGCTGACCGCGGCCGGGGCGATCGCCGTCTTCCAGGACGACCACGCCGCGGCGACGGCGTGGCTCGAGGACGCGGTCGGAACCTGGCGCGCGCTCGGCGAGCGGGTGGAATTGGCGCGGGCGCTGCGGCCCCTCGGGGTGACGGTCCAGCGCCAGGGGGCACCGGAGCGAGCCCAGGCCCTGTGGGAGGAGGCGCTGACCCTGTCCCGGCCGCGGGAGGACGCGCGCATCATCGCCGATGTCTTCAACCTGATGGGCATGGCGGCGATCGACCTCGGCCAGTTCGAGCGGGCGGAGGCCCTGTTCGGGCGGGCGCTGACCGCGCTGCGCGGCACCGGAGACCGGGACTTCGAGGCCCGGCAGTTGATGAACATGGGGGTGGCCGCGGGGCTGGCCGGCGATTGGCCGCGGGCCGCGGCGATGTGCGAGGAAGCGCTGGCCGTCTGCCGGGCCGTCGGGATCACGCTGAGCACGGGGTACGCGCTGCTGAACCTCGGCGACTGCCTGCTGCGGTTGGGCGACCCGGCGCGGGCGCTGCCGCTGCTGCAGGAGAGCCTGGCGCTGACGCTGGAGATCGACAACCGCGAGGGGATCTTCTTCGCCCTGGAAGGGCTGGCGCCGGCTGCCTTGGCGCTCGGTCAGCCGCGGCAGGCGGCGCGCTTCCTCGGCGCCGCCGACGGCCTGCGGGAGGCGCACGGGGCGCCGCCGACGGCGGTGGACCTAGCGGACCGGGCCGGGCGGCTGCTCGGGCCGCTGACCGCCGTGCTGGGCGAGGCCGCCCTGGCGGCGACGATGGCGGCTGGGCGGCAAGCCCCCTGGGAGGTGGTGGCCGGCGACGCGCTGGCGCTGGCGCCTGCCGGCACCACCCACCAAACCCCGCCGGCGGCCCTGCTGACCGACCTGCTCACCCCGCGGGAGCGCGAGGTGCTGCGGCTGGTGGCCGCCGGCCTGTCGGACAAGGGGATCGCCGACGCGCTCTTCGTCGAGCGGCCGACGGCTTCGAAGCACGTCGCCTCGGTGCTCACCAAGCTCGGGGTCGCCAACCGCGCCGCCGCCGCCGCCCTCGCCGCCCGCGGCGGCTTGGTTTGGGGGACCGACGGCGGGTGACCGGCGGGGTCGTCCCGACCGGGCTGCTCCGTGCCATCGGGTGCCCGACCCGCGCCGTGGGGGCAGCAGGTTTGGGATCTCGCCTTGACACCGGCCCGCCACGGACGCGCGCCCTTCTATCGCTTGTGGCTCTGCCGCCCCTTGTGTCGCAACTGTGCGCACGGGGGCGGTTGCGTCCGAAGCCCAGCTTTGGGGGCGGACGGTGGGTCGGACTCGGCCTGGGTCTCCTGCTTCTCCCTCAACTCCGCGGACGGGGAGGTTGAGGGAGAAGGGCGGGAGCTGGCTGGACGATCGCGGTTTGGGCGGGGAGGCTCCCTCCCTAACCGCCGCCCAAAGGGTCCCCGAGTAACACCCGGCCCCAACGGGGGGCCCCGAGCACGAGCAGGAGGGGCTTTCCTAGGCGTGGGGTGCGGGGGCCAGAGGGATCACCCAGTTGCGGGATTGTCCGGTCAAAAAATGGTTAGTTCTCTTACTATCGAAGGGGCAGGTGCGGCTCTACGCTGGCATCAGGTCGATCGCTTCGCCGCCGGCGTCGGGATGGCGGCGGCGGATCGTTCGCTCGAGCAGCGTGCGCAAAGGAGCCGCCGATGGATCCCCAGGTTTTCGACCGTTGGGTCGCCGCCGCGGCCCGCCGACCCTCCCGCCGGGCCGCCCTCCGGCTGCTGACCGGCGGCCTGCTGGGGGCGGTCTTGCCCAACCGCGCCGTCCGTGCCGCCCAGCTCTCCGACATCGACGGCGACGGCCTCTTCGACGACGACGAGACGTTCGTCTACGGCACCGACCCCTTCAACTTCGACAGCGACGGCGACGAGGTCGGCGACGGCGAGGAGGTCTACTACGGCACCGACCCCCTCGTCGGCGCCAGCCCCGCCGGCTGCGGAGCGGGCCTCACCTTCTGCGATGCCGTCCCCGGGATGGCCGAGGCCGGTTGCTACGACCTCGCCACGCACAAGGTCCACTGCGGCGGCTGCGGCGGGGCCTGCTTCGGCGACATGGAGTGCCGGGGCGGTGTTTGCAGCATCGCTTGCTTCCCCGGGCAGGCGGTCTGCGGCTACAACTGCGTCGACCTGGCCACCGACAGTTCGACCTGCGGCGCCTGCGGCAACGTCTGCCCGACCGGAACGTCGTGCGTCGGCGGGTGCCTGCGGGCCGAACTACACCTGCACCCCGGCCGAGACCGACTGCGGCGGCTACTGCGCCTACCTCGCCTACGACTACTACAACTGCGGCGCCTGCGGCCACGTCTGCGAGCGCGCGTCCGACAATTGCATCGAGGGCGAATGCCGGACCTACTTCGAGGGGTGCGGCGCCCTCTACGACTCCTGCACCCCCCCGGGCAACTCGTGCTGCGACCCCCTGATCTGCATCAGCGCCGAGGGCGGTGGGTACTGCAGCCCCCGGCCGTAGGGAGGCTCGCCGCGTCCGCCATGGCCCGGCGCCGGCCGCGGCCCAGATCGGGATTCTCCTGTCCGGTGTAGAGGCCCCGCTGTCCGGTCCCGGAAATGGTGAATTCTCACCATGCGGAATCGCTGCCGCGGGCGCATCCTCGATGGGTGGTCGGTTGAGGAGACGGCCACGACGACCGACTCGACCAAAGGAGCCAGCAATGGGTGCACGCTCGACCTCTTCCCGGCGCGGCGCCGCGCTGCGCCACCTCGCCGCCGCCCTCGCCGCGGCGCTGCTGCTCGGAGCTGCCGCGGCGGTCCCCGCGGCCACCGCCCAGGAATCCGACATGGACGGCGACGGCCTCTTCGACGATGACGAGGCCAACACCCACGGCACCGATGCGGCCAACTTCGACACCGACTACGACGGCCTCGGCGACGGCACGGAGGTCCAGCACGGCCTCAACCCGCTGGTCGCCGACGTGGTCGACCAAGTCGGCCCGGCCCCCGTGGTCGTCGACGCCGACGGTGACGGGCTGACTGACTTCGAGGAGACGGCCGTCCACGGCACCGACCCGAACAACGGCGACTCCGACAACGACGGGCTCAACGACGGCTTCGAGGCCTCACGGGTCAGGCTCAGCCCGCTCAATCCCGACTCCGACTTCGACGGGAACGTCGACGGCTGCGACCCCGACCCGGAGGCGGCCGGTCCGCAGGTCGGCTGCACCTCCCAAGGCTAGCCTCACCCGCCCGACCTCCGTCGGCACCGGCACCGGCACCGACACCGGCACCGGCATCGCCGCCGATCCGCCGTTCGCGCGAAGGAGACCGCCACGGACGCCTCCCGCTTCGACGCCCTGGCCCGCGCCCTCGCCGTCGCCTCCACTCGCCGCGCCCTCGGCGGCCTCTTCGGGGCCGCCCTGGCCGCCGGCCGTGGGGCCGCCGCGGCGCACCGCAACCCCGCCGGCCAGCCGTGCGCCACCGGGGAGTGCGCCGCCTTCCCCGCGGCGTGCCCGCTGCTGCCGGCCGACAACGTCTGGAACGCCCGGATCGACGGCCTCCCCCGCGACCCGAACTCCGACGCCTACGTGGAGGCGATCGGCGAAGACGACCCGCTCCACCCCGACTTCGGGGCTGCCTTCTACGAGGGCGGCCCGATCGGCATCCCGTTCGTCGCCGTCGCCGCCGGCACCCCACCCGTCGCCGTCTCGTTCGGCTACGCCGACGAAAGCGACCCCGGCCCGTACCCGATCCCGCCGGACGCCCCGATCGAGGGCGGGCCGGACGCCGAGGGCGACCGCCACGTGCTGGTCGTCGATGCCGAAACGTGCACGCTCTACGAGCTGTTCGACGCCCATCCGCGGCCCGACGGCTCGTGGACTGCCGGGTCGGGCGCGGTCTTCGACCTGCGCGCCAACGCGCTGCGGCCGGCGGGCTAGACCTCGGCCGACGCCGCGGGGCTGCCGATCCTCCCGGGGCTGGTCCGCTACGGGGAAGAGGCCGCCGGTGAGATCCGGCACGCGCTGCGCTTCACCGCCCCCCGCACCCGCGACGCCTTCGTCTGGCCGGCCCGGCACGCGGCCTCCGACCTGACCGATCCCGGGCTGCCGCCGATGGGTCAACGGTTCCGTCTGCGGGCCGACTTCGACCCGACGGGTTTCTCGGCAACGAACCGGGCGATCCTGACCGCACTCCAACGCTACGGGATGCTGCTGGCCGACAACGGCTCGGCCTAGTTCCTCACCGGGGCGCCGGACGACCGGTGGAACGACGACGACCTGCGAGCCCTGCGGGAAGGGATCCGCGGCGCCGACTTCGAAGCCGTCGATGCCTCGCCGCTGATGATCGATCCGGATTCGGGGTAGGCGCGCACTCCCTGAGCCGGCCGCACCCTTCCGGCCGGCTCGGCGGTGAGGCGCGGGCCGTCGTTGGTACCCCGGCGAGCATGGTGGCGGTGACGATCGGGACCGAAGGCGCGTTGATGCCCACGGGTAAGGCGGTCTCGAGGCTCATTCCGCCACCTGCGCCCAAGCTACCCCTCCGTGGCCAGCGTCGGGGCCGGTCAGCTGGCCTCGTCACCATGCCGGGGTGCTGGATCTCCCGGTACACCGTCGGTCGGGGGACGCCGAACGGCTCGGCAAGGTCGGCCTGCGTGAGCTCGCTGGCATCGCAAAGCGGAAGCACGGGCTTCTGCTATACGGCAGAGAGGTGGGGGTGTTTCCTCCTGAACCG
>CADCWF010000287.1 GCA_902806345.1 uncultured Thermomicrobiales bacterium
GCTCGCCGCCGCGCTCGGCTGATTCCTTTGCGGCCAACGCCACCGCCAACGCGGTCCGGGCGTCGGCCGGCGTGGCTCGGTCGGGAGGGGTGCCGGTGCGGACGCTCTCGATGAACCACGCGCACTCGCCTACGTACGGGTCGACCTGCTCCGGCGCCAGCCGCTCCGGGTCGCCCTCGACCGGGAAGAAGGTCAGCTCGTTGACGCCGCCGCCCATCTCGACGCTGCGGCCGCCGGCCCGGAAGTCGTACTCCAGCGCCCCGCGCTCGCCCAGCACCTCGAGGCGGGAACTGAACGGATAGCTCTCCGGCAGCGTCATCCCGCCGTCGACCAGCGCCGTCGCCCCGGTCTCGTACTCGATCAGCACCTGGACCTGGTCGATGCCGCCGGAGCGGGGGTTGGGTTCGCCCCTCGCAATCACCGCGATCGGCCGCCCGAAGAGCCAGTTCAGGGCGTCGTAGTCGTGGACCATCATGTCGACCACGGCGCCGCCGGTCAGGTCGGCGCGGGCGAAGAGCGCCGACCAGGCCGGGAAGGGCTGGCGGCGGCTGGCGAAGCCGGAACGCGGCGCCCCTACCTCGCCGGCGTGGACCCGGCGGGCGATCTCCATGTACTCCGGCCAGAAGCGCAGGACGTGGGCAATGGCGAAGACCTTGTCGGTGGCGGCGGCGCGGGCGACGAGGGCGTCGGCGTCCTCCAGCGTCAAGGCGATCGGCTTCTCGAGGAAGACGTGCTTGCCGGCGTCGAGGGCGGCCTCGGCGACCCGGCGGTGTTCGCCCGTCGGCAGGCAGATGTCGACTGCGTCGATGGCGGGGTCATTCAGGAGCGATGCGAGGTCGTCCGTCCAGGTCGTGACAAGTTCCCCGGCGAGGGGAGCGGCGCGGTCGGGCCGCGGCGCGTAGACGGCGGCCACCTCGGCGCCGGCGATGGTCCGGTACGCCCTGGCGTGGGTGCTCCCCATGAACCCCGCGCCCAACACCGCCACCCGGACCGTCATCGCCGCCCCCAATCCTGTCGCAGAGCGAAGTCGTGAGTCGTGAGTCGTGGGTCGCTGGACGCGAGTCGTTAGCGGTGCGTCGGGGAAACGGGGAGTCGTGAGTTGCGGGCAGGGGAGCCCGTCGGAACGGTTATCCTCGTCGACTCCTCTACTCCTCGACTACGGCTCCGGCACGAACCGCCGGACGTAGCGATACGACTCGGCCATCGCCGCGTCGACCTCCGCCAGCGGCGGCACCGGCTCGCCCTGGAACTCGACCTCGACCGAGCAGGGGCCGGCGAAGCCCGCCTTCTCCAGCGTGTCGAAGAGGGCCGGGTAGTCGACCTCGCCGGTGCCGACCGTGGGGAAGTTCCAGACCCCGACGCCGCCGATCTGGTCCTTGACGTGGAGGTGCTTCACGAGGTCGACCGAGCGGATCAGGTCGCCCTCCGGCCGGGTGTCGCCGTAGAAGATGACGTTGCCGGCGTCGTAGTTGATGCCGATGTTCGGCTTGTCGATGCGGCGGATCAGCTCGGCCGACATCGCGCCGGTGGCGAGGAGACCGCCGTGCGTCTCCAGGCAGATCGTGATCCCGTCGGCGGCCGCCTCGTCGGCGAGCGGGCCGATCCGCTCCAGGAACGCCTCTCGCTGCTCGTCCAGGCTTCCCGCCGAGGAGGCGTCGTGGCCCCCGGTGCTGGTGGTCACCATGCCGACGCCGAAGGCACGGCAGAGGCGCAGCGCCTTGCGGAACTGGGCGACGCCGTCGTCGGTGACGAGGTCGGAGTGGCCGCTGAGGCTGACCGGTTCCAGGCCGTGTTGGGCCAGGAGGTCCTTGACGCGGCCGACCTCGGCGTCGTCGGCGTCGCGCAGCAGGTGCTCGGTCCAGCCCGGCACGCTCGCCAGTTCGACCGACTTGAAGCCGGCGGCGGCGATCCCCGACAGCGCCTCTTCCAGCGAGTAGCCGTGGTACGAATTGGTCGATGCGGCGAGGCGGTCGGCCATCGGTTTCCCCCTCGGGCCGCCGTCCGCGCCGGTTCGGCCTCGGTCACGTGGTGATCGGTGGGCCAGTCCGGCCCCGACGCGGTCGCGCGCCACGGACCGGACACGCGGTACGCGGCCCGTCCACCCGGTTCGGGACCGATTATCCAGATTCCGCGGCGTCGCGCGACCCGCATCGTCCTGGCCGCTCATTCGGCATTCGGGTGACCCGTTCGCCAACCCGTCTCGTCATCCCAAGCAACGCGAAGGACCTGTGCTCGGGTCCTACTCGGAGACCCGAGTAGGACCCGAGTAGGACCCGCCGCAGCGGCGTCGTTTGTCTGGCCGTCTCCCGGGTCGGAGCGAGATCCTTCGGCTTCGCCCGAAGATGACGGCTGGTAGTCGGGCAGGCAGGATCCGACAACGATCACCCGGATTCCGGATCAGCCGACCGGCCGTCCGACCCGCTCCGCCGGCAAGGGCACAGCCTCGTCTGCTCGCCCGTTCGATGACCCCGCGTCCGTGCCGCCGAGCGTCCAGCTACGGTCCTGGACGACCGGCAACTGGAGCGCCCGCTCGCGGTCGAGGTCGAGGGTGCCGACGTGGAGCGAGATCGGCGCCTGGACCCACTTGTAGATCGAGCCGAGGAAGAGGCGGGTGAATTTGTCGACGTAGCCGCGGAGGAGATCCGCGTCGAGCTCCGGGAACATCTGGTTCAGCGCGATCTCCACTTCGCATGGGATCAGCTTCTCGGCGGCGAAGAGGTGGAAGCAGGCGTCGAGGATCGGGAAGGGCATCAGCTCGTCTTCGCCGACCTGGTTCGGCGCCAGCTCCGGCCCGGCCGGCTTCGCCAGGACCTGTCGGATGCCCTCGTGGCCGGTCGTCGCGAGGAGGTGGTCGAGCAGGGCCATGACGACCGTCTTCGGCACGTTGGCGAGCACCCCGAGGGCGCCTTCGAGGTCGCCGCCGATGGTGGTGTAGCCGACCGCCTTCTCGCTCATGTTGCCGGTCTGGAGGAAGAGCCCGCCCGAGGAGTTGGACCAGTTCCACATCCGCTGGCCGCGGATCCGGGCCTGGATGTTCTGGCGGGTCAGCTCCGTCACCGGTGTGCCGCCGAGCATCGCCTCGGCGGCGGCCAGCTCCCGCTCGTAGGCCTCGGCGATCGGTACGACTTCCAGAGGCACGCCGAGGTCGCGGCAGATCGTCGCGGCCGCGCCCAGCGTCTGGTCGCTGGTGTGCTGGGAGGGCATGGTGAAGGCGCGGATCAGCGAGCCGGGGTCGTGAGGGCGGACCCGGCTGGCGTAGCGGTGGGCGACCAGCAGCGTCAGCAGCGAGTCGCGGCCGCCGGAGAGGGAGACGCCGATCAGCTTGAAGAAGGGGTTTTTCTCGAAGTAGTCGCCGAGCCCCATCGCCAGCGCGTCGAGGAGGTCCTCGCAGAAGGCGGCGCGGGGGTCGGAGGGAGGCGTGGCATCGGGCAGGAAGAAGGAGCGGGAGGCGGGGACGGGGTAGGCGAGGCGGGCGCGGCCGGCGGCGGTGTCGAGCGCGGCCGTCGGGATCGCGATCGCCGGCACCGGCTCGGCCGAGATCGCCCAGGCCTCTTGGTCGAGCCGCCAGGTGGAGTTCTCGGTTCGGAGACGGCTCGTCCGGTCGAGGTCGACGGTGGCAGCGGCGAATCCCTCGCGCCAGCGTGGGGCCTCGAGCATCGGCTTGCCGTTCTGGTTGACGAAGCCGCCGCCGTCGAAGATCAGGCCGTCGTTGGCGCCGACGGCGTTGGCGTAGGCGATGGTGACGCCGTGGTCTGCCGCTCGGGTGGCGATCAGCTCCCGCCGGGTCGAGACCACGCCGAGGCGGTAGGGCGAGGCGGAGACGTTGCAGACCAGTTCGGCGCCCGAATAGGAGCGCCGCTTGATCGGGCCCTCGACGCTCCAGAGGTCCTCGCAGACCTCCAGGGCGACGGTGCCGAAGTCGCAGGCCAGGATCAGGTCGCCGAAGGGGACGCCATGGACCTCGGCCCGGCCGGCGATGACGCCGCGGGCGAAGGTCCGCCCCTCGTAGAAGATGTTGTAGGTCGGCAGCTTCTCCTTCGGCACCAGCGCCCGGACCGCGCCGCCGGCGATGGCGGCGGCGCAGTTGTAGCGCAGCCCCTGCCAGTCGACGGCGACGCCGATCACGAAGAGGGCGGGGTAGGCCGCGGTGGCCCGGGCGAACCGCTCCAGGTGTGGCCACTGGCCGTCGACGAACCCCTGCCACTGGATCAGGTCCTCGACCGGGTAGCCGCCGATCGCCTGCTCCTGGAAGACGCCGACGGTGACTTCGTCGGCGGCCATCTCGCCGGCGAGGCGGATCGCCTTGTCGGTGTTGGCGGGGAAGGCGCCGACGGTGGTGTTGGCATGGGCGAGACCGATCCGGACGAGGCGCATGGGGGATCGCTCCAAGTAGGCAGCGGAACGTGTCTCGCGAGATGATGCGGCGGCGGCGGGCCGACGGCAAGGCCGCGGCGGTGGGGGTACAGGATTTGTTTCTGTCGCAACTGTCTCGTGTGTCTCAACTCCACGGGCATGGAGGAGCGTGCGTTCGTGGCCAGATTCGGGTCTCGGGGGAGGGGACCCCCTGGGCGCCTACGGTCCGATGCGGGAATTGCCACGGGCGGGATTGACTCCGGTAGACGACTCCAGGGAGGCGAACCGGCCACGATGCCCGACGGTCAACGGTGAGCCGCGCCGTCGCCCCGAATCGTGCTACCCTTCGCTTCCGGAACGCGCCGAAAGGTCCGGGGGGAGCGGTGCGAGAACGACCCACGCCGGTCCAGCGGTCTCGGTGGCAAGCCATCGGTCAGGCGGCAGGGATCGGGTTCGGGATCGCGGCCGCCCTCATCCTGCCGATCGTCGGCGGCCTCGTGCTGGACGGTCGGCTGGGCCGGGCGCCGCTCTTCACGCTGATCGGCGTCGCGGTCGGTCTGGTGGCGGCCGGGTACCAGTTGGTGGAACTGACGAAGGCGGCGAACCGCGTCCCGGTCGACCCCGTGGCGGTCGAAGCGGCGCGGCGGCGCCGTGCGGACGAGGCCGAGGCCCAGCGCCGCTTCCTGGCGCAGGTCGAAGCGCGGGCGCAGGCGGACTTGGATGCGGGGAACCGGGGGCCGGAGCGGGCGCCCCGGCGGGACGAGGAGTAGCGCCGACGGATGGACATCCACATCTCGATCGCGGCCGAACGCCTGGCCCAACTCGGCCCGATCGCCTTCACGAACTCGATGCTGACGATGTTCATCGTGATGGCGCTGTTGCTCCTCGTCTTCGGCGCCATCGCCCGCAACGCCAAGCCCGTCCCCGGCCGGGCCCAGGGCATCTTCGAGCTGATCGCCGAGTTCCTGCTCAACCTGGTCGAGGGGACGGGCGGCAAGGAGATGGGGCGGCGGGTCTTCCCGCTCGTCGGCGCCATCTTCATCTTCATCGCCTTCTCCAACTACACCGGCGTCCTGCCGGGCGTCGGGACGATCTACCTCAGCGAGGGCGGCGAGGCCGCCTCCGGCGGCACCGAGACCGACCTCGAACCGGTCGGCGGCGAAGCCCCTGGGGAGGACGCCGACAACCCGGCCGAAGAGGAGCACGAGACCGAGGGTTCTCTCGAGATCGCTTCCGTCGCACCGGTGGGTGCGGCGCGGCCGGCGGCGGCGCAGACCGAGGGCGAGGGCGCCGTCGAGGGCGAGGCCCATTCCGAGGAAGGCACCGGCGCGACGGCGGAGACCCACGAGGCCGAGCACATCCCCCTCTTCCGGCCGCCGAATGCCGACCTCAACATGACGCTGGCGATGGCGGTGCTGACCTTCTCGGTGGTCCAGTTCGCCGGCATCCGGGCCCACGGGGTGGGGGGCCGCCTGAAGCACATGGCCGACCCGCCGTTCCTCTTCCCGATCGAGCTCATTTCCGAGTTCAGCCGGATCATCTCCCTGTCGGCCCGGTTGTTCGGCAACGTCTTCGCCGGCGAGGTGCTGCTCGGCGTCATCTACGCGATGGTCAACGCGATCAAGATCGCGGTCATCCCGCTCGCCTTCCCGGTGGTCTTCATTGGGTTGGAGCTGCTCTTCGGAACCATCCAAGCGCTCGTCTTCGCGCTGCTGACCCTCATCTACATCACGCTCGCCTCGGCCGGCCACGGTGACGAGCACGGCCACGAGGCGGTTTCCGACAAGGTGACCCACACCGAGGGTGCACACGGCCTGGGCAATGTCCCGGCCGGCGCCGCGGACTAGGGGAGGGTCGGCGCCGCCTCGGGGTGGTGCTGGCGACCCTCGGCGGGGCGTGCCCGCCGGGGTTCGGTTCAATCGGAACGGCCGCGGCCCGCCGCGGCTGGGTAGCAGGGTGGCCGCCGACGGCGGTCTTGTTTGGGGAGGGAGCACGAGATGCTCGACGGGATTACGGATGTCGCCGGCGCCAAGGCGTTGGGCGCGGCCATCGCGATCGGTCTCGGCGGACTTGGCCCGGGTCTCGGCATCGGGCTCGCGGTCCGCGGCGCGATGGAGGCCCTCGGCCGCAACCCGGAGGCGGCCGGCGACATCCGGACGACGATGATCATCGGCGCGGCGCTGGCGGAAGCGGTCGCCATTTACGCCTTCGTCATCGCGATCATCATCGCCTTCGTCGTCTAGCCCGGGCGGCGCCCGGCGGGGTTCACCGCCGGGCGCCAGCCCACGCACGCGCCGCCGGCCGCCTTGGTCGCGACCGGCGCTCGTACCGGCCCCACCGCCGACGTTGACGCGGGAGAACAAGGGTATGGCAAACGAAGGCGGGATCAGTGCTCTCGGTCTCGACCTCGCGGGCTTCCTCGTCCAGCTCGCCGCCTTCATCATCTTCATCTGGCTCTTCTGGCGGTTCGCCCTGGGGCCGATCACCCGGGTGCTCGACCAGCGGCAGGCGCGGATCAAGGAGAGCCTCGACGCGGCCGAGCGGATGCGGCTCGAACTGGCCGCGACCGCCCAGCGGAACGAGGAGCAACTGGCCGAGGCTCGGCGCCAGGCGCAGCAGATCGTGACCCAGGCCCGCGAGGCGGGCGAGGCGACGCTGGCGCGCTCGCGCGAGGAAGCCGGCAAGCAGGCCGACGAGTACCTAGCGCGGGCCGAGTCGACGCTCCGCCAGGAGACCCAACAGGCTCGGCTCCAGCTCCGCCAGGAAGTGGCCGACCTCTCGGTGATGGCGGCCTCTCGGATCGTCCGTCGCGAACTCGACCCGGCGACCCAGTCGCAACTCATCGAGGAGACGCTGGCGCAGGCGGGCGTTGGTGCCGCGGGCGGCCCGAACGGCGTCGGCCAGGGGTAACCCGGCGGGCGTCGGTCGAGACGGCCGCCGGGACGGGCCGGGGTGACCGGGACGGCCCGTCCCGGCGGCGGCAGACCGGCACGGTGCCCCTGTGGGGTCGCTGGGCCGCGGGGCGTGATGGGGAGTTGGCCCCGGCCGCGGGGGAGCAGCCGGGGCCGGAACGGGAGAGGGAACGATGGCCAGCAACGCGGCCAAGCGCTACGCCCAGGCGGTCTTCGAGCTGGCCCGGGAGCGGGGGGCGCTTGACGCCTGGCAGAGCGATTTGACCGACCTGACGAGCCTGATGAACGACCGGCTGGCGGCGGCCTTCTTCGCCGACCCGAACGTGGCCCCCGCCCGGAAGACGGCGGTGCTCGACAAGGTGCTGGCCGATGGTCAGCCCGAGGCGCGCAACCTGGCCCACATGCTGCTGGAGCGCGAGCGGCTCGGGGACGTGCCGCGGATCGCCGAGATCTTCGAGGAGCGGCTGCGGGCCGAGCGGGGGATCGTGATCGCCGAGGTGACGACCGCCGACCCGCTCTCGGCCGACGGCGAGGCGATGCTGCGCGAGCGGCTGCAGCGGCTGATGGGCAAGCAGATCGAGCTGCGACTCCAGGTCGACCCGTCGATCATCGGCGGCATCGTCGCCCGCGTCGGCGACCTGGTCATCGATGGCAGCGTGGTCAGCCAGTTGCGGAAGCTGCGGGCCCGGCTCGCTACCGCCTCCTAGGGGGCCGAGGGCCCCGGGAAACATGTGGAAGAGAAGGCGGCCGTGGGGTCGCGTCGCGGCATAGGAGCAGAGCAATGTCCGTCCGCGCCACCGAGATCAGCGACATCATCAAGGCCGAGATCGCCGGTTTCCAGGAGACCGCGACGATCACCAACGTCGGCCGCGTCATCAGCGTCGGCGACGGCATCGCCAACGTCTACGGGCTGAGCCAGGTGATGGCCTCGGAGCTCGTCGAGTTCCCGAAGTCCAACACGATCGGCCTCGCCTTCAACCTGGAAGAGGACTCGGTCGGCATCATCGTTCTCGGCGAGTACCAGGAGATCGAGGAGGGCGACGAGGTCCGCTCGACCGGCCAGATCGCCTCGGTCCCGGTCGGCGACGCCCTGATCGGGCGGGTCGTCAACGCGCTCGGCCAGCCGATCGACGGCAAGGGGCCGATCGTCACCGACAAGCGGCGGCCGATCGAGGTGATCGCGCCGGGCGTGATCAAGCGACAGAACGTCGACCAGGCGTTGCAGACCGGGATCAAGGCGATCGACGCGATGATCCCGATCGGCCGTGGCCAGCGGGAGCTGATCATCGGCGACCGCCAGACCGGCAAGAGCGCCGTCGCGATCGACGCGATCATCAACCAGCGCGGCGGCGACGTGATCTGCATCTACGTCGCCATCGGGCTCAAGCAGTCGCAGGTGGCGCAGACGGTCCGGATCCTGGAGCAGAACGGGGCGATGGAGCACACCATCGTCGTCTCCGCCTCCGCCGCCGACCCGGCGCCGCTCCAGTACATCGCGCCCTCCGCCGGGACCGCGATGGGCGAAGAGATCATGGAGAGCGGGCGCGACGCCCTGATCGTCTACGACGACCTCTCCAAGCACGCCCAGGCCTACCGCGAGGTCTCGCTGCTGGTCCGCCGGCCGCCGGGCCGCGAGGCGTACCCCGGCGACGTCTTCTACCTTCACTCCCGTCTCCTGGAGCGCTCGGCCCGCCTCTCGGACGAACTGGGTGGGGGGTCGCTGACGAGCCTGCCGATCATCGAGACCCAGGCCGGCGACGTCTCGGCCTACATCCCGACCAACGTCATCTCGATCACCGACGGCCAGATCTACCTGGAGCCGGATCTCTTCTACGCCGGCGTCCGGCCGGCGATCAACGTCGGCATCTCGGTCTCTCGCGTCGGCGGCGCGGCCCAGATCAAGGCGATGCGGCAGGTGGCCGGGCGGCTCCGGCTCGACCTCGCCCAGTACCGCTCGCTGGCCGCCTTCGCCCAGTTCGGCACCAGCGACCTCGACGCGGTGACCCGCAACCAGATCGAGACCGGGCAGCGGATGACGGAGCTGCTGAAGCAGGGACAGTACCAGCCGATGCCGGTCGAGGAGCAGGTCGCCTCCCTCTGGATGGCCGGCGCGGGTTACCTGGCCGATGTCTCGGTCGACCAGGTGCGGGAGTTCGAGAAGCAGTACCTGGACTACCTGCGGACGGCCGAGCCGGGTCTGCTCGCGGCGATCGCCGAGCGGAAGGCGCTCGACGACGAGCTGACGGCGGCGCTCAAGGGCGCGACCGACGCGTTCAAGGGCGGCTCGACCTTCGCCAGCACCGGCAGCGGACCGGTCCTCGCCGCCGCCGCGGACTAAGCGGAGGGTCCTCACCCCCCGGCCCCCTCTCCCGATGCGCGGGAGAGGGGGAAACGACGGTCGAAACTTCGTCTCCTCGCTCCCGCGCATCGGGGCCGGGAGCCGGGTCCCCGCGTAGGGGTGAGGGCTCGCCAGCCGAGCCCTCGAAGGGATCGCCCGTGGCGAGTGAGCGCGAGATCCGGCGCCGCATCCGCAGCGTCCACAACATGTCGACGATCACCCGGGCGATGGAGATGGTCTCCGCCGCCAAGATGCGCAAGGCGCAGCAACGGGTGACCGCGAGCCGACCCTACGCCGACCGGCTGCGGGCGGTGATCGCCGATCTCTCCGGGCTCTCGGCCGACCCGGAGACGCGGGCTGAGTACCCGCTGCTGGTGCAGCGCCCGATCGCCAACGCGGCGCTGATCGTGGTCACCCCGGACCGGGGCCTGACCGGCGCCCTCAACACCAACATCGTCCGCCGCGCCAGCCGCTACATCCTGGCCGAGGCGGGCGTCCCGGTCGAGGTCGTCGCCGCCGGCAAGAAGGGGCGCGACTTCATGGTCCGCACCCGCCAGAACGTGGTCGCCGAGTTCACCGGATTGGGCGAGAACCTGACGCTGGAGGACATGCGGCCGGTGGCCGAGGTGGCGGCCGAGGACTTTCTCTCCGGCAAGGTCGATGCGGTCTACGTCGTCTACGCCGAGTTCGTCAACACCTTGACCCAGCGCCCGGTCGTCAAGCAGCTGCTGCCGATCGAGCCGCCGGCAGAGGGCGGCCAGTACGCCGACTACATCTTCGAGCCGAGCCCGCGGGAGGTGCTGGAGCAGCTCCTGCCGCGGTACGCCGAGATCCAGCTGTACCAGGCGTTCCTGGAGTCGATCGCCTCCGAGCACTCGGCCCGGATGGTGGCGATGAAGAACGCCAGCGAGAACGCCAAGGAGTTGGTGACGGACTTGACGCTGGAGCGCAACAAGGCGCGCCAGAGCCGGATCACCCAGGAAGTCGCGGAGATCGCCGCCGGCGCCAACGCCCTCGGCGGCTAGGGGTACTGCCCGGCGATGCCGGGCGAAGTACGACAAGGAGACGAGATGGCCGCAACCGGCAAGATCCTCCAGATCCTCGGTCCCGTGATCGACGTCGAGTTCCCGCCGGACCAACTGCCGGAGATCTACAACGCCCTCGAGGTCACCCGTCAGGACGGCACCATCCTCGTCCTCGAGGCGCAGACCCACCTCGGCAATGAGGCGGTCCGGGCCGTCGCCATGAGCACCACCGACGGCCTCCAGCGGGGGATGCCGGTGGTCGACACCGGACAGGCCATCGCCGTTCCGGTCGGGCCTGCGACGCTGGGTCGGATCTTCAACGTCACCGGCCAGCCGATCGACGAGGCAGGGGCGGTCGACACGCAGGAGCGGCGGCCGATCCACCGGCCGGCGCCGAGCTTCGACGAGCAGGCCTCGACGGTCGAGCTGTTCGAGACCGGGATCAAGGTGATTGACCTGATCGCCCCCTTCACCAAGGGCGGCAAGACCGGCATCTTCGGCGGGGCGGGGGTCGGCAAGACGGTCGTCATCACCGAGCTGATCCGCAACATCGCCTCCGAGCACGGCGGCTACTCCGTCTTCTGCGGGGTGGGCGAGCGGACCCGCGAGGGGACCCAGCTCTGGGGCGAGATGCACGAGTCGGGCGTCGTCGACAAGACGGTGCTCGTCTTCGGCCAGATGAACGAGCCGCCGGGGGCCCGCCTCCGGGTCGGCCTCTCGGGGCTGACGATGGCCGAGTACTTCCGCGACGAGGGGCGCGACGTCCTCCTCTTCATCGACAACATCTTCCGCTTCGTCCAGGCCGGTTCCGAGGTCTCGGCGTTGCTCGGCCGGATGCCGAGCGCGGTCGGCTACCAGCCGACGCTGGCGACGGAGATGGGCCAGCTCCAGGAGCGGATCACCTCGACCAAGACCGGCTCGATCACCTCGGTCCAGGCGATCTACGTGCCGGCCGACGACTACACCGACCCGGCCCCGGCGACGACCTTCGCCCACCTCGACGCGACGGTGTCGCTGGAGCGCTCGATCGCCTCCCGCGGCATCTTCCCGGCGGTCGACCCGCTCTCCTCGACCTCCCGCGTGCTCGACCCTCTGATCGTCGGCGACGCCCACTACAACACCGCGCGCGACGTCCAGCAGGTGCTCCAGCGCTACCGCGACCTCCAGGACATCATCGCCATCCTCGGTGTCGAGGAGTTGTCGGACGAGGACAAGCTGATCGTCTCCCGGGCGCGCAAGATGGAGCTGTTCATGTCGCAGCCCTTCTTCACGGCCGAGGTCTTCACGGGGGTGCCGGGCCAGTACGTCCCCCTCGGAGAGACGGTCCGCTCCTTCCGGGCGATCCTCGACGGCAGCGTCGACACGCTGCCGGAGCAGGCCTTCCTGATGGTCGGCAACATCGACATGGCGGTGGCCAAGGCGGAGCAGTTGACGGGGGCGGTGGCGGCGTAGCGCGAACCGTTACCCGCAGTCCCGACGGGTCGACACCCGTCACTCCGTCTCGCCCGCGAAAGCCCTCACCCCCTGCCCCCTCTCCCGATGCGCGGGAGAGGGGGAGTACGGAGGCTCCTCTCGATGGCCAAACTCAACGTCGAAATCGTGACGGGCGAGCGGGTTGTCTTCTCCGAGCAGGACGTCGACATGGTCGTCGCCCCGGGGGCGGACGGTACGCTCGGCGTCCTGCCTCAGCACGCCCCCCTGATCACCCTGCTCGATGCTGGCGAGCTGCGGATCAAGAAGGGCGGTAGCGAGCAGTCGATCGTCGTCTTCGGCGGTTTCATGGAGGTCACCCCGGACCGGGTGGTCGTCCTCGCCGACTCGGCCGAGCGGGCCGAGGAGATCGACGTCGCCGAGGCGGAGGCGGCGCGCGGTCGGGCCGAGTCCTCGATCGCCAACCGGCAGGAGACGGCCGACCTCGCCCTAGCCACGTCGTCCCTGCGGCAGGCCAACCTGCGGCTCAAGATCGGCCGCCGGCGGGGCGGCTCCCGGCCGCCGACGATGGGCGGTGGATCGAGCGAGTAGCGCGGGCCCAACAGTTCGGCAAGCGACGCGGAGCGCCGGATGCCGGGCGAGCGCGAGCGGGAGTTCATGGTCACGCTCGGATGGCCAGGCGACACCCTTCGGGTCCGTTTCAGTTCCGAAGGCGGACGGATCGTTTCCTTTCCGATGCAGGACGAAACGATGGTGGACGGGATGATTGTCCCTTTCTTGCGGTCGATCCGACCCACGGTGCCCCTGATCAAGACATCCAGGACCGGCGGCAGCGGGTCGTGGCGAAGCGACGGCTCCACCACCCAATCTGGAAGACGCGCTGTTTCTCGGCGGAAGCGATCTCAGGGTCAACTGGCCTCGCTACAAAGCTGCGGTCTTGAGAGAGGCAGGATGAGCGTCAAGACCGGCGGTTTCGTTCCTCCGAGCAGATGGACCCGGCAGGAGAACACATCCACCAAACGTTCGAGTTCGTGCGGCGCGTGCTCAACCACCCCGAACTGCTGGATGTGCTGCCCGATGCCGCAGCGCTTGCCGTGGGCGAGCTTGACCACCATGGCCACATCTTCCAACTCACCGCCGCCCAAGCGACCGGCGCGTCCGCGAGGATTCCTCGCCCGACCGGATACACCCTGACCCTCGGTGCCCCTTACCTGCAACGTCCGCTCGTGGACGAGCCGAGCGGCGGCGCGAACCCGGTCGCGCTCACCCGCCTGTTCTCCGCGATGGCGGAGACCGCCGACGCCGCGTTCGACGACCTCGCGACCCAGCTCCGAGGCGTGGTTGACGCTGCGCTCCTGGTCGACGAGGGGGAACCGGTGCGGCAGCGAGGCTGACCGTCGCCGTCGAGCTTCCGGCTACCGGAAGCGGCGTGCTGGTAGACGGGCGATGCCGTTCCCCCAAGCGCCTGGCTCGGATCGAATCCGACGGCCGCACGTCTGCAAGCGGGACCACGGGTGTCGACCGTTGCCGATGCTCCCGGGCCGCTCGCCCAGGCCCCCTTTGGACCCCAGGGACCGGACGGGGCGGTGGATCGGCTGCAGTGAGCTCGATGCGCGCGTGCCCGCTGTGGCGGCTCGTCGCGTAGCACCGGCCGCTGGGCGGCGGTGCGTCCCCGCCCGACCCCCTGCCGCAATTGGCCGGACTAGGGGTACCCTCAACCATGCACCGCCGGCCAGGGATCGTGGGCACCCAACCGTCCAGCCCAGCCGACTGGCCCGGCGCGACGGAGGTGAACCCCCGATGACCCGGTTTCGCGTCTTTGCCCGTCCAGTCCTGGCGGCGCTCGCCGCCGGCCTCCTCGCGGTCCCAGCCGCCGCCCAGGAGCCCGCCCCGCCGGCTCCCGGTGTCGCGGTCGCACGCGGCCCGCTAACGGCCTGGTGCGAACCCGGTCAGACGCTGCTGGGCGGCGGCTTCGAGCTCCTCGGCACGGTGCCCCCCGCGGCGCCGCCCGCCGAGGGCGAGGAGGCGCCGCCGGCCCCACCGCCGCCGCCGCTCGTCGCCACGAACCGCCCAACCGCCCGCGGCGACGCCGACGGCGGGTTGGCCCAGACCGGCTGGACCGTGCTCCCGAACTCCATCGTCGGCAACACGGCCGGGCCGCTCTACGCCTACGCCCTGTGCCTCGGCGAGCCGTTCCCGGCGGCCGAGTCGGCGCCGCTGCCGCCGCCACCGCGGCTGCCCGAAGCTCCGCCGCCGCCACTGCCGCCGACTGACCCTGGCGACGCCGTCGCCGTCTTCGACGAGGTCTCGCTGTCGGTCGTCACCGTCGTCGTCGAAGGGCCGAACCCCGAGACGGGGCGGGCCGAGCCAATCTCTTCTGGGAGCGGGTTCTTCATCGACGGGGCCGGCCACATCGTGACCAACAACCACGTCGTCGACGGGGGCGCCTCCTTCTCGGTCGTCCTCGCCGACGGCAGCGAGCGGCCAGCTTCCCTCGTCGGCGCCGACCCGAACAGCGACCTGGCGGTGCTGAAGGTGGACGGCCCGGTGCCGGACGTGCTGCCGCTCGGCAACTCGGAGGATCTGCGGCCGGGGCAGGCGGTGCTGGCGATCGGCTCGCCCCTGGGCACCTTCACCAATACGGTCACCGACGGCATCGTCGGCGCCGTCGCCCGCACCCTGCCGGCAGACGATGCGGGACCGGAGCTGCTCGACCTGATCCAGCACAACGCGGCGATCAACCCCGGCAACTCGGGCGGGCCATTAGTGACCCTGACGGGCGAGGTGGTCGGCGTCAACACGGCTGGCTTCGAGGATACCCAGGGGCTCTTCTTCGCCGTCCCGTCCAGCACGGTCGCCAAGGTCTCCGGCCAACTGATCGCCGACGGCCGGGTCGACTACCCGTTCATGGGCGTCAGCGTCTTCCCGCTCGACGAGGCGACCATCGCCCAGTGGGAGCTGCCGGTAGCCAACGGCTCCTACGTCGAGTCGGTCGTGCCCGACGGCCCCTCGGCCCGGGCCGGCATCCTCCCCGGCGACGTGGTGGTGGCGATCGAGCTTGAGCCCGTCTCGGCCGAGCGGTCGCTGGCCGGCGTTCTGTTCCGCTACGTGCCGGGCGAGACGGTCCAGGCGACGGTCCAGCGGGGGACGGAGCGGTTCCGGGTGCCGGTCACGCTAGCGGTGCGGCCGTAGGTCGGGGACGCGCCGGAGCACTCCCGAAGCGCCAGACTGAGGGGTGCGGTCGTGACGGCGTTCTCGTAGGATGCCGATGCGCGCGGAGCAAACGTGAGTGACCACGGCCGATGGCGGGTGCCGTCGCCCGAGACGACCAGAGGAGGCTTCTGATGGCCGACGACGAGCGACCCACCGACGTGGCGGGCGAAATTCGACCGACGGCGCCGGACGCTGTTGGGACAGGGTCGCTGTCGCGCCGCCGCCTCGGCGGCAGGCTCGCCGCCGTCGGCGCGGCAGCCCTCGGACTCCCCAGGGCGACCCCGGTTGGCGCGGCGGTGCCGCGGCGCCAGGGCGAGCCGACGGAGCTGACGCTCGCCCTCGACGGCTCGCCCTCCGACCTCGACCCCCACCTCGCGGCCGACCAACGCTCCGCCCTCGCGATCATGGGCATCTACGAGGGGCTGATCGCGCTCAAGGGGGAGGCGACCGACGAGTACGTCGGGCTGATCGCCGAGTCCTGGGAGCCGAACGAGGACGGCAGCGTCTGGACGTTCACCCTGCGCGACGGGGTCACCTTCCACGACGGCACGCCGTGCGACGCGGAGGCGGTCCGCTCCTCGTTCGAGCGGTACATGACGACCGGCTACGGCTCCGGCGCCGACTGGACCCGGTTCGTCCCCGAGATCGCCGCGATCACCGCGCCCGACCCGAAGACCGTCGTCTTCGACCTGGGCCGGCCGCAGCCACTCTTCGAGGCGGCGGTGGCGGCCACCTACGGCGTTTACGTCGTCAACACCGCGGTGCTGCGCGAGCACGAGGAAGAGGGCGACTGGGGCCGCGCCTGGTCTCAGACCAACGCCGAGGGTACCGGCACCGGGCCGTTCCGGCTCGCCCAGTTCGAGCCGGGCGAGGTGATGGTCCTGGAGCGGAACGAGGCGTGGTGGGGCGGCCCGGACGCCCCCTTCTTCGACCGCGTCGTCATCCGCGTCGTGCCGGAGAACGCCACCCGGCGGCAGTTGCTGGAAGCCGGCGAGATTGACCTCACCGACAGCCTCAGCGCCGACGACTTCGACGCGCTGAAGGAGAACCCGGAGATCGTGGTGTCGTCGGCGCCCTCGACCCGCGTCGACTACCTGTACCTGACCGTGAGCGGTCCGCTGGCGTCGGCCGAGGCGCGGCGGGCGATGGTCCTGGCCTTTCCCTACGACGACGTCATCGAGGGCGTGTTCCAGGGCTACGCCACCCAGCCGGCCGGCTTCGTCCCGGAAACGCTGCGGGGGTTCGCCCCCGGAACGTACCGGCCCACGACCGACCTGGAGCAGGCCCGCCAGCTGCTCGTCGAGGCCGGTGTCGGGGAGGGGACGACCCTGGAGTTGGCGCTGGAGCCGGGTAACGAAAACGAGAAGCTGGTGGCCCAGCTCTACCAGGCCAACCTGGCCGAGCTCGGCATCACGCTGAACATCACCGAGATCGAGACGACCAGCTACGTCGGCCTCCTCTACGGCGACGCCCCCGTCGAGGAGCGGCCGAACCTGTTGCGGTGGGCCTGGTGGCCTCCCTACAACGATGCCTGGTCGCACCTCAACGCCCTGGCCGGGTGCGCGATGACGGGCGCGGCCGGTGGCGCCAACTTCGGCGGCTACTGCAACGCCCGCGTCCAGGAACTGCTCGACCAGGCCGTCGAGGAGGCCGATCCGGCCGCCTACGACCGGCTGCTGGCCGAGGCGCAGCAGATCGTCGCCCAAGACGACCCGCCGGCCGTCTTCTACGCGCAGCCGCTCTCGACCGTCGCCTACCGCACGGGCCTCGCCGGGATCGAGCAGAACCCGATCAACGTCGACACCTACTACTTCCAGGCGATCCGCCGGGAGTGAGACGGGGATACGAGGAGACGCGGAGACGGACGGGCGGCTATACTCGTCCGTCTCCGCGTCTCGGAGTGCGTCGCGGGGGCTTACGTCCGTCGCTGTCCGACCGAAGCCGAGCTGCTGCCACCCCCGGCCGGCCGCGGAAGCTGAGACGCGACGTCACCTCGACGGGCGTCGGAGCACGGGTCGGGCCGATGCTGCCAGCCGACCGAATTCCCGAGACGGCGGCCGATGACGCGGGAGACCGCCGGCTGGGGCTCCAGGAAGTTGGCGGCCAGGAGGCTACGGCAACGCCCGTCGAGGCCGCGGATTGCCTGCCGCACCGCATGCGACCACTCGCTCCCGGCGACCTCCTCGATCGCCGCGGCCGCCCCGTCCACCATCGCGTCGTCGAGTCGGGCATCGTGTCCCGTGCTTCGTCCCAGCCGCCAGCACTCCCATCGCGTCGTCGTGATTAGCCAGGACGAGAAGCGGTTCGGGTCACGCAGGCGCAACAGGTGGCGCAGCAACGGGGTGAAGACGCGTTTGAAGACGTCGTCCGTGTCGGCCTCGGACAGGCCAATCCGGCGGGGGACGGAGTCAACGAGGCGGGCGTTGCGCTCGACCGGTTCCTCCCAGGCCCGCTCGTCGCCTTCGATGCAGAAGCGGACCAGCCCCGGATTCCTCTGGTAGACGGGGGGCGCCGGTTCGCTGCGGGCACGATCGGTCACGTCCTGCCGCTCCCTCCTGTGTCCAGTCCGGTCATTAGAAACTCGCCCTATCAGGGGGCAAGCACGGTCGCTTTTTGATCCGCCGCGAACGTGCTTCGGTGCGGGCGTGGCCCGGGCCACTGCTGTTGGTGACACGGTGGCACCAAGCGTGCACCGTCTCACGGGTTGGGTGCTCCGCTTAGCGCGCACCCGGTGATTCCGATGCACGACCGAGAGCCACGAACGCGGCGAGGCGCCGCGGAGGAGTCCCGAGATGCGACAACGGCACGATGACCTCTTGGCGGCGGTGGACGCCGAGCGCGGGCGACTCGCCTCGCGCCGCGGGGCGCTCGTTGGGGGCGCGGCACTGGCGATGGCCGCCTTGGCCCGCCCGGCGTTTGCCCAGGAGGCGACGCCCGAGGCGGACCAGGCCCAGCCGAGCGCCCCGGACCTGGCGGTGGAGCGGGATTTTGCCGACGACCTGGATGTCCTCAACTACGCACTAACGCTTGAGCATCTGGAGAACGCGTTCTACCGCGACGGGGTCGGTCTGTTCGATTTCGGGGTCGACCCATTCGGCAACGCCATCAGCGACTACCTCTTGACGATCGGCCAGCACGAAGCGACACACGTCGCGACCCTGACCGAGGTAATTACCGGGCTGGGTGGCACTCCAGTCGCCGAGCAAGCGTACGACTTCTCGGCCGCCTACGCCGACCCGGCCGCGTTCCTGCAGACGGCCCAGGCGCTGGAGAACGTCGGCGTCGCGGCCTACGACGGCGCCGGGGCCGCGATCTCCGATCCCGACCTCCTGACCGCGGCCGGCACGATCGTCGCCGTCGAGGCGCTCCATGCCTCCTACCTCAACGTCCTGAACGTCGAACTGCCCGCGCCGCGGCCGTTCGAGACGCCGCTCTCGCGCGACGAGGTGCTGGAGGCGGCCGCGCCGTTCCTGGCCGCGGGCGCCGCCGGTGCTGCCGGTGACGCGGCAGCCACGGACGCGACCGCGGCCACCGCCGAGGCCGACGCGGCAACGACTGTCGAGGCCGATGCGACTGTCGAAACCGACGCTGCGGCGGCGGATGCGACCGTCGCCGCCGACGAGGCCGGGGTGGCGGTCGAGGAGACTGCGGAGGGCGACGGCGCGGCGACGGACGAGCCCGCCGAGACCGCCGCCGACGCGGCGCCGGGAGACGCGGCAGCGACTGAGGCGGCCGACGCGGCGGAGGGAATCTCGGCGACCGTCGAGGCCGCGGTCAACGACGCGGCAGAGACGGATGCCTCGCCAACCCCGTAATCCGATCCCCACCGCCGGCCCGTGCGACGCGGCGTGCCGGTCGAGTCCGAGACGCCGGCGTCCCGCCGGCAAGGAGTCCACGCCATGATCGAATCCCAGCACCTGACGTTTCCCGACCGCATCGGCAATCGGCGGGGTGTGCTCCGCGGCGCGCTGACTGGCACGCTGGCGGGCCTCGCCATCCTCGCCCCGACCCGGAGCGGCAAGCGGGCCGCGCTCGCCCAGGAGGCGACCCCGGTCGCCGTAGGGGGCGCCCAAGGCGACGCCACGAACCCGTACTTCGCCGACGAGATCGATGTGCTCAACTTCGCGCTGACGCTGGAGCACCTCGATTCCACCCTCTATCGGGAAGGGTTGGAGCAGTTCGCCGCCCAGGACTTCGTCGATGTCGGCTACGATGCCTCGGTGCGCGACTACCTCGAGCAGATCGTCGCGAACGAGGAGACCCAGGTCGCGTTCCTGACCGAGACGATCTCGTCGCTCGGCGGCGAGCCGGTCGGCCCGGCCGAGTATCAGTTCCCCTACGCCACGCTCGGCGAGTGGCTGGTCCTCTCGCAGCAGGTTGAGGACGTCGGGCTCGACGCCTACACCGGCGCCGCCCGGTACCTGATCGGGAACGA
>CADCWF010000288.1 GCA_902806345.1 uncultured Thermomicrobiales bacterium
GGCCAGCAGCCGCCGCCGGGAGGCGCCCCCCCCCAGGGCCTTCGCGATCGTGTCGAACGTCTTGTCGTCCATGCCGCCGTCCTCCTGGCCGCCGCGCCGCGGCCCGGGCTGTTGGGGTCCGCCCGACGCCCCGTGCGCCGGCAGGCAACGCCGCGGAGCATACGCTACGGCACTCCAAGTGTCAACAATAGTCGCCAACGTCCGTTAACATCCGATCGGGTTCGTCTTGATCCCTCTTCCGACCGAGACAGGCCCCCTTGTTCCGAATCCACGCCCCCTGGTACCCTCGGGGCGTGTCCCCCGGCCGGCCGCCGGGGGAGGAGGACGCGGGCGATGGCGACGACGGGACACGAGCTGATGACGTGCGCGGAGGCGGCGGCCTACCTGCGGCTGCACGAGCGGACCATCGGCCGGCTGCTCAAGCAGGGGGCGCTGCCGGGGGTCAAGGTCGGGCGCCAGTGGCGGCTGCGCCGGGCCGACCTCGACGCCTACCTGGCCGGGGGGCGGCCGGCCGGAGCGGCGGCCGGGACCGAGGCCGCCGCGGACTAGGCCACCCCCGCCGGCGTCTCCCAACCCGTCGCCCGCGCCAGGTAGCGCGACGGTGATTCCGAGACGGGTTGCGCGACGCGCCCCCGCGCCTGCCGTCCCCGACGATCCGCTCCCCGGGTGACCGTCCCGAAAACGGACCTTTTAGCAACAGCCAGCGCCGGTGTCGGAGCGGCCCGTTTGTGGGACGCTCGCGGGTCGGTCCGCACGCGACCCGGCTCGTGCCCGGTCGCCCGTCTCGCAACCCGTCTCCCAATCACCTTTCTGCTACTTGCCCTGCCCCTTTGGTTTTGAGACGATGGGGCCATGGACGTCGGATACGCCCGGGTCTCGACCGGGGAGCAGACCCTCGCCCTCCAGCTGGACGCCCTCGCCAAGGCGGGGTGCGGCAGGGTCTTCGAGGAGACCGCCAGCGGGGCCAAGGCCGACCGCCCCGTGCTGGCGGAGGTCCTCGCCTACCTGCGGGCCGGGGACACCCTCGTCGTCTGGCGCCTCGACCGCCTCGGCCGCTCCCTCGGCCACCTGATCGCGACCGTCGCCGAGCTGGCGGAGCGGGGCATCGGCTTCCGGTCGCTGACGGAACAGATCGACACGACGACCAGCGGCGGCAAGCTGGTCTTCCACGTCTTCGGGGCCCTCGCCGAGTTCGAGCGCGACCTGGTCAAGGAACGCACCCACGCCGGGCTGGCGGCGGCCCGGGCCAGGGGCCGGCTGGGGGGACGACCGAAGAAGCTGGGCGACCCGAAGAAGCTCGCCCTGGCGCGGGCCCTCCACGACGGGGGGCGGACCGATATCGCCACCATCTGCGCCACGCTGGGGATCTCCCGGGCCACCCTCTACCGCGCCCTCAAGGAGCGGCCAGGGGCGGGGGGTGCCACGGCCACCAAGGACGGCGCCGGCTAGCGGTGGTGCCGTGCCGACGGCACCACCAGGGGCGGGCCGGGGCGTGGCCTTCCTCGTGTGAGCACCCTCCTACCGGGCCTCCTCCCTCGCCCTCCGCTCGAGCTCCCCCTCCATCCCCGCCAGCCAGGCCTCCGCCTCGGCCCCGTAGGCCCGCTCCGCGGCTGAGGCCTCCCGGGCCAACCGCTCGTACGTGCGCCGGTGCATCCCCTTCGGCCTTGGCGGGAACGGCTCCAGCATGTTCGCCGTCCCCCCCAGCCGCACCCGGATCCGCTGCGCCTTGCCCAGCGCCCGCTCCCCGGGGCTCCGGCGCGTGCTCTCGTAGGCCAGCCCCTGGCAGCGCCGGCAGCGGAAGAAGCGGCCGCCGTAGAGGACGGCCGCCCGCCGGCCGCAGCCCGTCCCCGGGCAGACGAACCAGGGCCGCCGCCCCCCGAAGTGGCAGGCCGTCCAGGCGAGCGCCACCCGCTCGCGGACCTCCTCCCCGCCGACGGCGTAGCGCAGCTCGACGGCCGTGGCGGTCCCGTCCTCCCCTGCCACCGCCCAGCCGATCGCGGACGTCACCCGCCCGCCCCGCTCCCACCGGGTGGTCCCGACGGTGTCCGGCCGCAGCCACCCCTTTCGGTACAGGCCCGCCACGTCGAACCGGTCGCGCGCGTCCGTGCTCGCCTTGGCGCCCCACCGATAGGAGTTCCCCGACCCCGGACCGCCCACCTGTTCCCCCCGGATTTTCCCGAAATCATTAGCCAAGTTGTACCACCGGCGGCCGGCAATGAGACCGGGGCCCCGACGGGCTCGCCGCACCCTCGGTCACCTGCGCGCGGCAGGGATTTGCACCTTCGGCGCAGGCCTGGCGCTTCGGGACCATCGCCGGACCGGGTCGGCCTGGTCCGGTGCCGTTCAGCGAGGAGGCCATCGGCCGCAGCAGGCACTTGCCGTCGCGGCCTGCACCCGCTGGACGGTCGCATGCGTCCACTGGGGCAGGTGCTGCGCCGCCGTGACCAACGGGCTGTGTCGCCTTGCCGCCTCCCTCACCGCGGCCGGCTACGACCTGGTCGTCGGCCACCACCCGCACGTGCCCCAGGAAGTCGCGATGGTCGGCGGCGTGCCCGTCCTCTCCTCCCTCGGCAACTTCGCGTTCGGATCGAAAGGCCGGTTCACGGGCGCGTTCCCCGGGAACGGTGTACGGTTTCGTCGCCCGGACGCACCTCGGTCCCCACGGGTTCGAGCGGATCGAGCTGCGCTGTCTCCGGATGGACTGCACGGCCGTGGCCTACCAGCCCCGGCCCGTCGACGGTCTGGAGGCGCGGTTCGGGCCGCGCGGCTCGAGCCGCCATGCGTGGTGGCGCGGCGGCAAAGGCATCGTGGAACTGGGCGTCCGGCTACCCGTTCCGATCTCGCCGATGCCCCTGGCCACGTATCTGCCTCGGCAGCCGCTCGTTTTGATTGGCCCGACCCCGCGAATCCGTCCCGTAGCGGAGCCGCGGCTGAGGGCGCGACCTCCTTGGAGGATGAGCATGCTCAGCGTTCGCCAGACCGAGGTCTTCCCGGGGCCGAGCCTCTGGGCGCCGGTGCCGGCCGTCCGCCTCGTCGTCGACACCGGCGCCCTGGCGGGGGGGGCGAGCCGCGCCCTCCCCGGCC
>CADCWF010000289.1 GCA_902806345.1 uncultured Thermomicrobiales bacterium
GTTGGCGGCGTAGGCCTCCGCGGCGAGCGGCACGTAGCCGACATCGGCGACGGCCCGCGGCGAGATCGCGGCGTAGAAGCGCATGAACTCCTGCCCCTCCGGCCGTGCCAGGCTCGCCTCCGACACGTAGACGTAGAGCGGGCGGGAGAGCGGCCGGTAGGTGCCGTCGCCGATCGTCTCGACGCTCGGGGCGACGCATCCGTCGCCTGCGTCGATGGTGAGCGCCTTGAGTGCAGGCCCCTCGGCGGCGTAGTAGGCGAAGCCGAAGTAGCCGAGGGCGAAGCGGTCCTCCTCGACCCCCTGGACGAGCACCGTATCGTTCTCGCTCGGGGTGTAGTCGTTGCGGGAGGCGTCGGTCTCGCCGACGATCGCCTCGGTGAAGAAGTCGAAGGTGCCGGAATCGGGGCCTGGGCCATAGAGATCGATCGGCTCGTTCGGCCAGTCGAGGTCGAGGTCGCGCCAAGTTCGGACGGTCGACCCCGGTGTCCAGAGTCGGCGGAGCTGCTCGACAGTCAGGCACGTCGCCCAGTCGTTGGCCGGGTTGACGACGAGCGTGATGCCGTCGTAGCCGATCGCGAACTCCCGGTAGGCGACACCGTTCGCGGCGCAGGTGGCGGCCTCGTCCTCCTCGATCGGGCGGGAAGCATTCTGGATGTCGCTGGCGCCGTCGCAGAAGCGCCGGAAGCCGCCGCCGGTGCCGGAGAACTCGACGTCGATCCGCAGGTTCGGCGCCTGAGCCAGGAACAGCTCGGACACCTCGGCCGTCACCGGCCAGACCGTCGACGAGCCGTCGGCGATCATCTGCCCCGAGAGTGACGCGAGGTCGAGTGCCGGGTCGTACGGCGCGGTCGCACTCGGTGTCGTCTCCTGCGCCGCGGCAGGCGCGCCCAGCACGATCCCGACCGCCATCGCCGCCGCCAACCGCCTTAGCGCCGCAACCACCATCTCCCTCCGTCCGCGCCGCGCCGCCGGGACGACCAGATCCGTCCCGGATCGCCGGACCCCGAGGGTAGTCAGCCGGCCGTCCGGAACCATGGTGGTCGTGTTAAGCCACCCCCACCGGCGGCCACACCCCAATATTAGCCACCATTCATACGAAGAACGTTAACGAGTGGTTGAGTACCGTGGACTCATCGCCTGGCAAGGGATCGGCCTCGACCGTATGGTGCGGGCGCCCGCTCAGCCGATATCCCAGGCGAGCACCTGGGCCGGCAGCACGTCGCCGGCACCATCCGGGCAGGTGTCGTGGCCGGGGTCGGCCGGGACCAGGGCGCAGCGGTCGCTGGCGCCGAACGCCGCTTCCGGGGGCAGGTCGCCGAGCGGGAAGAGGCCGGCGAGCGGGGCGACGAGGCGGCGCCAGGCCTCGGGGTCGAGCGAGTAGTAGATCCACTGCGCCTGCCGCCGGCCCCGGACCAGACCGGCGTCGCGCAGCTTGCGGAGGTGGTAGGAAACGAGCGGCTGGGGAAGATCGAGCTGGTCGATCAGGTCGCAGACGCAGGTCTCGGCGCGGGCCAGCGTCGAGAGAATCCGCAGCCGGTTCCGGTCGCCGAGGAACTTCAGGGCCTCGATCGCCTCGTCGATTGTGGCCCCGTCCCGGATCGCCAGCATGGGGTCCTCTACGGTCGGATGGTTTCGATCGCCCGCGGCAACGGGGTTGCCGGCCATGATAGCGGGTCGCGCCCGATGACCTCCGCGTCATGCGGGTCCGGGTCCGGGTCCGGACCCGGCTGCCGCGCCGCGCGGGGGGATCCGGCGCTGCGTCGCTACTCCTCGATGGCCGGGTTGGCCGCGACGATCGCCGCCGCCACCTCCCGCACCCGCGGCAGGAACGCCTCGACCTCGTCGCACCGCCACCGCAAGTCGGCCGCCGAGGTGATCCCGAGGTCGCCGAGCAGCACCCGGTAGCCGGGCTCGAACCGTTCCCGCAGATCGGGCGCGTCGTGCCAGAACACCTTCCGGCACCGGGAGTACGTGGCGACCAGCCAGAACACGGCCTCGCGATGGAGACCGTGCGCGATCAGCTCGCGACCGCCGTTGATCGCGATCGGGCGGGCCAGGTCGCCGATGTCGGAGGCGAAGAAGAACGGCGTCCGGACGACCGTCTTCGCGGCGTCGAACGCCGTAGTGAGGGCGGCGAGGTGGACCTCGGCCCGCTCCCGGCTCATCCGGGCGCACCCCAGCAGTTCCAGCAGGGCCTCGTGGAACTCCTCGTGACCGTAGTCCGCGAGGAGATCTCGGACGACCACGTAGCGTCGCCGCACGGTGGGGTTGCGGAGCCCGGCGACGAGCAGCAGGTGGGTCGTCACGCCGGCCGCGAAGAGCCAGGCGGTGACCCGGTCGTGGAGGGGCATGGTCGCGTCCGCCGAGCGGAGGTGGGCGAGGATTTGCTCCTCGGCGTGGCGGCACCGTCGCTCGACCCACCGGCGCTTGGCGAACTCCCTGGCGACCCCCGCCTGGAGGTCGGTCAACTGGCCAGATGGATCGAGGATGATGTTCGGCCCCCGGAAGCTGCCGGCGAGGTGGTACTGCCCGAGAACGTGGTCAGGTGACCGAAGCTCGTCGCTCGGCAGGGAGGAGACATCGAGGAGAACGTCCCGGTAGCGGAGCTTCCCGAGTTTGGGCCGGACCGGCGGGCTGGGTTCGGCGAAGACGACGATCACATCCACGTCGGACGCCGCCGGGAGGGTGGCGTCGTCCGTGAGGTCGTTGATGGAGCCGTGGTAGAAGGCGCCGCCGAAGCCGGGGAGCACTCCGGCCTCCTCGACCACCCACCCGCGGGCGGCGTCTTTGGCGTCTCGGACGATCACGCTCGCTTCGCGCTCCGCAGATACGGGATTCGCGTAGATGCCCGTCCCCATGGAAAGCCCTCACCCCCGGTCCCCATCCTCCGCCATCGTCCCGCATGCCCGCGGTGTTGCGGGAGCATGGTGCGATGCGGCGCCGCGACCGCCGCCCCCGATCCCGCCTACCCGCCCCCGGCGGGGCAATGCTGCCCGTACCGATGACGATTCCGCGGCCGCGCCGGACCCGGCCTCCCGCCTCCGCCGCGGCGTCCCCGGCCCGGCCGGGGTTGCGGGGGCA
>CADCWF010000290.1 GCA_902806345.1 uncultured Thermomicrobiales bacterium
GGCCGCCTCGTATTGGTCGGATCGTGCGAAACGGAGCACCCCGCTGAGGATGGCGACCAAAGACCACCGTACCCGCTTCGTTGGCTGGTGGCCGCCGACGTCCCTCCTGTGCGGCCGCTGGCACCGGGTCACTCAACCGGACGGGTAGCGCGAGGTCGTCCCCTTCGCGTAGAAAAGGCGACACCGGCGGGTCCGAGGGTCGGGGGCGGCGGGGTCGCGCCCAGGGGGGGGCGTCGGTGATCCGCTCGGGGAGGGCCGAGACGAGGTGACCGCCGTGGTAGACCAGACCGATCGTGGGGGCAGCGGACCGCCGCCCCTCACGGTCCGCCACGAGCTGCCAGCCCGGACCATCGCGGTCGTCCTCCTGGTGCTGGCGGTGCTCTGGCTGCTCGCCCAGCTCTGGACGCTGCTGCTCTCCCTCTTCGTCGCCTTCCTCCTGACTGCGGCCCTCGACCCGCCGGTCGGCCGGCTCCAGCGGCGGGGGGTGCCCCGCGCGGTCTCGGTGGCGGTCATCGTCCTGGCCCTGGCCGGCGTCGTCGCCGGAGCGGCGGCGCTGGTCGTGCCGCCCCTCGTCGTGCAGGTCAACCAGTTCGCCGACGCCCTCCCGGGCTACCTCGACCGCCTCGAGGTGGTGGCCCGGGCCAACCCCCAGGTCTACGCCCAGCTCCGGGGAACGGTGGAAGGCGGCGAGGCCGACCCGCGGGCGGTAGCCTCCGGGTTCTTGGCCGCCGGCGCCGGCCTGTTCCGGGGCGTCAGCGCGTTCTTCATCGTGCTCGTGATGACGGCCTACCTGCTCGCCGACGGCGAGCGGATCTACGACTGGACGGTCCGCTACCTGCCGCAAGCCCAGCGGGCGAAGGTCCGGCGGGCGCTGCCGGAGATCAGCCGGGTCGTCGGCGGATACCTCCTCGGCCAGCTCCTCACGTCGCTCCTGTTCGGGGTCTTCGCCTTCGCGGTCCTGAGCGTCCTGGGGGTGCCCCAGCCGCTGCTGCTGGCGATGGTGGCGGCGGTGGCCGATGCGATCCCCGTTGCCGGGGTGGCCGTCGCCACCGTCCCGGCGGTCCTCCTGGCCCTGACCGTCTCGCCGGCGACGGCGGGCATCGTGCTCGCGCTCTACCTCGCCTACCAGCAGGTCGAGAACTACGCCATCGTGCCGCGGGTCTACCGCGGCACCCTCCAGATCCACCCCTTCGCGGTGCTGGTGGCGGTGCTGGTCGGGGCGCAACTGCTCGGCGTGCTCGGGGTGCTGCTGGCGCTCCCGATCGCCGCCGTCGTCCCGGTCGTCGAGCGCATCTGGGGGGGCGGGAGCAGCGTCTGGTCGGCACCCGCGCCGGCCCCGGACGCCGAACCCGCCCGGCCGAAGACCAAGGGCCTCCCATGAGGCCATCCGCGCGTAGATCGCCGATCGCCCCAGGGACGCCACCTCATCTTGCCGGGTGCGACAGAGCCCCCGCTCGGGGCTGCAACCTCCCCACCCTCCGGTCGTGCCTGGTTCGGCGCGGCCCCGACCGGACGCGATCGACGCTGGGAGATCGACAGGCGCCGACACGCCGGCGGGCGGCACCGGCCACGACGGGGCCGGCTCACGCACGCGCCGTGCGTCCTTGGGATAGCGTCCACGCCGAGCGAGGGCGCCGGCAACCCTCAGTCAGTCCGCTCCGTGGTCCCCATGCAGCTGTCCGGCCAGCTGGTAGATCGCCGCATTGACCTCCGCGCCCAGCAGCAGCATGGCGGCCGAGATGAAGAGGTACAGGAGCAGGACGACGACCCCGCCGAGGCTGCCGTAGGTGGCGCCGTAGGACCCAAAGGTACCGACGTAGGAGGAGAACCCGAGGGAGGTGCCGACCCAGGCCGCGACCGCCAGCGCCGATCCCGGCGTCACGAACCGGAACGGCTGGTCGACGTCCGGGGCCACCGTAGTAGGCCACCGCGACCGCGGCGAGCAGCAGCAGGACCGCCGCCGGCCAGCGCAGCCAGGCCCAGAGGGCGACGACGAGACCGCCCAGGCCGACGTGGCCGGCGACCCATTGGACGGCCTGCGGGCCGACGAGCATCAGCGCGGCCGCGGCGATCAGCATCGCGGCCAGGCCGAGGGTGTAGGCGACCGAGAGCGGGTAGCGCTTCCAGACCGGCCGCGACTCCTCCACGTCGTAGGCGGCGTTGAATGCGGTCATCAGCGAGCGCACCGCCGTGGAAGCAACCCAGATCGCCGTCACGATGCCGAAGGAGAGCAGGCCGCCCGTGGCCTGGTTCCGGATCTCGCGGGTCACCCGCCCGACCACACTGGCCGCGTCTTGCGGCAACGCGGTCTGCGCCTGCCCGACCAGCCAGTCGAAGAAGTCGGTGAGCCCGATGGAGCCGAGCAGGGCCAGCAGGAAGATGGCGAACGGGAAGAGCGCCAGCAGCGCCCGGAAGGCCAGCGCCGCCGCGTAGGTCGGCATGTCGTGGTTCACGAAGTCCTTGCCGGCCCGAACGGCCACGGCCCGCGGGGACAGGTCCTGAAATCCGGGGATCCGCATCGCGCACGTTCCTCGTCCGGGGATGGACCCTGCACCCTCGCCGCGTCCCGCTCTACCCACGCCGGGTCTGCCCGCCGGCCAGCTCCTGTTGCACGACCCACCGCCATGTTCGGAAGCCCACCCCCGTGGCCTGGCATCGACCCCACCCCGACCTAGCAACCTCCGTCCGGTTCGCCGACCGCTTGGGGGGCCTCATCCGCCGCACCACGCGCGATGGTTCAGGGGGTTCCAATTCGACCGGCGTCGGCTGGATGGCGATCCGATCTAGCCGTCCGCGTCCCCGGTGATCGCCGTTAGGACGAGCACCGGGATCTCCCGGGTCGTCTTCTCCTGGTAGTCGGCGTAGTCCGGGTACGCGGCGACCGCCCGGGCCCACCAGGCCGCCTGCTCGTCGCCCGTGACCTCCCGGGCGACATAGTCGCGCTTCACCGACCCGTCCTGCAGCTCGACGTGCGGGTTCTTCGTCAGGTTGTGATACCAGACCGGATGTTGCGGCGCTCCCCCGAGCGAGGCGACGACGGCGTACTAACCGCCGTACTCGACGCGCATCAGC
>CADCWF010000291.1 GCA_902806345.1 uncultured Thermomicrobiales bacterium
GATGCGCTGGCGAAGACGCTGGTCAGCGGGGCATCGCGGCGGGGAATCGCCAAGGGAGCGGTCGGTGGCGCCCTGGCGGGGGTGCTCGCGCGGTTGGCCGCTGGCGCGGGAACGGCGCAGGAACGGGGCGCCGGTGCCGAGCATTGCGCCGCCAATGGCCAGAAGTGTGACCCGGCGCGTCGTCTCGGCACCGGACACCTCCACCCGTGCGACCGGTGCTGCAGCGACTACTCGGTGCGGGTCCGCGACGGCAAGCGGCGCTGCGCCTGCAAGCCGGCCGGCGAGGCGTGCCGGGGGGGCAAGGCGTTCCAGTGCTGCAGCGGCGTCTGCAACGGCGGGTTCTGCACCGGCCGCGGCGAGCTGGTCGAGCGGGGCGAGGGCGCCTCAACGGTGGGCAGCGCACCGGGGTGCCAGGGAACGGATGCCGGCTGCACGGAGGTCTTCGAGGGCACCGTCGAGGGACGGCCGATCGACGGCAGCTTCACCGCCACCCTGACCGCCAAGAACTTCCGGCAGGGCGAGGGCCAGAGCGGGTCCGAATTCACCTCCGACGTCAACGGGACCATCGAGTTGGTCGACGAGTCGAGCGGCGACACCCTCGAGCTGGAGGTCCAGGGCCAGCAGGAAGGAGACGGCGAGACCGGCGAGTTCACCTTCACCGGCACGTACACCATCACGGGCGGCACCGGCCGCTTCGTCGGGGCGTCCGGCACCGGCGAGGCGTTTGCCAGCGGCACCGACGATGGCCTGACCACGACGCTGGACGTCGTGCGTCTCCGAGGCACCGTCACCACTGTCGGTTAGGGGTTCGCTCTTCCCCGACTTGGCGCCTCGCCGGGCCGGGGACGAACGACGGATTCATGGGAACGGCCGCTGGGGAGTTCCCCGGCGGCCGTTCCGTATTGCCCTTCCATCTATTGGAGATTCGGCCGTGGCACTCTTTGGAGGAGGATAAACGCCGGGTGCGTGGTCGGGGCTAGGACAGCGGAGGGGATGCTATGGAATGGCTGAACGAGCCGCCGGCGTGGGAGGAGCGGGGCAACTCCCTGGTCGTCACGGCGGGACCGCGGACCGACTTCTGGCGGACGACCCACTATGGCTTCGTCCGCGACAACGGCCATTGCTGGTTCCGGCCGTGGGAGGGCGATTTCGTCGCCGAGGTGGAGGTGACCGGCGACTACCGCGACCAGTACGACCAGGCTGGGCTGATGATGCGCCTGGACGAAACGGTCTGGCTCAAGTGCGGCGTCGAGTTCGTCGACGGCGTCCAGCAGGCGAGCGCCGTCGTCACCCGCGACCACTCGGATTGGTCGGTGGTGCCGCTGCCCGGCAACCCGCGCTCCCTCCGGCTCCGCGTCGCGCGGACCGGGCCGGACGTCGAGGTCCGTTACTCGGTCGACGGCGAGCGCTTCGAGCTGCTCCGCCTCGCCCGCCTGACCGACGCCCCGCGGCTCCTCGTCGGCCCGATGTGCGCCGCGCCCGACGGCGATGGCTTCGAGACGACCTTAATGGGGTTGACCTTTCGGGCGCCAGAGCGCGGCTGACGGCTGAGGGTTACCCCCGGCGGAGAGTTGCCTCCCCGAGGTGGCGGGCACCGGGACGTGGTAGGCAGGCGGCACCGGAGCGATCGCTCGCGACGACGCCCGGGCCCTGGTCACCCCCGCCCGACGTCGGCCAGCAGCTCCAGCAAGGCCTCCTCCTCCGACCCCCGGTCCGCCATCGGCAGCAGGCTGACCATGAGCTCGTCCAGTCCGCCCGCCAGCCGCCGGCGCAGCCCGTCGGCGATCTCGGCCGGTGTGCCGTGGACGAGGAGGACGTCGAGCAGCCCGTCGGTGATGCGGCCTTCGGCGTCCAGCGGGTGGCCGGCGTCGGCGAACATCCGGGCGTAGAAGGGGGCGGCCGCGTAACCGGCGAGTTGCTCCTTCGCCGCGGCGTAGACCGCCGACTGGTCCGCCGAGAGGGCGACCGGGACGTGGGCGATCAGGGGAGGACGGGGGCGGCCAGCTCGGTCTGCGCCGGCCGCGAGCGCCGGGATCGCTTGCCGGAGCAGGTACCCCGGCGGGCAGAGCCAGGAGATCGCGCCGTCGGTCAGCTCGCCCGCGAGTTCGAACGCCGGCGCCCGCAGCGCCGAGATGAGGACCGGAGTCCCCGGCGGATCCGCAATCTTGACGTTGCGCGCCGTGTAGAACGCGCCTTGGTGATCGACCGCCCCGGTCTGGAGCAGCGGCCGAACGATCTCGACGTACTCCCGCAGCTGCGCCAGCGGCCGGGAGAAGTCGAAGCCGAAGACGTCGGCCATCGTCCGGGCGTGGGCGGTGCCGATGCCGAGCCGCAGCCGCCCCGGTGCCAGCCCCTCCAGGGCGACGACCTGGGTGACGAGGCCGAGCGGGTGGCGGGTGAAGGCGGGGACGATGGCGGTGCCGAAGCGGACCCGGTCGGTCCGCTCGGCGGCAGCCGCGAAAAGTGTGATGGTGTCGATGCCGACGGCGCCCATCACAGTCCAGACCGTCTCGACACCGGCGGCATCAGCCCGGCCGATGAGGTCGACCGCCTGAGCCGGCGTCTGGGGCACGAACGCGAAGCCGATGCGGGGCACGGCGTCCTCCCGGCAGGGAATAGGTCCGAGCGGATCGGGGAGAGGAGACCGACGGACGGCCACGCCGGGCACCCCGTCGATCCTGTCTCCGATCCCCTGAAACCTACTCAGCTTGTCAATCGGCCGCAAGCGGCAGCCCGTGCTCCTTGCGGGCCTCGGTGCCCTCGAAGTCGTGGGAGACCTTGAACCGCTCGTGGCGGCCGTCCCAGGCGTGGCGGTGGGCCTTGGCCCGGATGCGGTCCAGCTCCGCCCCCGGCAGGGGCTGGAACCCACGGCCGATGGCGAGGTCCTGCTCGAGCACGGCCATCGAGTCGATGCCGACGCAGAGGGTGGCAACCGGCAGGCTGAGGGCGTAGGCGATCGCCTCCTGAGGGGTGACGTCCGACTCGCGGACGACCCGGCCGGAGGCGAGGCTCTTCATCCCGACGACGCCGATGCCGCGCGCCGCGGCCAGCGGCAGGATCTCCTGCT
>CADCWF010000292.1 GCA_902806345.1 uncultured Thermomicrobiales bacterium
CGCTGGCGGTGGCGGGCGACCTGGTCGGGACTCGATCCAGCGAGCTCCCGGCCCGGGCGGCACCGCACCGGCGCCAACCTCGGTTGCGCGCGACGCCTCGGCGTCTTCGAGCACGTACCTGCGGATGAATCAGGCCCCACCACCAAGGAGCAACCAATGATCAAGTTGATGAAGAAGGTCGGACTGAACAGCGAAGTCGGCTACGTCGCGGGCATGGCCTCGGTTATCGCGAGCATCGTCGTCTGGCGCACCGGCACGAACGGCAGCGACCAGGCCGGCACTCAGCGGTTGGCGATCTTCGTCGGCCTGTGGGCGCCGACATTCTGGGAGATCGGCAACGCGCTCAAGGTCGAGGAGAAGTAGGCGCTGGGCGGCGGTGGATCCGGCGCGGGGCGCTCGCGGCCGCCGCCGTGCCGCCGCTGCGCGCCGCGTACGGCTCCAGCGTTGGCAGGTCGCCCAGGTGTGAGTCCATCTGCTCCATATGCGCGGGCTCGAGGCCCATGAGCCGAGATGTCCGCATTCAGCGTCCCGGGTGTGCCCGGGTTGTACGGCTTATTCACGTTGAAGCGGCTGTTCCCCATCCAACCGTTCGGTCCCCAGATGTTGAGAATCCTGTGGACCCGAGAGGGGAGGAGGCCGCTTCGAACCGGCTGTCTGTGAAGGATGTTCAAAACGCCTCGCGCCAGACGCCCCCGCCGTTTCGGAGCTGGTAGCGACGCAGGGAGCTGTCGAGTTCCTCCGACAGTCGAGAGAGCACCTTCCGCATGACGGCAGCCTATTCAGTCGCAGCGGAGTGCCGAAGCAGCACGCACGCCGGCGCGGCCTTCTTGCGGCGTACCTCGCTGTATCCCGCGAGGCGGAGCCAATCGCCTTACACCGTCTGCGTTGACTCCCGCGGCGACAACGCGGCTAAGAGCCTCTGGTTCCGCTTTCAATGACATCTTGCCGGCAGAGGGCGGAGTTCCGCCTTCCAGGCGATCCGGCTGTCGCTGGTCGTCTGAAGCGACAGTCGTCCGATGCCGCGCAAGGGCTGCCGCTCCTGCCCCAAGGGGGGCCTGGGTCTCACTCGCGCTGCAGAGCTCGCCGGCCACGATGCGGATTCGAATCCGCTGTAGGGGACGCTGCCTCGCATGGTGCGCGTCCGAATTTCCTGGAGGTCATGCCGTTCCGGCGCGATTAGCCTGGTGCGCATGGTGGACGGGGGCGAAGAGGGTGCCGCGGAGGCCGCTCGCGGCCTGGCCGAGGGTGATCGGCTCGTCGTCGTGCGCGCGGGGCGCACTGCGGGGCGACGGCGTACCGGGGGCCTGATCGGCTGGCCCGACCGGATCGCGGTGACGGTCCAGGCGGTGGCCGACGAGGGGCTCGACGTCCTCGTCGATGTTCTCCCGGTGCGCCGGCGGGGTGGCGCGGCGGTCGAGGCGCCGCCCGGGACCTCGGAGCCCGTGCCGCTGGTCGCCTGCATCGCCTACGGCAGGATCCGGGGGATCGCGTCCAGCGGTGACGGTCCCGACGGGGCGGCTCTCCTCGAGGTCGCCTACGGCCGTCTTGACGGGCCGTTCAGCGCCTGGCGCGCCGGCGGCGTGCCGGTCACCCGGTTCTGGCGCCGCGGCGCGTGGGATCGCTGGCGGCGCCAGGTCCGCCGGAGCTGGCGCAGGCGCAGGGAGCGGTGGACCGAGTGGCTGAGGATCGGGCCGGTCGACGTAAGCGTGGACACCGGCCTGCTGACGCTCGGGCCGTTGGTCGTGGCCACGGGCCTGGTGCGATACCTGAAAGACCCTGCCGAGGGGACCGAGACCGAGCTCGAGGAGGCCGTCTCAAGCCTGCTGAACGAGCTGCTGGAGGACGCCCTCGGGGACGCGGTGCCCTTGGTGGAGATGCTCTCGGACGTCACCTTCGAGGTCACCTCGCCCAGGAGCGTCCGGCTCGTCGGCTACGCGGTGTTCGACGTCGGCGACTTCGAGCTCCGGCTGCGTCCGTTCCTGGCCGACCTGGCCCGGCCGCCTGCCACGTCCGCGCTCTTCCTCGCGGGGGAGGAGGACGAGATCGACGAGCCGGAGGGCCTGCGCGCGCCGCCGGCCGTCGCGCCCGGCGCGGTGGCCTGGCCGCATGCGTTCCAGGTCCGGCTTCGCGAGACGTGGAAGACCCGCGTCCTGCCCGTGGTCGCGCCGCCCGAGGACAAGGCCTCAGCCGGCGAGCGGGTCGCGCGGGCACTGGTCGCCTACCTGGACCGCCCGTCGCAGGACGCCGCCGACGAGATCGCCAAGCACCTGGACGACCTCGAGCTCGCGAAGGACGGGTACTCCTTTGTGGAGCATGGGCTGATTATGGACGGCGGGTGCAAGTTCACGAAGGTCGAGGTCCTGTCGCGCACCGCCATCAGGCTGACCGGGGAGGCGATCACCCTGCCCGACGACGCCAACCAGTGGAAGTTTCCCGTGGTCGTGGAGCTGGCGCTCCCACCCGCCACGTCGACCATCCAGATCGACGCAGACAAGCGCCACGTCGCGACGTTCGTCCTGCCGCCACCGCCGGACTGACCGCGTCTGGCACCCGCATCAGGCCAAGACCCATCGCAGTGCCCGGGTGGCGCGGTGACGGAGCACTTGAACGCCAGAGAGGCGCACCGGCAGCCCTTCTCCCCGTCTGCGGAGCAAGCGCTAGCTCAAAGCAGCGACGGCTCGTCATCCGAAGCGGTAGCCGCGCCGAGCACTCTCAACGCCTGGTCTCGTACCTGGTCAGGAGCACGCCGCCGGGGAACGTCCGGGTCTCGACCAGGGTCAGGTTCACCCAGTCGTCCAGGGCCGTGAAGAACGGCGTGCCGCCGCCCACCAGGACCGGGTGGGTGACCAGCACGTACTCGTCGATCAGCCCGGCCCGCATGGCCGCCGCGGCGAGCGTGGCACCGGCGATGTCCATGGGGCCGCCGTCCTCGGCCTTGAGCCTGGCGATCTCGGTGACCGCGTCGCCGGTGAACAGCCGGGTGTTCCAGTCGACCGCCCGGGTCGTCGAGGAGAACACCACCTTCGGCATGTCCCGCCAGCGGCGGGCGTACTCGATGTGCGCCGG
>CADCWF010000293.1 GCA_902806345.1 uncultured Thermomicrobiales bacterium
CGTCCACGCCGCTCTCCTTCGGCCCAATGCCGATCGTGTCCCGTCCGCTAGGGGTGTCCTCGGCCCACGGGCGGACGGCTCGCCTCCAACCGCCTAGCAGGGGTAGCAGATGCCGGCGCTGACGCAGTAGCCGCTCGGGCAGACGCAGTCGAACTGTCCGTCCTTCCAACCGCAGCACGAGCCGAGGTGGTGGCACGAGTACCCCGGCGGGCAGCAGCCCTTCTGGCACGGCGAGCCCTCGCCGCAGGTGCAGGTCCCGCCCCGGCACGCTTGGCCTTCGCCGCACCCCTTGCCGCACTCGCCGCAGTGGTCCTTGTCGGTCTTGGTGTCGACGCACTTGCCGCCGCAGACCGCCTGGTCACCCGAGAACGTGTCGCAGCAGCCGTCGTCGGCGCACACCTCCCCGGCCAGGGCGTTGCAGCAACCGTCGGGCGCGGCCGAGCAGGCCTCGAATCCAGCACAGCAGGCGCCCTTCGCGATGCACGAACCGTCGGCGCATTCCTTGTGGGTGCAGGTGCAGCAGGTGTCCTTGCCAACGCAGCCGCCACAACACGCCTTCTCGTCGGGGCAACAGGTGTCCTCGCCGACGCAAATCTCGCCGCAGTCGTGCATGTCGTCCGGGCACGCGCAGCGGCAATTCCTGGGGTCGAACTCCTTGCCGCCGGTGCACGCCTTGCGGACGCACTCGCACGCGCAACTCCGGGGATCGCGGCGCTTCCCCGCCGGGCACCGGCGGCGACACTCGCCGCCGCAGCGCTCCTCGTTCTCCCGGCAGCGGCGGCGCCTGTCCTCGGTCTGCGGCGCGGCGCTCGCCGCAGCGGCGGCGAGGGCGGCGAGCAGGCCGGCGCCGAGCGAGCGGACAGCCCCCCGGCGGGTTCCGGTCCGGGAGAAGGACCGGGCGATGGCGTCGAATCGGCTGTCGTCCACGATTCCTCCTTCGAACTCGGCCCGGCCGGCGAGTGATCGATGCCCTGCGCCCCGTGCCGGCCACAGCGGCACATCCCGGCGCTCGCCCGGGCGCCGCGTGGCACACCGCGAACCAACCGTTCCACCACGGTCAGAGGCTAGTGACCGGGTCTTCCAAAAACCTTCCAAGGCCAGGGCCGGGGTCAGACCCCCCCAAAGACGGGGTCGGCGTCATCGGCCGGCCTCCGCCCCGCCCGCTCCTGGGAACATCCGGTCCGCGGCGCCTACGGCGTTGTGCAGAACGGTCGGCCGCGCCGCTTGCCCGTCATCCCGAGCGGAGCCGAGGGATGACGAGGGGGGCCATGCTTCTGCAAACCGCTTTCGGCGCGGCGGAACCCCCGAGGGGGCCGGCTCCCGATCCCGGCGCCCCCGACCCCGCTGGACCGATCGCGGGTGCCGGGGCGGGCGCCAGGACAACGGCGTGGCGGGCAGGTGATGCGCGGTCCGTGCCGCTGCCGATGCGTGGCGGCTTGGTCCCGCCCGTTACCGCCGCGGCGGGCCGCGGGTGACGCCGAAGTAGGGGATGGGGGCGGGGACTGCCGCCGTCTCGATACCCCTTTGCCCTGCGAGGGAGCGGGGCGCCGCCGGCGCGGTTCTGCGGAATCCGGGCGATCCGCGGGTGGTCGAACCGACCACCCAACCCCGGCATTCTGAGCCCGCAGGCGAGGAATCTCGCTCCGGATCGGGAAACGACCGAACGAAGGACGCCGCTTCGGTGGAAGACCCTTCATGCCGTTCCAGGGTCCCGCCTGCCGGTGGTGGGCGGCGAATACGGAGGGCGGCGGCTCAGGCGAGGCGGGGAGCAAGCCGCCCGTGGTCGGCGGCGAGGGCGGCGAGGGCGTCGGCGATCGCCTCGTCGAAGCCCGCCGCGAGGCCGGTCTCCCAGGCCAAGGCGGCGGCATTGGGATCAAGCGCGGCGCGGGCGGTCGCCATCGCCGCCTCGTGGAGGGGGGCATTGGGCGGTTGCCGGGAGGCGCCGGTCGCGCGCCAGACGGCCTCTGCCCCACCGGCGAGCCGCAGCGCCGCCTCGGCCCCGGCCTCGCCCCGCTCGACGACGAGGCGAGCGATCTGCTCCAGGACATCGGCGGCGAGCGCTTGGTCCCCGATCCCGGCCAGCAGGCTCAAGGCCTCGGCGAGGAGGGGGGCTGCCGCCTCCCCCTGCCGCACCGCCGCCTCGGCCAGGTTTATCATCGCGACCGCCGCGTTGCGACGGTCGCCCAGATCACGGTGGCGGGCGAGCGATTCGCGGAGAACCTCGGCGCCGCGCTCCACCTGCCCCAGATGGATGTAGACCTCCCCCAGGTTCGAGAGAACGAGGGCGACGCCGCTGCCATCGCCCGCCGCGCGAAAGGCGGCCAGGCTCTCTTCGTAGTGGGCGAGGGCGCCATCAAAATCGCCACGCCAGGCGGCGGCAAGGCCGACGTAATTTTGTACCTCGGCAAGCCGCACCGGGTCGCCGAGGGTGCGGCGGATGGCCAGGCTCTCTTCGAGCCGGCTGGCCGCCGCGTCGATGTCGCCGGCGGCCAACAGGGCGCCGCCGAGATTGGCGAGGGACGAATCGATCGCCTTCTCGTCGCCCGTCGCGCGGGCGGCGGCGAGCGTCTCCTCGCGTAGGGCTAGGGCCCGCTCGATCTCGCCCCGGCCCTGGGCCACCATGGCGAGGTGGTTGAGGGCCCTCCAGATCGATCGGTCGTCGGAGAGCGTCCGGGCAAGTTCGAGCGACTCGACGTGCCAGGCCTCCGCCCGGTCGAGGTCGCCGAGCGTCTCGGCCATCCAGCCGGCGTCGCAGAGAACCCAGGCCCGATCGGCCGTCGCCAGGTGGCTGGTCGGCGCTAGGATGCGGTCGTGCCAGCCCCGTGCCTCCCGGAAGTAGCCGCGTCGTTTCCAGAGTGTCCCAAGCAACCGGGCCATGAGCAGCGCGCGCCGGGGGTCGTCGGCAAGCGCCCAGGCGAGTGCCTCCCGCAGGTTGTCGAGGTCGGCTTCGAGGAGGTCGAACCACTGCCCCTGGTTCGGTCCGCTCAGATGGGGCCAAGCCTCCTCGGCGAAGGC
>CADCWF010000294.1 GCA_902806345.1 uncultured Thermomicrobiales bacterium
GGTCCGGCAGGTCGCGGTCGAGACGCTCGGCGAGGGACGGGTCGAGGACGCGGAGCGGCACATGGGCGCGGAGGACTTCAGCTACTTCCTCGAGGAGAAGCCGGGCGCGTTCTTCTTCGTCGGGACGCAGAACATCGAGCGCGGCCTGACCTGGGGCCACCACCACCCCCGCTTCGACATCGACGAGGAAGGGATGAAGACCGGCATCGAGGTGATGACGCGGACGGTCCTCGCGGCGCTGGCGCGCTGACACGCCAGCGCGGGGAACGGGGAAAGAGGAGCAAGGAGCAAGGACGGAAGGTGTGACGCCGGCGGTTGATCCCACTGCTCCTTCGTCCCTCGCTCCCCGCTCCTTGCTCCCAGCTCCCCCGTTCCGGTTCGGCATCCAGGTGCGGGGGGCGGAATCGGCGGGGGAGCTGGTCGCCACCGCGCGGCGGGCCGAGACGCTCGGGTTCGATGTCCTGACGGTACCGGACCACTTCCCGTTCGGGCTGGCGCCGTTCCCGGCGCTGGCGACGGTGGCGGCGGCAACCGAGCGGCTGCGGGTCGGGACGTTCGTGGCCGCGAACGACTTCCGGCACCCGGTCGTGCTCGCCAAGGAGGCGGCAACGCTCGACTTGTTGTCCGGAGGTCGGCTGGAGCTCGGGGTCGGGGCGGGTTGGATGCGGTCGGAGTACGAGGCGGCGGGCTTTCCATTCGACCGGCCCGGGGTTCGGATAGCGCGGCTAGCGGAGGGGATCGCGGTGCTGCGGCTGCTGCTCGGGGCGGAGGGCGAGGGGCCGGTCTCGTTCGCGGGGGAGCACTTCCGGGTGACGGACCTCGCGCTCCAGCCGCGGCCGGTCCAGACCGGCGGGCCGCCCATCCTGGTCGGGGGCGGCGGGCGCCGGGTGCTGACGCTGGCGGCGCAGGTGGCGGACATCGTCGGCTTCTCCCCACGAGCGCTGGCGGACGGCTCGCTCGATCCGACGAGCACCTCCGAGGAGGCGACGGCCGAGAAGGCCGCCTGGGTCGACGAGGCGGCGAGGGGAGCAGGCCGGGTGCCGGAGCGAGGGCTCCCCGAGCGGAACCTCTACGTCTACGGCGTGACGGAGACGGACGACCAGGAGGCGTCCGCGGCGGCGATGTCGGCTGAGGGCGGAATACCGGCGGAGGTGCTGCTCGGGAGCCCCCACTTCCTGTTCGGGACGATCGAGGAGATGGTCACCGAGCTGGAGGCAGCTCGGACGCAGCTTGGCATCTCCTACGTCACCGTCCCGTCGGACCTCATGGAGGCCACGGCGCCGATCGTGGAGCGGCTGAGAGGGCGGTAGCGAGACAACCGGGAGAGGCTGTGTTCTCCCTTACTACCCCCGACTCTGCTCCGGGGACCGGTCGAGGGGAGAACGGGGGCGATCTGGCCGCGGGGACTCCATACAATGGCGTGGCGACCCGACGAGCCGCCACCGAAACGAAACCATGCAGACGGAGCTCCTCTACCAGCCGGCGTACGCGCTCTGCCGCATCCAGCTCGCGCCAGGGGAGAAGGTCCGGTCTGAGAGCGGGGCGATGGCGTGCCTGGACGACGGGGTCCGGGTCAAGCCGAAGGCGACGGGCGTGAACATGACGTCGCTCGGCCTGCGCCCCGGTGTCGGACGTGGCGGCGGTCACGCGATTGCACCGCGCATGGAACGTCGGTGCGGCCTTCATCAGGCACCCCCTTTGGGGGTGTAGCGCCCGCCGGAGGTGTGTCATCCATTCACCAGTTTGACGGCGGCGGAAGACGGTCATATGATGCCCCGACTTCCAACGTAGGAGGCGCCCGAGGGCGCGCCGGGGTGGATCGTCTCCGCCGCGGGTCCGCGTCCGAGCTTGGGCACCACTCTCGGAGAGGAGAGCCCCGATGTCCGACCAGCCCACCGAGCTCACCGACCGCTCGATCTCCCGTCGCAGCATCCTCAAGACCGGCGCGGCGGCCGGTGTTGCGGCCGGGGCCGGCCTGAAGCTCGGGTCCCAGCGCAAGGCGAATGCGGCGCTCCAGGCAGAGCCGGTCACGATCCGGTTCATGACCCACAACACCCTTGAGAAGCCGGCCGGCGATGTCCTCAAGGAGATGATCGCCGAGTTCGAGGCGGCCAACGCCGACATCAAGATCCAGATCGAGGAGGTCCCCAACGCGGACATCCTCACTAAGCTGACCGCCTACGCCGAGGGCGGGGATCTGCCCGACGTCATCGACGGCCAGTTCGGCCTGGCGAGCTTCGTCAGCCTCGACGCCGCGCTCGACATCACCGACCGGGTTGACGCGGAGGGGCTGCGGGAGTCGTTCATCCCGGTCGCCCTGACCGCGGGGATGGACGGCGAGGGCCGGATCCTGGGCCTGCCGTTCTATACCGGCACGGATGCGCTGTACTACCGGACCGACCACTTCGAGGAGGCCGGGCTCGACCCCGCCGCGCCGCCGAAGACCTGGGACGAGCTGGTCACCACCGCCAAGGCCCTGACCAACCCCCGCGCCGGCCGCTACGGCTTCGGGATGTACGGCAAGACGCACACGGTCCGCTGCATCCACTTCATGCAGAACAACGGCCCCGACGGGGAGATGCTCCGGCTGAACCGGGACACGGGGATCTGGACGATCCTGGTCAACAGCCCGGACAGTATCGGCGCGATCGAATACATGGTCTCACTGGCCCGCGAGCACCAGGTTGTCCCGCCGAACGTGGTCGAGATGGACTACCCGGGCAACGTGGCGGCCTTCGCCGGCGGCAACATCTCGATGCTGACGACCGGCCCGTGGGGCGCTCAGACCTTCATCGGGACCAACCCGGACATCGAGGGCAAGTTCGCCGTCGCGCCGCACCCGACGCCGGACGGCTCCGCGCCGATCCTGCGGCAGGGCTCGCTCATCTACGCGATCGGCCGGACCACCCAGCACCCGGACGAGGCGTTCAAGTTCCTCAGGTGGTTCACGCACGACCGCCAGCCGTACTTCGCGGCCAAGGCCAAGTACGGCCCCACGACGCTGGCGG
>CADCWF010000295.1 GCA_902806345.1 uncultured Thermomicrobiales bacterium
CCGGCCGGTCGCCCATGGGCGGAGGTGGCAGGGACGTGCTCATCGTTGGCCCGGCACGGTGATCCCGACCGCCTTGAGGAGGAGCGAGATCCCGAGGTAGAGGAGGATCAGGACGAAGACTGCGACGAGGTTCTGGGTGCGGATGCGGCGGGTGAGGCGGGACCCGAGCTGGGCGCCGAGGAAGATGCCGATCATGGCGGGGACGACGACGGTCGGGTCGATCTTGCCGTCGGCGTAGTAGACGGAGGCGGTGGCGACCGAGGTGATGCCGACCATGAAGGAGGAGGTGCCGGCGGCGGCCTTGACCGGGATCTTCATGAGGATGTTCATGGCCGGGACCTGGATGACGCCGCCGCCGACGCCGAGCATGCCGGAGAGCGTGCCCGCGAGGCCGCCGACGCCGAGGCCGAGGCCGACGCGCTGGGGCACGTAGGAGACGGTCTTGCCGGAGGCGGGGTCCAGGTACTCGGCGCCGAGGGCGTAGGGGTCGTCGCCACCCACGGGCGGGGCGGGGGCGGCGCCCCGGTTGCGGAGCATGGAGACGGCGGCGTAGACGAGCATGGCGCCGAAGAGGGCGTTGATGACGCCGGGGTTGGCGTCGACGCCGACGACGGCGCCGACGATGGCGCCGACGGCGGTGGTGCTCTGGAGCAGCATCGCGAGGCGGAGGTTGGTGAAGCGGCCGCGGAGGTGGACGGTGCTGCCGACGACGGAGTTGGTGACGACGGCGACGGCGCTGGCCCCGATCGCGAGCTTCTGGTCGACGGCGAAGAAGAGCGTCAGGATCGGCACGAGGAAGACGCCGCCGCCGAGCCCGAGCATCGAGCCGAGGACGGCCGCCCCGGCGGCGACGGTGCCGATTTCGAGCGAGCGGACGGGATCCAACGCGGTTGCCTCCCCGGGGTAGCTTCGCACGGACGGGCCGATGCGGCCACCCGGGTTCGGGGCAGGGACGGTTGACGCGCCCGGCAGCGCATGTACCATTCGTCGAGCCGACCGGACCGGTGTCCGCGTTGACGACGACAACCGAGCGTTTAGCGGTGGGGTTGGTTCCGGGCGGTCGCGACGACCGCATCCGGGCCACGGGGGAAGCCGGTGCGAAGCCGGCGCTGTCCCGCAACTGTATCGTCGGGTCGCCGAGAGGCGTTCCGGCGGAGCCAGGTCGCCCGTCCTCGCCGCGTCCGACGCCCTTCGCGCGAAAGGGGAGGACCGTATGGCGTGCCGTGGCACGTGACCATTTGGGGACCGTGGGGCCGGGGCGATCGGCTCCGGACCGCCCGCCCGTGCGGGGGGTGCCCCAGCGTTGCCCGAACGATCGATTACGACTAATGGCTCGACCGTCGCCCGCGTCCCCGCGCGGCGGGGGTCGTCGTGGCGTTGCCGCCGCACGAGGAGTTTCGACATGTCGCACGCGTGGGTTGGTCCGGTTCGTCGGCTCCTGGGGCCGACGCTCGTTACGGTGCTCCTGATCGCTGCGGTGCTCGGCCCGGCGCGGATGGCGGGGGCGCACGGCGCGTCGCCCGCGGCGACGCCGGGGGCAGGGCCGGGGTTGCAGGGGGCGGTCGACTGGATGATCGCGCAGCAGGCGGAGGACGGTGGGTTTCCGGGGTTCAGCGGAGAGAGCGACCCGACGGCGACGGCGAACTACGTCGTCGCGCTGGGTGCGGCCGGGAACGCGGGGATAGAGGTGGCCGATCCCCTGGCGCGGGCGTGGGCCTACCTGAACGAGGGCGCGATCGCGTACGCGCAGACCGGGGCGGCGCAGGCGGGGCTGCTCTCGCTCGCGGCGGCGGCGGCGGGCGAGGACCCGGCCGAGATCAACGGCGTCTTGCCGCTGACCCTGGCGACCGGCGCGACGAGCCCGGAGACGGGGCTGTACGGGCTTGGGGTCTACGACCACGCGATCATCCTGATGGCGCTGGCGGCGGCGGGCCAGGAGGTGCCGGCGGAGGCGATCACGGCGCTGGCGGACGTCCAGGTCGGGGACGGGTCGTGGGCGTTCGACGCGACGACGACCGAGGGGGCCGGGGATAGCAACACGACGGCGATGGTGATCCAGGCGCTGGTCGCGGTGGGCGAGGGCGACAGCGACCTGATCCCGGCGGCGGTCGCGTACCTGGGAACGACGCGGACGGAAGATGGGCGCTACGGCTACTCGGCCGCGGCGCCGCTGCTGGCGGACGCGAACTCGACGGCGCTGGTGGTGCAGGCGCTGATCGCGACCGGGGTCGACGTCGAGGCGAGCGGCGACCTGGCGGGGCTGGCGGCGTTCCAGAATCCCAGCGGGGCGTTCCGGTACCAAGACGCGGACACGGCGGACAACGGGTTTGCGACGGTGCAGGCGATCCCGGCGCTGGCGGGGTCGGCGCTGCCGGTGGTGGGGGATAGTGTCGGGACGCCTGTGGCGTCTGTCGGGTGGGCGGCGTAGAAGGTCGGATGGGAGGCGTGGGAGGTACCCCTTAGGTGGTGTTTGCAAAGCACGTCTCCGCCTCGGATGTGGGGCATCGGGCGGGGAAACCCCGGGTTGCAGCCCGGGGCTATGCCCGACGAAGCCCTTCCAGGGCTGGTCCAGGGTTGAGAACGGGGGCGTTCCGGCGGCCGTACCGGCTTTGCAAACACCACCTAACCCCCCCAGCCCCCCTCTCGGGCTCCCCCCTGCCCCCTGCCGCAGCGGGGGGCAGGGGGGAGCCGTTGGCAAAGGGAGCGCGGGTACGGATGGTCATATACGTTGGTCGATTGAACGCATGGCGGTGGGTTGTTCCCGTTGCTGCCGTCTTGGTGATGGTGTGTCTTGGTGCTTCGACGGTACATGGGGCGGAGGAGGGGGGCGAGGCGAACAACCATGCGGGGTTGGTGGTGCGGCATGGAGATGGGCGGGTGACGTATGCGTACGTGGCGTTCGAGGACGACGAGTTGGATGGGATCGAGCTGCTGCGGCGGACGGGGATCGAGGCGGTGACGATGCCGTTCGGGGGGC
>CADCWF010000296.1 GCA_902806345.1 uncultured Thermomicrobiales bacterium
TGGGGTCGGCAAAGGTCTGGGAGAAGGACGCGCCGGGGTCGAAGATGCCGGAGTCGAACGCGCCGTCGAGCGCGGTGGCGGTGTGCGGCACGGCGTCGTCGTTTGTCCAGGCGACGGTCGTCCCGGTCGGGACGGTGAGCGAGGCGGGCTCGAAGGCGAGGTTGGCGATCCGGACCGCCGTCGCGCCCGCTGGTGGCGCCGCGGCCGCGGCCTGCAGGGGGACGACCCCGGAGGCGTCGCGGACGGCGATGCGGCCGGTCATCTCGGGGTGAATCTGGCAGGCGTAGGCGAAGGTGCCGGGTTCGTCGAGGACGACGGTCGCCAGGGTTCCGGGCTGGATGATGCCGGTGTCGAAGCCGGAGCCGGTGGCGGTGTGCTCGTCGTCGTGGGCGTTGACGAAGGTGACCGACTGGCCGAGATCGACCTCCAGTTCGCCGGGGACGAAGCCGCCGGCGTCGTCGGAGACGATCCGGACCTCGATCGAACCAGCCGGCACCTCGCCGACGATGGCCACGGTCTCCTCGGCCGCTTCGGCCGCTTCTTCGGCGGCCTCCTCGGCGGCTTCGGCGGCTTCCTCGGCGGCCTCCTCGGCGGCTTCGGCCGCCTCCTCGGCCGCGTCGTCCCCGCCACCCGGACCGCTGTTGTCCCCGCGGTGGTTGTCGCTGGCGTGGACGGGGCCGCGGGTGCCGACCGCCGCGACCAGCAGGGCCGTGCCGGTGGCCCCGGCTAGCGCCCCAAGGAGGCGCCGGCGCGAACGGGGAAGCGCGGCAGGAGGGGCGATCGCGTCGGGTCGAACGTCCGCCATGGCATGATCTCCTCGGATGGTTCGGCTCGGGCGTCGGCCGTTCGGTGCCGATTGCGGCGGATGCTAGGCGCTGGCAGGGGCGGCAGGCAAGGCGACAAAGCGTCGGGACACGGAAGGAGCGCGGCCGGTAGGGACGCTCCCCGGTGAATTCCGGGCGATCACGTCCGGCTCGCGGGGAACGGGCCCCTCGCCAACCCCGGCGAACAGGGTCCGGCGGCCGCGTTCCACGGACGCCGGACCGCAATCCTCACCCCCTCGCCCGCTGCGCGGGAGAGGGGGACCGCGCCCGGATCTCTCGCCTCCGCTGCGGTGCCTGCTCCTGTCGGCCGATCGGGGGAGGCGGGTAGGATCGAGATCGGCCTGCCTGCTGCCAGGGTTCGTTTGCCGTAGGGAGCGCGCTGGAAAGCCGGACCGAACGGGATCGCGCCCGTCACGGCTTCGCCGCGACCGAGGCCAGCGCGCCGAGCAGCACCCGCCGCATCGCGTCGGCCAAGAGACCGAGCGCCCGTACCAGCGCCCAGCCGTCACGGCCGTCGGCGCCGAGCCACACCCCGTCGGGGTCCGGCGCGGGTGCCAGGGGCGGCACGGCGTAGCCGACCAGCAGCAGCGTGCCGACGCAGCCGAAGCCGCCGCCACAGCCGATGCCGCCCTAGGGAACTTGGGCCGGTGTCGTGGTGACCACCCACCAGAACGACGAGGTGAAGCGAGGAGAACGCCTCCTATGGCCCTAACCGCTCGGGACAGCGACGCATCGCTCAGGCCGCGATGGCCCGATGTGCCGTTTGCCCTGGATCGGTCCTACATGCACTACGGTGCCTTTGCCGACGAGCCTGTGCTCTTCTTCTCGCTTGAGCCGGTTGCGTCCTACGTCTCGGGGATCGGCGTTCCCGAGGATGACGTTGCCGCCATCATGGTCGGCCTTGGGCCGGATGACGAAGGCACCGGCGAGGTCGTCGGCATCCACGTCTATCCCCTGCTGGCCGAGGCCGCCAGAAAGCCCGCCCATTGGCGCCGCCTCGCCGAGCCCGACCCGCCGGCCGAGCTGGTCGCCGCCTTTGTCGCCGAGGTGAGCGGGCTGTTCGAGCGGTACTGGCGGCCAGCGCCGCCAATCGACGAGCAGTTCGCTCGGACAGGTCGGATTATGGGGACGGCGCCGGACGCACCGACTGGCAACCCGACACCGTAGCCGGCTCAAACCGGGAGCGTGGATGCCGGCCCGTCGGGGTGCACGCGGTGGCCGGGCCGCGGAGGCTCACAGGTGGCGGAAGAACGCCTCCGGGTCGTTGAGGAACTGGCGGGTGACGCGGACGTGGTCGAGGTCGTCCCAGGCGACAGGGCGGACGCTCCCCTCGTCCAGGCTGAGGATCGTGGCGCCCGGGAGCGCCGTCAGGATCGGCGAGTGGGTGGCGACCAGGAACTGGCTCTCGCCGGGGCCGCTCGCTTCGATCAGCAGCGCCAGGAGCGCCAGTTGGCGCAGCGGCGAGAGGGGCGCCTCCGGTTCGTCCAGCAGATAGAGCCCGCGCGGGATGAGCCGGTCGCGGAAGAGCGCCAGGAAGGTCTCGCCGTGGGAGCGGGCGTCGGCGCCGGCGCCGTAGCGACGGCGCAGCTCGGCCAGCTCCCGCGCGTAGGCCATCTGGCCGAGGCCGCGCGCCTTGTCTGAGAGGGATGCGTCCTCGGCGATCACCCGGCGGTCGGCCTCCAGGTCGTCGCGAGTGCGGTCGACGAGCTTGGCGAAGCCGAAGACATCCTCCGCCCGCAGGAAGAAGCCGGTCCGAGTCCGCGCCCGCCAGGTGAGCTTGAGCGTCGCCGCCAGCTGCCGCGCCGGGGCCAGCGACGGATCGCTGCCAAGCGGGGCGCTGCCGAGGGCGATCGAGCCGGCGGCGCAGGCGATCGCCTCCAGCAGGGTGCTCTTGCCGCTGCCATTCTCGCCGACGAGGAAGGTGACCGGCCGGTCGAAGGAGAGCGGCGCCTGGCGCAGCGCGGCGATGGCCGGCACCGCGAACGGGTAGCGCTCGTCCTCGTCGGTCCCTTCGCGCCAGGCCACGGAGCGCAGGTGGACGACCATCGCCTCCCCTCTCCCGTCTTTCGACGTCGCCCGCCGCGACGGGGCAAGCCGGGCAGCACGCCGACGAGCGATGGTTGGGCTTCGAGCCTCTGCTCTGAGGGAGACGGCAACCCTCGCCGTCTGTCGTACCATCCCCGGTCGGAGCCGGCTCGGCAAGGGCCGCACCCGGCAGACCGCTCCGATCGACGTGCCACGGGGCCGGTACGGGGCAGACCGGACCGACGTTGCGCGGTCTCGGTTCGGCCGCTCGGCCCTGCGGGAGGCGAACGTGACCGAGACGGTCGGCGACGGCGGGCCGCATGGCGAGCGCCTCCACCCGGCCAGGGTCGGGTCGCCCCGGCTCGAAGGCGCTGAATTGGCGGCGCTTGCCGCCGAGATCCCAGAGTGGCGGGTGGTCGCGGAGGACGGCGTCGAGCGTCTCGAGCGGACCTTCCGGATGCCGTCCTACCGGGCTGCGCTCGGATTCACGCTCGCCGTCGGCCGCCTCGCCGAGGCCGCCGACCACCACCCCGCGATCCTGACCGAGTTCGGCCGGGTCACGGTCCGCTGGTGGACGTGGACGGTCCGCGGGCTGCACCGCAACGACATCGTCATGGCCGCCAAGACCGACCGCCTCTTCGAGGCTCGGCAATGGGAGGCGGGGTAGTGGTCGTGGTTCGACACCGCCCTACGCCTCGTCGTCGGTCGGGAGGTCAGCGCCGACGAAGAGCGCCGAGACGGGGAATTTCGCCGCCGCCGGCAGCAGCGACGACCGCACCGGGTCGACGCCCGAGGCCGTCTGGTGGCCGCGGAGGGCGTCGCCGTCGAGGACGAGGATCTCGAGCGCGCGCGCCTCGGGGTCGACAATCCAGTACTCGCGGACGCCGGCGCGGGCGTAGAGGGCCGGCTTGCTCAGCAGGTCGTGGCCGCGGTTCGACGGGCTGAGCACTTCAATCACGAGGTCGGGAGGCCCCTGAACGCCACGCCGCACCGGCTTGGCCCGCCCCCCGGAGAGCAGGACGACGATGTCCGGTTGGACGGGGTCCGCCCCGGGAAAGAAGACATCGAGCGACGCGGTCCGGATCAACCCGCCGAGCGCCTGGACGATCGGCCCCAGGAGCAGCATCAGGTTGGCAATAACGGTCGCGTGGGCCCAGGCCGGCGCCGGCGTCTCGTAGAGCACCCCCTCGATGATCTCGTAGCGCTTGCCGTCGTCGGGCAGGGCCAGGAGGTCGTCGTAGGTCCAGGTGCCGGGGGCCGGGGTCGGTCGGACGAGCGCCATCGGGCATCCCTCCTCAGTGTGGCCGGGAGTCTAGCAGCGACTCACGAAGGGGGGATCAGGAGAATCTTGCCGCGGAGCCAGCCGGCCGCGCTCCGCTCATGCACCAGCGCGGCCTCAGACAGCGGGGACCTGTCGCCGATATCGACGCGCACCGTCCCGTCATTCTTCCGGGCCACGTTGGCGGCGAGTTGTCCGGCAGCGCCGCGGACGAACATACCGATCGTCCACCCTCCGCGAGGGGGCTCCGGCGCCGGGGTGGTGGTCGTGTAGGGGCCCCCGGCGGCGCGGACCAGCCCGCCGCGCCCCGCAATTGCCTCGTCGGATGTCCGAACCACGGTCGGCCGGACGTCGAGCGAAGCGCCTTCATTCCCGACATTCGGCCGGTACCGCCGTGGCTTCAATGCTGGTCGAGCCGTTCCAGCACCGGCGCGAACGCCTCGATCCCGGCCAGGCTGTTCGGCGCCAACAAGACCTGGACCTCGCCGATCCCGGCACGGGCGAACCCCCGCAACGATTCGGCCATCTCGTCCGGGGTGCCCCGCAGAGGCTCCTCGCCCGGCGCCTGGCTGGTTGCGGCGCGGTCGAGTAACGCCACCTTGATCGCGACCGTCCGCCCCAGGGTCGACGGATCTCGGTCGTACGCCAGGCACGCTCCGTCGACCGCCTCCCGGAGCGGGGGAATCCGGTCCGGGTGGCTGCGCTCGAAGGCGAGGCCGGCATTCCAGTAGTCCGCGTACTCCGCCACCAGCCGCAGCATCCGCGGACCCTGCCCGAGCGCGCCGATCAACAGCGGCGGCCCTTCCGGCCGGGGTCCCCGGAGGCGCAACACGCAGTCGGGCGCCGCGTACCACTCCACCGCGAAATCCACCTGGCCGTGCCGCAGCAACCCCGCGACGATCGCCAGCGCCTCTTCGAACCGGCCGATCCGGTGATCTACGGGGACCCCGAGCGACCGGTGTTCGTCCTCGTAGTTGCCCGCGCCGAGCCCCAACACCAACCGCCCGCCGCTGACCTCGTCCAGGGTTACCGCCATGTTGGCCAGCACCACCGGGTTGCGGTAGCCCGTGCAACTCACCAGCGTCCCGAGCCGGATCCTACTGGTGACGGCGGCGAGCGCGGCGAGTAGCGTCCAGCAATCCCGGAAGCCTTGGGGCGGCTCGGCGGCCAGATCTGGCGACACCGGCAAGCCGAACTGCGCGGCGACCGCCGCCGGGCGCACGAGTAGGTGATCGACCGTCCACAGGGAATCGAACCCCGCGTCCTCGGCGCGCCGGGCGAAGGCGCGAAAGTCGGCCCAGCCGGCCGTGCGGCCGTCGAACTCGCCCTCACCGTTCGGCAGCAGCAAGCCGACCTTCAGCGGGCGTCGGGCGCCTGCCAGGAGATCCTCGATCGGCATGAATACGGCATCCTTCGCGCGAACCGCCGGTCATGGTGAGCACCGGCGCGGGCATTCCGGCAAAGGGCCGATCCACCTTGCCTCCGTTCGGGTCTTGACCTGGCCCGAGTGGCTTGGTCATGCTGTCTCCGGCGCAGGGGGCGAGGAACGCGATGGGACGCCGGATCCAACGAGTCAGCCCGGGTTGGCGGCGATGAGGGACCAGGCCAGGAACAGCAGCGACGCCGCGATCAACGCGGCGCCGACGGTCGTGATGGTCGTCCCGACCGACGGGGCGTCCGGGCGACCGACGGCCATGTGGACGAAGAACCCGCCGGACTGGGCGAGGATGCCGAGCACGAGCACGGCGCAGGCCGCCCACTTGAGCCCGTCGGCGGCGCTCGTCTGGGCCAGGTACTGGTAGTAGACGAGGGCGAGGATCTGCAGCACCCCGGCGTGGGCGTGGCCGGCCCGGAAGTAGGTCCGCCGGAACTCGGTCAGTTCCTCGCCGCTCTCAAGCAGGCGCCGCAGGGCGTAGCCGCCGTACATCACCGTCGGCAGCGCGATCAGCGAGATGATGGCGAACAGGCGGGTCGGCTCCACGGCGTTCCCCCTTCGTTCTCGACAGCGGTCACAGGCCGGTCGCGCCGCGGCCCGCGGATGGGTTCAGGTGCTCGACGCCGGGGCGGACCCGAGCATTCTACCGACCCACTGGGTCCGCGTCTCGCGGGCGGCCACCGACGGCGCGGCGGCGGGGGCGGCGCCGTCGAGGATGCGGAACCCGCCCGGCCAGGCGTGCGGCTCGGCCTGGACGCCGGCCGCCCAGGGCCGGCCGGCGGAGGCGACCGCCCCGTCCCGGAAGACCTCGGCCGACCCAACGTCGACGAACGCCGGCAGCAGCCCGCCCGGGTCGGTCGCCCGCGACGGCGCGGCGGCGGCGGCGACGCGGCCGGCCCGGCGCCGGTCCCCGAGCAGGGCGTCCCAGCCGGTGTCGTTGCGTTCCCGGCTCCAGGAGCCGGTCCTCGTGTACTGCCGGCCGGAGACGGTCCCGTTGCGGTCGTCGAGCATCGGGCTCATCGGGAGCTGGGCGAACGGCGCCGGCCCGCCTTGGTCCCGCGCCAGCAGGGCCACGCCCGCCGCCAGGCCGCCGCCCGCCGACGTGCCCGCGAGGAGGACCCGAGCGGGGGCGATGCCGAGCTGGGCGGCGTGCTCGACCGTCCAGACCAGGCCGGCGTAGCCGTCCTCGACCGGCGCCGGGTCGGGGTGCTCCGGCGCCAACCGGTCGTCGGGCGAGACGACCGTGGCCCCGAAGGCCTCGGCACAGTTGAGGACCTGCTCGATGCCGGTGAACCGGTCGCCAACGATCATGCCGCCCCCGTGCGGGAAGCAGACCCCGGGGCCGGGGCCGGGCCGGGTTCGGGGTTGGAAGACCGCGACGCCGAGGTCGCCCGCCGGACCAACGACCGAGCGGTCGTGGTGGTCGATCGGGCGGGTCCGCAGGAGCTCCGCGATCGGCGCGGCGAACGGCACCGCCCGGAGCCCGGGGATCATGCCCGGGGTGACGACGGACGGGAGGGGGCTCGCCTCGAGCGCGGCGGCGAGCTCGCGGTCGTACGGGGGCCGGGGCAGCGTGGCGAGGGGGGCATGTCGTCTCCTCGGGTGGGGGCGGCTGGTCGTGACCCGGTCGCCTGCGACGGCCCTCGCGGCGCCAGACGGCGTGCCCGCCGGACGTCGCGACGGGGAGACGCGGGCGTTCCGTCGTGGCGTGCCGACGCGGGAAGTTCGGGTGTGGGAAGCGCCCCGGGCGGTTGGGCCAAGCCGGGCATCGGCGTCACGGGACACGACCGGTGGCCCCGGGGCTCGGGTCAGGGCAGGAGCAGCTCCGACCGGTACCGCGGCGCCAGCTCCAGCGTCTTGGCCATCAGCGCCGCCCGGTCCGCCTCGTCGAGGGGCGGTGGCGGCGTCGTCCGGGTCGCCACCGGCAGGCCGACCGCCAGGAAGAACTCCTCCTGCCCTGCCGGCGCGCAGAGGCAGAGCAGCCGGGCCGGCGCGGCCGAGACGTTCTCGAACCGGTGCGGCGCGTTGGCCGGGATGTTGACCGTCTCGCCGGCCCGGGCGACGGAGACCTCCCCCCGGAAGGTGACCTCGATCTCGCCGGCGAGGACGGTGAACGCCTCCTCGAAGTCGTGGCGGTGGGGCGGCGGCCCGCCGCCGGGGGGGACGTGCATGTCGATCAGGCAGAAGCGGCCGGCGGTGTCGGCGCCCGAGAGCAGGACGGTGTAGGTGTCGCCGACGAGGCCGACGTGGGGGAGCGACCCCGCGTCGTCCGGCCGGGCGACGACCAGCTGGCGCCGCCGGTCGTCGGTCGGGATCGGCGCGGTGGCAGCGGCGGGTTGGTCGGCGCGGTCCGTCATGATCTGTCTCCCGATGACCGCCCGGGCGCCATCTTCGGCTCCCGAAACGGCGACCGACCGGCTTCTCCTGGCGGGCGACCCGCCGAATGGCGATCCCGTCTGAGCGTACCCTATGATGCGGCGAGTGATGCCGTCAATGCATGAATTGGTATCGTGATATAGCTCAAACGACATGAACGATCCGGGAGATACCGATGGAACTGCTGCAGCTCTCGTTCTTCCGGGTCGTCGCTCGGCTCGAACACATGACCCGGGCGGCCGAGGAACTCAACCTCACCCAGCCATCGCTGAGCCGTGCCATCGCCCGGCTGGAGCGCGAGGTCGGCGTCCCCCTGTTCGACCGGCAGGGGCGCGGCCTACGCTTGAACGGTTACGGTACTGCCTTCCTCGGGCACGTCGAGCGGGTCTTCCGGGAGCTGGACGACGCAACCGCCCAGCTCCGCGACATGGGAGGGCTGGAACAGGGGAGCGTCTCGCTCGCGGCCGGGGCGCTCCACTGGCTGCCGGAGGTGCTGGAGCCCTTCCTGGCGGCCCACCCCGAGGTCCGGTTCCGTCTGGCGCAGCGGTCGCTGCCGGAGATGATCCGTCTGGTGGAGGACGGGGAGGTCGACTACTGCTTCCTGCCCGGCATCCCAGAGGGGCCCCGCACGAGATGGCGGCATCTGCGCACCGCCCCGATCTCGCTGATGGTCCCGTCGTCGCACCGGTTGGCCGGACGGGCGAGCGTCCGGCTGGGCGAGCTGGCGGGGGAGGAGATGATCCTGGGCAAGCCAGGTGACGTCCTGCGGGAGACCATGGACGGCTACTTCCGGCAGGCCGGGATCGCCCCGGTCGTCGCCTGCGAGGCCGACGAGCCGGCCGCCGTCGAGGACTTCGTCGCGGCCGGGCTGGGGGTGGCGTTCATCCCCGGTCTCCTGAAGCCGACGCCGAGGCACGCCCTGACGGCGTGGGTCGCGATCACCGACCCGGCCTGCGAACTGAGGCTCGGCATCGCCTGGAACGAGACCCGCTACCTCTCCTTGGCAGCTCAAGCGTTCCGGGACCAGGTGGTCTCGCATTTCGGGGCGGGATTGCCGGACGTCGATCCCGGAGGCCGAGCCGCGGTCGTCGGAGGCGGAGCCAACCGCGCCCGGTTGCAGGGAGAAAACGACCGGATGCACGGCTAACGGGTCCGCCCTCCCCGGCGATCGCGCGTCGCGGTCGCCCACCCGTCCTAGGCCGATCGGTCCGCCTGCCGGTCGCGCCAGTCGATGAGCTTCCGCAGCGGCGCCAGGTCGTAGTCGGGTCCGCCCGCGTCGCAAATGAAGTGGGTGATCCCTTCGGCGAGGTACTCGTCCAACCGGTCGAGCTGCTCGCCGAAGATCTGGGCGGACCGCTCGATCTCACGCGGATCCCGACCGACCTTGGCGCACCATTCGTCGAGGATCCGGTTCTTGCGCCCGAGCACGTCCGGCTCCCCCTGGCCGTTCCAGATGGTGGCGTGCTGGGCGACGATCCGGAGGGTCACCTTTTCGCCGCCGCCGCCGATGAGAATCGGCAGCGATCCCCGGACCGGGCCGGGGTTCAGCTTCGCGAGGCGGTCGACGATGGTCGGCATGTCGCGGTCGAGGTCCCGCAGCCGCGAGGCGGCGGTGCCGAACTCGTAGCCGTACTCTTCGTAGTCGCGCTCGTTCCAGCCGCTGCCGATGCCGAGGATGAAGCGGCCCCCGGAGATGTGGTCGAGCGTCCGGGCCATGTCGGCGAGCAGGTTGGGGTTGCGGTAGGAGTTGGCGGCAACGAGGCACCCGATCTCGACCCGCTCGGTGACCTCGGCCATCGCCCCGAGGGCGGTCCAGTTGTCGAGGTGGGCCCCGTCCGGATCGCCCGAGAGCGGGAAGAAGTGGTCCCAGTTGAACAGGGTGTCGGCGCCGCTGGCGTCCACGGCCTGCCAGGCCTGGCGGATCTGGCGGTAGGTCGCGTGCTGCTGCTGGATCTGGATCCCGACGCGGACGGTGGGCGCGGCCAAGCGGTGCTCCTTCTCAGCGGGGCGGGGCGAAATCCGGCGACGGCCCGGCGGGGCATGCCGCCGGGCTGTCGCATTCTCTCGCAACCGTCGCCGACGTGGCCGGCGCTCCGCCGCGGCGTCCCCGGCGGTTCGCCCGACCGTCGGCGGCCTAGTAGATCTCCAGGTAGCGGTCACGCTCCCAGGTCGAGACGTGCTTGCGGAAGGCATCCCACTCGGCGGTCTGGGCCTCGGTCAGACGGTCGAAGACGTGGTCGCCCAGCGCCTCGCGGACGACCGGGTCGGCGTGCATCTCCTGGACCGCCTCGCCGAGCGTGGCCGGCAGGGTCGGGATGTTGCGCCGCTTCAGGTCCTCGTCGGTGAAGTGGTAGAGGTTCTCCTCGACCGGCTCCGACAGCTCCAGCTCGTTGACGATGCCATCCATGCCGGCGGCCAGCATCACCGCGAAGGCGAGGTAGGGGTTGCACGACGGGTCCGGGCAGCGCAGCTCGACCCGGGTCGCCCCCGTCTGGCCCTTGCGGATCGCTGGCACCCGGATCAGGGCCGAGCGGTTGGTCCGCGCCCAGGCGACGTAGACCGGCGCCTCGTAGCCTGGCACCAGGCGGCGGTAGGAGTTGACCAGGGGGGCGATCACCCCGCAGAGGGCGCGGGCGTGCTTGAGCTGACCGGCGATGAAGTGCTTGGCCACCTTCGACAGCCCGTACGGGTCGTCGCCGTCGACGAAGGCGTTGCCCTTCCTGTCGAGGAAGCCGAGGCTCTGGTGGACGTGCATGCCGGAGCCGTTGATCCCCTCGACCGGCTTCGGCATGAAGGTGGCGTGCAGGCCGTGGCTGGCGGCAACCGCCTTCAGGGTGTACTTGAAGGCGGTGGCGCGGTCGGCGGTGTTGACCGCCGCCCCGTACTCGAAGTCGATCTCGTGCTGGCCGATCGCCACCTCGTGGTGGCTGGCCTCGACCTCGATCCCCATCTCCTCGAGCGCCCGGACCATGTCCTTGCGGACGGTGTAGCCGAGGTCGGTCGAGAAGTCGAAGTAGCCGGCGCCATCGTGCGGGTCGGTCTGGATCCGATTGCCCTCCTTCGGGAAGAGGAAGAACTCCAGCTCCGGCCCGGTGTTGTAGGTGTAGCCGAGGGCCGCCAGCTTCTCGAGCTGGCGGAGGAGGACGCCACGGGGGTCGCCGGCGAACGGATCGCCGTTCGGGCTGTTGACCCAGCAGATGATCCGCGCCGTGGTGTGCTCGCCCCGCGTCCAGGGGAGGACGGCGTAGGTCGAGAGGTCCGTCTCCAGGAACATGTCCGACTCGGCGATCCGGGTGAAGCCGGCGATCGACGAGCCGTCGATCCACTGCCCGTCGTCGATGACGTGGGGGAGGATGCTGACCGGCAGGGTGACGCTCTTGACGAGCCCCATCACGTCGGTGAACTGGAGGTCGATGAACTCGACGCCGTCCCGCTGCGTCCGCTCCAGGATCTCCTCCTTGGACGGACTCTTGCCGAGGATCGTCTCCCGCGAGACGCCGTTGAGCACCTGCTGCGCCGCCATCGACCGCTCCCCTTTTGCCGCGCGTGCCGCGGCCCCTCGGCCGGGGCGCACTTCGCCCCGGCGCCGACCCCCAACGCCCAAATCGGATGGGTCTTGTACCCGCGGAACCGTACCCGCCCGCCGCGGCCCGTGTCATCGTGCGGAACGCATCGACCCGGCACCGGTTTTTGTGCAATCTGCACGGATCTGGCTGGCGAAACCCAGGGCGGTGGCCGCGCGTTCCTGAGCGGGGAAGGGATCTCCACCCGGCCGCCGAGGCCGTGCCTCGACGCGCCCGCCGCCGTTCCGTATCATCCAAGCGCGGTTCCGGCACACCGACGCCGGGCCGGCAATGGTCCACCCGAGCGACCATCGGGACGGACCGGGGAGGACACGATGCTCCGCCTGACCCGACCGCTCGCGGTCGCCGCCTTGGGGTGCGCCCTGGCGCTCTCCACCTCGTCCGCCGCGCTTGCCCAGGAGCCCGGCACCGACGAGCGGGAGGTCGCCGTCGGCGACGACGTCGGCAACATCGCCGTCGACGCCGCCGACGTCGACCCGGCGCCGGACAGCCCGACGACCATCGCCGTCGGCGGCGACTCCAACGAGACCGTCCCCCAGCCCGACCTGAGCAGCGTACCTACCTCCGGCGGCGACGGCGTTTTTAGCGCCCCGACCGGGATCGCCCAGGCTCCGACCGGCGTCATCGAGCCGGCGACGATCGCCGCCGCCCCGGCGGCTCCGGTCGAGGCGGCACCGGTCGAGGCGGCCCCGGCCGAGACCGCTCCCGTCGAAGCGGCGCCGGCTGAGGCCGCGCCGGCCGAGTCGGCACCGGTCGAGGCTGCCCCCGTGGAGGCAGCGCCGGCTGCAGCGCCGGCCGAGTCGGCGCCGGCACCGGGTCCGGCCTGCGGCTACCCGAGCTGGTACGACGCCCAGCTCGCGCTCGAGGCCGACGCCGCCCTCGCCGCCACGCTCGACGCCGACAACGACGGGATCGCCTGCGAAGAGGCGATGTCCTAGGCCACCCCCCCCGCGACCGCCTAGTTCTCCCGGAATCTGCCGTGGCCGTCCAAATGGGCGGCCACGGCGGCGTCCGGGAGGTCGTCACCGGCACTCCGCCCGGCCGGATCGTCCGGCTGCCATCGGGGTGTCTCCGGGGGAGGTCGTGGGGCATACTGGGACGGCGCGTGCTGGCCGGACACGGGAAGCCGGGCAGCAGGGGATCGAGGGGAGGGAGTTCCGATGGACCGTCGCGTGACGGCGCTGGCCGCGCTCGTGCTGGGGGCGGCGCTGGCGCTGCCGGGGGCGGGCGGCACAGCCGCCCAGGAAGACCAGGAGCTGACCGGGCCGACCCAGACCGGGGGGCTCGGCGACATCGCCGCCAGCCTCAGCGCCGGCCCGGCCAGCGATTCCGATGTCGGCACCGACGGCAACATCGTCGGCCCGAACGGCGAGGTGGGGGTGGCCGGGATCCCCGGCGTCGGGGTCCGGGTGCCGGGGGCGGACTCCGCGATCGGCACCGCGCCGGGGACCGCCTCGACGATCACCGGCGCCCCCGAGACGGCGACGGCGCCCGGCGCGATGGCGCCGACGGTGACCGAGGAGACGACCGATCCACTCGGCTCGGTGCTCGACGAGGTCGCCGGCGAGGGCGTCGGCAACCGCGGCAACGCCGGCGCCGACGGCACCGATTCGGCCGTGGCCGGTCCCGCAGGCAGCGTGCCCGAGCCGGAGACGCCGGCCGAGCCCGCGCCGGCCCCAGCGGCCGATCCGGCAGACGGCGGCGACGAATCCGCCGCCCCGGTCGAGGCTGCGCCGGCCGCGCCTGCCGAGGGATCGGCGGCGGCACCGGCCGGGGACGCCTGCGGCTACCCGGCCTGGCTGGATGCCCAACTCGCTCTCGAAGCCGACGCCGCGCTGGCGTCAACGCTTGACCCGGACGGTGACGGCATCGCCTGCGAAGAGGCGATGTACTAGGGCCGAACCGAAGACCTGCCGAACGGCCGCCGCCCCCGATCGACTTCGGGAGCGGCGGTCGTTTGTCGTCAACCAGGGAGGTACACGAGCGAGGGGAACCCCGATGTCCGCCCGGCCGGCGCACCCCGTCGGCGGCCGCGATGTCGTCTCGGACCTGGGCCGCCCCGTCCCCTAAACCGCCCTCGTCAAGGCCGACGTCGCCGGGCGGATCGCCGCCACCATCGGCGGGTGCGGATGGAACCGACGGACAGCCAGGGACGCCCCGGGTCTGAGTCTCCAAGGGCTCGAACAGTGGGCGGAGCCGACTCCGCGGCGTCTCGCGAGGACGTCTGTTGAAGCGACGCCGCGATGGCTAGCCTCCCCCGGCTTCCGACCGTGGAGCGGCAGGGTCCAAGGGACCCGCCGACGCTTGTTCGAGGCGGCTGAGGAATCCCGGTTCGCCGACGGCGGCGATCACGTCGCCCTCCCGCAACACCAGGTCCGACGGCGGAGGCACCATCGTCTCCAGGCCACGTCGCAAGGCGACGAGCGACAGGTCCGGCAAGAGGTGGCGGGCCTCGACCACCGAGCAGCCGAGGAGCGGCGACGCCGCCGAGAGCCGGATGTCTTCGATCAGCGGCCCCCGTTCTCCCTGAAACAGATTCTCGACGAAGGCGACCGTGGCCGGCCGCCGCACCAGACGCGCCATCTGCCGACCGGCCATATCGTACGGCGAAACCACCTGGCTGGCGCCGGCGCGGTACAACTTGGCGACCGTCTCGTCGTGACTTGCCCGGGCCACGATCGGGAGATCGGCCGCCAGCGACCGGGCGGAGAGGACCACGAAGACGTTGTCGGCGTCGGTGGCGACGGCCGTGATCAGACCGCTGGCCGAGTCGATCCGTGCCCGGAGCAACGTGGCGTCGCTGGTGGCGTCGCCGCCGACCGCGAGGAAGCCGGCGGCGGCGGCGGTGGCGAGTGGCTCCGCGTCGTGGTCGACCACGACGACCGATTGGCCGTCCCGCTGGAGCTGCTCGGCGATCTCGCGACCGACGCGGCCGTAACCGCAGACGACGTAGTGCTCGCGCAGCCGTTCGAGCTTCCGTTCCATCCGCGACCGCTCCCACTCCCGTCCCAATTCGCCCCCGGCGACGATGGCGACCAGCACGCTCAACCCGTACCAGAGCAGGGCCAGCCCGACGGCGATCAGGAGCAACGTCCAGGCGCGCCCGGCCGGCGAGAGCGGCCGGACCTCGCCGAACCCGACCGTGGTGATCGTCGTCGCGGCCATGAAGAGGGCGTCGTCGACCGACCATCCCTCGACGAGGACGTAGCCGACGGTGCCGACCAGGAGCAGCGCGAGGAGCGCGCCCAGCGGAACCCCGAGTCGCCGCGTCAGCACCCTCCGGCCGTGGCCTTGACCCATGGGTCCCCCCCGCACCGGCTCCGGCGAGCGGTCGGCCTGCCGCCGAGACATCCAGGCCGCCCTCGAGCCCGCCGCGCCGTTCCGGGCAACACGGCCGCGCCGTATGGTACGACCCCGACCCTTGCTCGGGGTCTCGGAGGAGCGCGCCGCGTCGTCGGTTGATCGACGGGGTGGCGATTCGTGGGGCAGCCGGCCGCTCAATGTCGCCGCGCCGCCTGCTCGACCCCGCCCCGTCCAGGCCTGGAACGCGATCCGGAGATGCCCCGAGCCACCGGCGCCACCGGGCTGGATCACCTGATCGCCGCGACAGTAGCCGACACTCGACAGCATTTCGAGGATCCGCCATGGATCCGGCCGTGGACCTGGAGTGGCCCGGACCGGCTGAACGGTCGCCGGAACGTTGCCGGCCGAGTCCCCCCTCAGTCGCTCGTGGCGTGCTTGCCCAGCCCGGCCGGCGGCTGCGAGTTGCGGACCAGACCCGTCACCGCCAGCAGCGTCACCAGGTACGGCAGGGCGATCAGGAGGTCCTGCGGGATCGGCCAGTTCAGCGCCTGGACCTGGAACCGCAGCGCCTGGGCGAAGCCGAAGAGCAGCGCCGCGCCGAGGGTGCCGAGCGGCGTCCAGTTGCCGAAGATCACCGCCGCCAGGGCGATGAAGCCGCGGCCGGCGGTCATGTTCGTCGTGAACTGGGAGAGGTCGCCGATCGAGAGGTACGCCCCCCCCAGCCCGGCCAGGAGGCCGCTCGCCAGCACGGCAGCGTAGCGGTATCGGGGGACGTCGATGCCGACGCTCTCGGCCGCCCGCGGCGACTCGCCGGCCGCCATCAGCCGCAGGCCGCCGGTCGTCTTGAACAGCACCCAGTGGACCACCGGCACCGCCAGGAAGGCGAGCGGCACCAGCACGTTGAGGGTGCTGCCGCCGACCTCGAACGACGGCAGGCGGGCGACCGAAGGGGAGCCCCCGGCCTGGTTCCAGATGCGCTGGACGAGGAACGCCGTCAGGCCGAGGCCGAGCAGGTTGATCGCCGTGCCGGCGACGATCTGGTCGGCCCGGAGGCCGATTGCCCAGAGCCCGAAGACGACGGCCCCGAGCATCCCGGCGAGGACGCCGACGAGCAACCCGAGCAGCGCGTTACCGGTGAACCAGGCGCCGGCGGCCGCGGCGAAGGCGCCGAGCAACATCAGCCCCTCGAGGGCGATGTTGGTCACCCCGGAGCGCTCCGAGAGCAGCCCGCCCATCGCCGCGAAGACCAGCGGCGCGGCCGAGCGCAGCGTCGCCGTCAGCAGCGCGACCGAGAAGAAGCCGACGATCGCGTCCACGACACCTCCCGAGCGGATAGGCCATAGAAGATAGGGGATAGGAGACTGGAGTTCGCGCCGCCGTGTCGTCGCCTCTCTCCTATCCTCTATCTCCTAAGACCTGTCCCCTCCGTTCACACCGCCGGCTGCGGCGGCCGCGATTCCAGCTCCGGTTCGTCGGCGGTGGCCGCGGTGCGGTCGCGGCCGGGACCACCGGGGCCAGCCGCCGCGGCGAGCTGGCGGCGGCGGCGGAACTGGTCGAAGACGGCGAAGGCGGAGACCGAGAGGATCACCAGCCCCAGCAGCACCGAGACCAGATCGCGGCTGGTGCCCGCCGTGTTCTGCATCCGGGTCGCCCCGGCGCTGAGGGCGCCGAAGAGGAGCCCGGCCAGGACCACCCCGAACGGGTGGTTGCGGCCGACCAGGCCGACTGCGATCGAGGTGAAGCCGTAGCCGGCGGCGACGTTGTAGTAGCGCCCCTGGAGGCCGAGCGTATCGGCGGCGCCGCCGAGCCCGGCGAGGACGCCGCTCATCGCCATCGCCAGGGTGATCGTCGCCCCCCAGGCGATGCCGGCGTAGGCGGCGGCCCCCCGGCTGAGGCCGACGGTCCGCAGCCGGTAGCCGAGCGTCGTCTTGTAGAGGAGGTACCAGAGGACGGCCGCCATCAGCAGCGCCAGCAGGAAGCCGGCGTGCATCCGGGTGCCCTCGACGAAGCGGGGCAGGCGGGCGCCCGCTTCGGCGGCGTTGGTCGCCTGCAGATTCGGGTTGACCGGGAGGCGGTCTTCGAGGTCGATCACCACCGTGCTGACCCGGAACGCCAGGTAGTTGAGCATGATCGTGGTGATCACCTCGTGGGCGCCGGTGCGGGCCTTGAGGAAACCGGGGATGCCGCCCCAGATGCCGCCGGCGACGACCGCCGCCAGCAGCGCCAGCGGCAGGTGGACCACGGCCGGCAGCCCGAGCGGGAGGGCGGCGACCAGCCCGGCGGCGAGCCCGCCGAGCACGAGCTGCCCCTCGATCCCGATGTTGAACAGCCCGGCCTGGGCCGCCACCGCGAAGGCCAGGCCACCGAGGATCAGCGGCGTCGCCGCGACCAGCGTTTCGGTGATCGGCTCGACGCCTCCGAGCGCGCCTTCGAAGAGGGCGACGTAGGCGACGAGGGGGTTCTGCCCCGAGAGCAGGATGACGACCGCCCCGATCAGCAGCGCGATCGCCACGGCGCCGGCCGAGGAGAGGGCCGTCGGCAGGGCGCCGCGCAGCCGGTCGAGCGGCCCGGGGATCGCCGGCCCGGTCACCCTGCCGTTAGGCGACGCGGACGTGCTCATCGACGCCGACCCCCTCGCCCGTCTCGCCGGTCTTGTCCTTGCCGCCCATCAGCAGCCCCAGCTCCGTCCGGCTGACCCCGCCGCTGGCGAACTCGCCGACGATCCGGCCGCCGAAGATGACCAGGATGCGGTCGCTCAGGTCGAGGATCTCGTCGAGGTCGAACGAGACGAGGAGGACGCCGCGCCCCTTGTCACGCTCGGCGACGAGTTGCTTGTGGACGAACTCGATGGCGCCGACATCGAGCCCACGGGTTGGCTGCACCGCCAGCACCAGCTCCGGCTCGCGGTGCAGCTCGCGGGCGCAGATCAGCTTCTGCTGGTTGCCGCCGGAGAGGGCGGCGGCGGGCGTCGCGGCCGAGGGAGCGCGGACGTCGAAGGCGGCCATCAGCCGCTCGGTCAGCGCGGCCGTCGCCGGGTAGTCGATCCGGCCGCCGTGGCTGAAGGGCGGGTGGTCGACGTTGCCGAGCAGGACGTTCTCGGTCAGCGAGAAGGGCAGCACCAGGCCGCGGCCGTGGCGGTCCTCGGGGATGTAGGCGAGCCCGACCTGGCGGATCGCCTCCGGGTTCTGGCCGGTAACCTCCCGGCCGGCGAGGGTCACCCGGCCCCGCTCCGGCCGCCGCAGCCCGGCGATCGTCTCGACCAGCTCGGCCTGGCCGTTGCCTTCCACCCCGCAGATGCCGACGATCTCGCCCCGACGGACGGCGAGGCTGAGACCGCGGAGGGCAGCCTCGCCGCGGGTGCCGGTGACCTCCAGCCCCTCGGCGGTCAGCACCGGCTCGCCGGGGGTGGCGGGGGGGCGCTCGACCCGGAGGTTCACCTCGCGGCCGACCATCAGCTCGGCCAGCTCGTCGGCCGTCGTCTCGCTCGTCTGCCGGGTGCCGATGGTGCGGCCGCGGCGGATGACCGTGACCCGGTCGGAGACGGCGGCGACCTCCCGCAGCTTGTGGGTGATGAAGACGATGGTGCTCCCGCCCTCGCGCAGGCGGTTCAGGATGGCGTAGAGATCCTCAACCTCCTGGGGCGTCAGGAGGGCGGTCGGTTCGTCCAGGATCAGCGTCCGGCCGCCCTGGTAGAGCGCCCGCAGGATCTCGACCCGCTGCTGGACGCCGACCGGCAGGTCGCCGACCGTCGCCGTCGGGTCAACCCGCAAGCCGTACCGCTCGGCCAGCTCGCCGACCCGCCGGGCGGCGGCCGCCCGGTCGAGCCGGACGCCCGTCCCCTCGGAGCCGAGGACGACGTTCTCGGCGACGGTGAAGCGGGGGATGAGCATGAAGTGCTGGTGGACCATGCCGAGGCCGGCGTCGACGGCGTCGCGCGGGCCGTGGAAGCGGACCGGTCGGCCGGCGACGCGGATCTCTCCCTCGTCCGGGTGGTAGAGCCCGAAGAGGACGTTCATCAGGGTCGACTTGCCGGCGCCGTTCTCGCCGAGCAGGGCATGGATCTCGCCCGGCTCGACGACGAAGGTGATGCCGTCGTTGGCAACCACGCCGGGGAACCGCTTGACGATCCCCAGCATCTCGATCGCGGGAGGCCCTGCCGGCGCCATCGCGCTCCCATGGCTAGAACGGCTGGCGCCGGGGGAAGTTCCCGGGGCGGTTGCCGGCCGCGATGCCGGCGCTGCCGTGGCGGTCTGGCGTCAGTGCCACCTGGTGGGGATCGACCGGCGGACCAGGGCGACCGGGCACGATGGTCGATCCGGGTGTTCGGTGCGGACTCGGGTGAACCCGGACCCGGCCCTCAAGGGACCGGGCTCAAGCGACGAAGGGTCCTGGGCACTGCGTGCCTTAGGTTCCGGGCAAGCTCCACATCCTCCTCGATCGGGCCACGGTCGGGAGTGACGGCCTGTATCTGCCAGATCGGAGCAAACGGCTGCCCGATCCTCGGTATCGGTCCAGATGCGAACGAACTCGGGCTCAGGGCCCTTCAGAGTCCTTTGTCGGTGAGCCCGGCCCCTCGAGGGCCGGGCACGGGTGGGGTCGGTCCGAATCGTTCGGGGGTCGGCTACCGCCGCACCCGCCAACGGTGCGGCGGCATTGTGGGATCGTCCTACGCCGCCGGGGTGGCCCCTGCCGCCGGCGTGGCGGCGGCGGCCGGCAGCGCGTCCGGCGCCGTCGGCGTGTAGGCGGCCAGCTCCTCTTCGTCGGCCGGGACCGTGATGGCGCCGTCGATGATCGCCTGCTTGTAGCGCTCGACGATGGCCATCACCTCCTCGGGCACGAAGCCGCCGGGGTTGAGGAGGTCGACGCCGCCCTCGGCCAGGCCGAGGCTCTGCTCGCCGCCGGCGAAGGCGCCGTTGACCACCTGCTCGGAAAGCGCGTAGACGGCGGTGTCGACGCCCTTGGCCGCGACGGCGAGCTGCTGCTCGGCGCCGAGCTGGCTCTGGTCGGCGTCGGCGGCGATCACCCAGAACCCCTCGCCCTGCTCCTTGGCGGCATCGAACGAACCGATGCCGGTGGCGCCGGCGACCGGGAAGGCGATGTCGGCGCCCTGGTTGTACTGGGCCAGGGTCAACTCCTTGCCGAGCGCCGGGTCGCTGAAGGAGTCGGCGTAGGCGACGATCACCTCGGCCTCGGGGTTGACCGACGTGACGCCGGCCTCGAACCCGACCGCGTAACGGATCACGGGCGGGATGGCGATGCCGCCGACGACGCCGACGGTGTTGGTCTCGGTCATCAGGCCGGCGACGACGCCGGCCAGGAATGCCCCCTCGTGCTCGCGGAAGGTGACGCCGGCGACGTTGGGCGCCTCGGAGACGGCGTCGATCAGGAGGAAGTTGTCGTCCGGGTACTGGTTGGCGACCTCGGTGATCGCCTCGGTCAGGAGGAAGCCGACGCCGACGGTGAGGTCGCCCTGCTCGGCGGCCTGGGTCAGGTTGGGGATGTAGGCGGCGGCGTCGCGGCTCTCGATGACGCGGGGGTCGATGCCGAGTTCGGCGGCGGCGCGGTCGAGGCCGCGCTTGGCGAGGTCGTTGAAGTTCTGGTCGCCGAGGCCGGCGGTGTCGGTCACCATGGTGACGACAACCGGCTCCTGGGCGCCCAGGCGGCCGACGACCACGCCGCCGAAGACCGCGGCGAGCGGCGCGGCGGCGGCCACCTTAAGGACGGCGCGGCGGGACGCGGGCGCGGCGGACGCGGTCTTAAACCGGGGCGACATGGGCGGCTCCCTTGCTTTCTGCCTGCGGCGGACGTGGTGTCGGCGGTTTCGCCGGGTCGTGATTCTGCCCCTGGGGGCGACCGCCGCATGGTAGCAGGATTGGGGGCACGGCAGATGGCAAGAGCCATCGTGGCCCGACCGCTGGTCATGAACGGCTCCAGGCTGGTCAGGAGCGGGGCGAATGCAAAGCCCTTCGCGTGATGGTTCGGGGCAGAGCGGTTCTCCGAGCCAGACGAGGGGTGACCGGAACCAACTACCCGCGCGCCGCCGCCACCATCCCCGCGGCGTCCTGACCGGCCAGCCCCAACTCGTCCAGACCCCGCGCCACCGCCCGGAAGTCCGTCCGCAGCACGGCCGAGGCGAGCGTTACCAGGGCGTCGATCGTCGGCGTCTCGACACCCAGCGCGTCCCCGATCAGTCCCCAGGTCGCCAGTCCGTAGGGCACGTCCTCCGTGAGCCAGTGGGTGTCGAGCCCCCCGGGGGCCCGCAACGCGGTCAGCATCCGGCTCTCCTTGCTGACCAAGGATCTCTCCTGGGGAGTGTGGTTGGGCGTTGGCCCATGCCTTTCGAGGACTTCGACCAAGTAGCCGACCTGGAGGTAGCCCCAGTGGCGGCCGAATGGCTTGCCTCGGCGCGTCGATATCGACGAGATGGCTGCAACACGACGCCCGGTTCGTGCGGGTGCCGTACCGAGCGCCAGGCAACGGGCTTTCCCTTCGCCGCCCTCGTCCCCAGTCTTAGAGCGCGTTGCAAAACCGGTGAGACGCTGCCGAGCAGACGGAGCCGGCGGTGGTCCCGCCGGTCGGTGGTCCGGCCGCGCTCGGGGATTGACCGGGGGGGACGCCCCCACTAGCATCCGTCTCCCCCCTGCCTCGGCCGGGGATCCGAGGAGGAGCGACCCGCCAACGGGAGCGGACCGTGGGCCGTCGGTCGTTCGCGTCCGTCGTCGCCGGCGGCGGAACCTTCGCGATGGGCCCGCGAGAGGTTCCGGGCGGCCACAGCATCGTCGGCGAGGACCCGCGGGGCGCGGAATGCGCGCTCGTCGGAAAAGCCCGAACCCAAAGGAGAGCGACATGTCCGACAAGCTCGTGATCTGCTTGTGGTTCGACAAAGGCGAGGCGCGCCGGGCCGCCGAGTTCTACGCGTCCGTGTTCCCGGACACCCGCGTGGGACCGACGCACGAAGCCGCCTCCGACTATCCCGGCGGCGAGCTGGGAGACGAGCTGACGGTCGAGTTCTCCGTCCTCGGGCGGCCCTTTATCGGCCTCAACGGCGGCCCGACCTTCACGCCGAACGAAGCCGTCAGCTTCATGGTCATGACCGAGGACCAGGAGGAAACCGACCGCTACTGGAACGCGATCACCCGGAACGGCGGAGAAGAGAGCGCGTGCGGCTGGTGCAGGGACAGGTGGGGCTTCTCGTGGCAGATCACCCCCCGGCGGCTGCTCGAGCTGACGGGCGAAGGCGGCGAGCGCGCAAAGCGGGCCTTCGAAGCGATGATGGGCATGCAAAAGATCGACGTCGCGGCGCTCGATCGGGCGGTCGAAGGCGTGCCGGCGACGTTGACGTAGCGACGCCGCGGCGCGAGCGTGCGCTTGACGGGCAGGCTCTGGCGGTCGACCCGAGCGATCACGTTCCGGGCAAGCCCACCGGCCGGGTCGATGGCGATGAGGGGAACGTTCAGGCTCAGATCGGCGGGCATAAGAGCGTGCTGCAACACCTCTCGGAGGCTCCTCGGGTAGCCGCCGATGGTCGGCATCTCCCGTGTCCCGACGGGTGATCCGCATGCCGTCGTCCGCGGGCGAGGCGGATGGGGGAGGGTTTTGCAACACGCTCTAAGGCCGTGGCCCACCCTCCTCCGTCACGATGCTTTGCCCGAAGAAGCACACTACCTGCCCGCAACGCCAGCTAGATCCCAATCGGGATCGAACGCCCGGGCCGGGGGGGTGGCGGGAACGCCCTGGACTGGGGGCACTGGCGACGGTGAAGCACGAACTGGCGCGAGCATCCGGGTAGAGCAATCGCTTTACTCCCAGCACAAACACCCCTGGAGAAGCCAGGCATCGATCGGGCTTCGAGGGGAGCGCCCGCCGCATGCGCGTGGTAGATCCGCTCACCACCCCCTGCCGAACGGGGATCGCCTCATGTACGCTTAACATCCCCCTCGGAGCGTTGCTCCCGGGGCGATTTCGACGTGGGCTCGCCCTGCACTCCGCAACACGCCGGGCGAGGTCGACGTGCGGGGCGGGGGGGCACGTGGAGGACTCCGAGCGCACGGAGCCCGAGGCAGGCGGGACTGTCGACGAGCTCCGGGTCTGGGGGAATGCCCTCGGGATCCTGGCCAAGCAGTTGCCGGCCATCCTCTGGACGGTCGACGCCGAGCTGCGCTTCACCTCCTCCTTCGGGGCGGGCCTCCGGGCCCTCGGCCTACGTCCGGGGGAGGCGGTTGGCCAGACCCTCGCCGAGTTCTTCGGGGTCGGCGACCGCGACCACCCCTCGATCGCCGCCCACCGCCGTGCGCTGCGCGGCGAGCCGGTCGTCTACCACGAGGCGTGGGCGGGCCTCTCCTACCGCGTCCACCTTTCGCCGGTGCGCGGCCCCGATGGCGCGATCGACGGCGTCCTCGGACTCGCCTTGGACGTCACCGGGCAGGCGGCGGCCGAGGAGCGGTACCGGCGGAGCGACGAGCGCCTCGGGCTGGCCCTGGCCGCCGTCGGGATGGGGACCTGGGACTACGATATCCGGTCCGGCGAGGTCGCGTGCTCGCCGACGACGGCCGCCCTCCTTGGCCTCCCACCCGGCACCGCCCGTTACCCCTATGCGGCGACGCTCGCGCGCATCCTGCCCGAGGACCGGCGGCGGCTCGAGGAGGCCGATCGGCGGTCGGTCGAGGCCGGGGCAGTCTACGAGGTCGAGTACCGTTTCCTCCTGCCCGACGGCCGCGTTCGCTGGCTGGCGGAGCGGGGGGAAGATTCCGAACGCGGCGCGGACGGCCGCGCCACGGTGATGCGCGGCGTCATCTTCGACGTCACCGAGCGCCACGAGGCGGAGGAGGAGCTGCGGCTCAGCCAAGACCGCCTTGCCACGGTCTTCCGCGCCAGCCCGGTCGCGATCGTCGTCCGGTCCCTGATCGACGGCCGGTTCCGGGACGTCAACGACCGCTTCCTCGAGATGACCGGGTACGCGCGGGAGGAGGTGATCGGCCGGACGCCCGCCGAAGTCGGCGTCTGGGCGGGGTCGTCCGAGGACGACCGGAACCTGGTCGCGGGGCAAGTGCGGGCGAACGGCAGCGTCCGGAACCACGAGGGCACCTTCCGCACCAAGGCCGGGAACATCCGGCGCGTGCTGCTGTCCCTGGAGAGGATCGAGCTGGAGGGGGAGCCCTGCCTCCTCGGGTTCGGCTACGACGTCACAGAGCGCAAGCGGATGGAGGAGGAGCTGCGCCGGAGCGAGGAGCGTTTCCGGGCCCTGGTGGCCAACGCCTCCGACGTCATCACCGTTCTCGACGCCGAGGGCACGATCCGCTACGAGAGCCCGGCGGTCGAGCGTATGCTCGGATACTCCCCCGAGGAACTCGTCGGCTCCGACCCCATCGCCCTGGTCCACCCCGACGACGCGGCGGCGGCACAGGACTTCTTCGCGGAGATCCTGCGCTCACCCGAGACCAACGTCCCGTCGACCGCGCGCTTTCAGCACAAGGATGGGTCGTGGCGCTGGCTGCAGGCGGTCGGCACCAACATGCTCGACGACCCGGCGGTCGGCGGGGTCGTCGTCAACGCCCGCGACGTCACCGAGCGCCGAGAGGTGGAGGCGCTGTTGGAGCACCGGGCCTTCCACGACCCCCTGACCGACCTTCCCAATCGGGCCCGCTTCATCGAGCGGCTCGAGCAAGCGATTGCCGCTACCGGTCGTCATGGCAACCCCATCGCGATCCTCCTGGTCGACCTCGACGGCTTCAAGGTCGTCAACGACAGTCTCGGCCACGTCTCCGGTGACGCGCTCCTGGTCGCCGTTGCCGCACGTTTGCGGGCCGCGCTGGCCCCGGAGGCGCTGCTCGCCCGCTTCGGTGGCGACGAGTTCGCCGTCCTGCTCGCGGGACTCGGTTGCCCGGATGCGGCGACCCGCGTGGCGAAGGAACTGGTCGAAGTGCTGGATGCCCCGTTCCTCGTCGACGGGCGCGAGACGTACGTCACCGCCAGCGTGGGCATTGCCCGACGGACGCCCCGACGAGCCGACCCGAATGACCTCCTGCGCGACGCCGACACCGCGCTCTACCGCGCAAAGGCAGCCGGGCGCGGCGGGTACGCCGTCTTCGTGCCGCGGATGCGGGCGGACGCGGTGGCGCGGCTGGAGCGGGAGACGGCGTTGCGGCGGGCGGTCGAGCGGGATGAGTTGGTCCTCCACTACCAGCCGGTCGTCGAGCTGGCAACCGGCGGCATCATCGGGGCGGAGGCGCTGCTGCGGTGGCGGCAACCCGGGGGTGGGCTGCTGCCGCCGGCCGAGTTCATCGGGCTGGCGGAGGAGACCGGGCTGGTCGTCCCGCTCGGGCGCTGGGTGCTGCGGGAGGCGTGCCGCCAAGCGGCGGCCTGGCTTGCCGCCGCGGAGGAGGGGTTGCCATTCGTCATCGGCGTCAACGTGTCGGCCCGCCAACTCCAGCACGTTGGGTTCGTACAGGAGGTGGCGACGGCGCTGGACGAAGCCGGGCTGGCACCTTGGCGGTTGGAACTGGAGGTCACCGAGGGCGTGGCGACGGCGGACGCCGAGACAACCCGAAGGGCGCTGGCGGCGCTGCGCAAGCTCGGCGTTCGCCTTGCGATCGACGACTTCGGGACCGGCCAGTCGTCGCTGGGTCGCCTGCACGCACTGCCCTTCGCGACGCTCAAGATTGACGGCTCGTTCGTCGCCGGGCTGGGACGTGACCGGGCCGGTCTGGCCGTGGTCCGGGCAGTGACCGGGCTGGCCCACGACCTCGGGATTGCCACAACCGCGGAGGGCGTCGAGACGGCCGAGCAGGCGGCGGCCCTACGGGACCTGGGGGTCGACCGTGCCCAGGGGTACCATTTCGCGCCGCCGCTGGACGCCGACCGCGTCGGCGTGCACCTGGCCCGGCACGACCGGTCGCTCGGGGGATCCGATGCCACGCCGGGCTGACGGGGTGGGAGGGCACGAGGCGCGGGTCGGCGTCGGGCAGCGTGGCCGGACCCGAGCCCGGCGGCGATGCGCCCGGAGCGACGGGCAGGGGTCGAGCCGAGCCCGAGTCCTTCCAGCCTGACTCCGGCGCAGCAGCGGTTCCTTCGCTTGGAAGGAGAGGCGCTGGCGTGGCCGCCCCTGCCGCTCCCCTACGTCGTACCTGGAAGGCGGCCACAAGAAGCAACGAAGCCGATTCACCGCCTCGTGCGCGGCACGATTCGGTACCGCGGCTAGGACGCATCGCCGCGAGCGCAACCAAGGAGAGCGGCCCGAGGCGAGGAACCGATCGGATCCCTGCGGCTGCGTCACTGACACTCCGCCTGTCCCAGCAACCGGCATATGCCCACCCGCATGGGCCTGCTTCTGCCCGCAGGCGAGGGCGGGGCTTCGGCCGCCGCGTCGGCGGCGCGGCGGCATCCAACTGCACATTAGGACCGACTGCCACGGCCAGAACTACTCCAGCCACCAGCCGTCGGCGATGCTGCCAACGGTCCAGGAGCAGCGCCAGGTCTACCTGGCAACCTTCCGCCTCCCGGCGAAGACGGTGGCCGAGGTCGTCCGGCGGGAGCCTCGCCCCTGGCCACCCCAATCGATTGAATCGCACCGCGTGTCGGAGCCGACGATTGGCGTAACCGAGCGCGCGGCAGGGTGCTGGTCGAGCGGCGATTGTTGCCGGGGAGGACTCAGCGCTAGCGGCTCGCGGGCACGCCCTAGCTACTCCCGGAGGTCGGGTTCTTCTCCTCGGACGACCACCACAATTCAAGCAGCGGCGGATTGCGTTCCCATCCGGCTGCCGTTGATGACCGCCCAGAGGTCTGCCGAGGCGGGACCGAACCCCGCCCGGGCGAACGCCTCCGCTACCGGCGCCAACTCCAGCCCGAGCGCCGCCCCCAGTGCCCGCCGCTCGCCGTCAACCGCCCCGATCGCGGCGACGACGCCGGGCGTCACCCCTTCCTCGTAGAACCAGAACTCGCCGCGGCTGCGCTCGATCCGGCCGGCGTTGAGGAGTACCCCGGCCGGGTGAACGACCGGGTTGAGCGCCGAGAGCCCCGCCTCCAGGGCGTGGCCGTAGGCGACCGCGCCGGGGAACAGCGACCCCAGCCTGGTCATCGCCCACGCCGTCTGCCGCGCCGGCCGGACGCCGATCCCCAGCCCGGTCACCGTCCCCCAGATCACCGCCGCGTCCGGCGCCGTCTTGCGGCAGACGTAGGGCGCCGTGTCCGACTCGGCGACGACGACCTCGGCAACCCCGGCGGCGGCCAGCCCCCGGCCGAGCGCCAGCGCGCCGAAGTTCCCCGGCAACAGGGCCAGGAGGTGGCCGGGGCGCAGGAACGGCAGGATCTGGCGGAGGATCGGGGCGTGGGCGAAGCTGGGGACGGAGCAGAGCAGGGTGTCGGACCAGGCCAGCGCCTCGGCGGGGTCGGTCGTCGCCCCGGCCAACCGCGCCCGGCCGGTCCGCGCCGCCCCCTCGAGCCGGATCTCCCGGCCGTGCCGGATCGGCTCGAGCCCGGCGGCGTGGTCGGGGTGCTCCCAAAGGAGCACCGCGTGCCCGGCCAGCGCCAGGTCGGCCGCCATCGCGACGCCCGTGTTGCCGACCCCAAGGACCGCGATCCGGTCTCCGCCCACGACCGCCTCCGAGGGGATAGGGGACAGGAGAACGTTATCGGGCGGCCCGGGTGTTCCTTTGCCGCTGGCCGCGCCGAGGTTGAGCACTATCTCCTACGCCCCATCCCCTGTCCCCTATCTCCGATACCCGATGCCCTATCCCCAATCCCCTCGTAGGCTCGCTACGGCGGCGCTACGAGCTGGCGCGGAGCACGTAGCCGACGCCGCGGACGGTCTGCAGCAGGCGCGGCTCTCGGTTCGCCTCAAGGGCCCGGCGGACGGCGGCGACGGTGACGGCCAGGACGTTCGACTCACCGAAAAAATCGTCGCCCCAGATGCGCTTCATTAGGGTGTCGTGGGTGAGCACCTGGTTGGGGTGGCGAACGAAGAAGTGCAGCAGGTCGAACTCGCGCGCCGTCAGCGTCACCTCGCGGCTGCCGCGGGTGACGATCCGGCTGCTGGGGTCGAGGGTCAGGTCCTCGTAGCGAAGTGCCTCGGTCGGGGCGCCATTCGGGGCGGCGGGGGTGGGGGCCTGGGCCCGCCGCAGCAGCGCCTTGACGCGGGCGATCAGCTCGGTGATGGCGAAGGGCTTCGGCAGGTAGTCGTCGGCCCCCGCCTCGAGGCCGGAGACGCGGTCGGTGACGGCGTCGAGCGCGGTCAGCATCAGGATCGGCGTCGGCGGCAGGCCGGCCGCATCCTCCATCGCCCGGATCCGCTTGCAGATCTCGATCCCGTTGATGTCGGGCAGCATCAGGTCGAGCAGGATCAACTCCGGCGGCTGGTCGCGCACCGCCGCCAGGGCCGCCTTGCCGTCGTTGGCGATATCGACCTGGTGCCCTTCCAGGAGAAGGCTGCGCTGAACCAGCCGGACGATTTCCGGCGTGTCCTCGACCACCAATACCCGCGCCATCGCGTCGGCCCCCTTGCGCCCGGCGGCGCGGGGACCGTCCCGCGGCGCCTTCCGGTGGAGTCTATCGTAGACGGTTCGGCGAGCGAGCCTGGCCAGGGGCGGGTGGCATCCGCGGCGGAACGTCCTGAATCCGCCGCGGACGGCACCGCCGGCGGCAATCCTACCGTGCCCGAAGCGCGAGGCGGACCGGCGTCACATCGCGAGCGGCGCACCATCCAGAGCCGCCCGATTCTCCGCCTTCCCGATACCCGCCGGCCGAACCCTTCGCTCCCTCACCCCACCGGTACCGGGCACCCGGCTTCACCATGCAGGACTGGCGGGGGCGAGGGCTCGCCCCCGCCGGACCGACGACGCGATCGCGGATCTCGGACGGGGGTCGCCAGCGGCGAGGGCGTACAATCGGATGGTCGGGGAGGGGACGTCCGTCCCGTCCGCCCCCGTTCGCGCCGGACAGACCGCTCGCCGGAGGTGCCCTCCATGAACGATCGTTTCCCGCGCCGCCTGGGCGTGGTCGCCCCAGCCCTGGCCCTGGCCACCGCGCTCGGATGCGCCGTGGCGGTCGCCGCCGAGGAGGCCCCCGTCGCGGGGCCGGCGGTCGCGGCCGCCGAACCCGCGGCCGTCCCCGCAACCGTGCCGCTGGCCGGCTCGGCGTCGGTGGCGGCGACGACGTTCATCGCCACGAGCGGACCGGTCGCGGTCAACAGCGACGGCCTGACGGCGGCCTCGGGCACCGTCGCGGTGCCTTCGGGCAGTCCCCTCGGCCCGGTCACGGGGTCGGCGCCGGCGGCCGTGGTTCCGTAGGTGCGGGGTGCGGACGCGAGGCGCCGCGACCGAACCGTCCTCGCCCCCGGCCCTCTCTCCCGCTTCGGCCCGACAAGGGTTCCAATCCAAGTGGAGGTGGCTGGTCCACGCCTGGCCCTCACCCCCCTGCCGCCACCTGCTCCGCGGGTACCCGGCCCGATGCGCGGGAGAGGGGGAGAGCTGGCCTCGCCGCCTCGATTGCGTCCCGATCCCCGACCCTGTCGGGCGCGGCGGGAGCCGGGGGGCGGGTTCCGACCGCACCGTCGCGTGGTACGGAGGTCGGTGCTTGTTGTGCTTGACCCCACCCAATCGGTAACGGCATCGTTGGGTGGGCGGCGGTGACGGCCGTCGTCTGGGTCGCGCTCGGGGGGGCGCTGGGGTCGGTTGCCCGCTACGGCGTCTCGCTGATCGGCGCCCGCCTCGGCGCCGCCTTCGCGCTGCCGACGTTCGCCGTCAACGTCACCGGCTCGTTCGCCATCGGCCTCGCCATGGCGCTGCTGCTGGGGCGGGCGGCGGACCCCGCCTGGCGGTTCTTCCTCGTGACCGGGTTCCTCGGCGGCTACACCACCTTCAGCACCTTCGCCTTCGACGCCCTCCGCCTGACCCACGAGGGCCGCCCGGCCCAGGCGGCCCTGTACGTCGTCGGCACGACTGTGGTCGGGTTGCTGGCGTGCGCCGCTGGCGTCGCGCTTGGCCGTCTGCTGGCCCGCTAACGAGGCCGGGAGACGGGAAGACTCGTCGAGAGGCAAGCAGGCACCCGCGCTCACCGACCCGTGACGACGGTTGCCCCCTTCGTTATCTCGCACCAGACATCCAACCGATGCGGAATCCGGCGGGACGGGTCCGGTATCCGGGGCCGGGCCCTCGCCCTACTCGGGGACCCGACCGCCGCCCGTTCCGCGGGCACCCGGCCTGACGCGCGGTTCCCCGAGCTGAGCGGGGGCTCGTGCCGACCTGCGAGCAGAAGCATCCAAGCGGATGTCGCATGAACGATCCCGCGTGGGCGAGTGCCATGCGGCATGGGGCAGCAATCGGAGCCGGAGTGGGCGTGTCCGTAGGGCCGGGCGAACGACCATCGACCGTCGGCTCGGACAGACGGCAAACCGGGCGGTCGCTCTCTGGCCTGGCGACTTGGGGCCGAACGCCGCTTCATGCCCCGCGCAGCAGCGCCACCACCTCGGCCAGCGTCTCCGGGCCGCCGACGTTGCCGGGGAAGACGACGTAGGGCAGGCCCGGGTAGCGCGTCTCCGGCCCCAGCCGCCAGACGGGCACCCCCGGCCGCACCTGGCCGAGCACGATCGCCCGCCGTGCCCCGAGTGCCTCCGTCCCCACGTCCGAGGAGGTGATGCCGCCCTTGCCGACCACCCAACCGGGGACGCCGCCTTGGGCACCCCCAAGGCCGCGGACCGCCGACACGAGGGCAGCCGAGACGCTCCGGCTGATCCGCAACTGGTCCTCCGGTCCGTCGCCCTGGACGACCTCGCGGGTGGTGGCGAGGACCGGCGTCTCCCCCCGGCCCAGCGCCTCCCGCGCCGCCCGGCTCGCCGCCGTGATGGCCGCGCCGCGCCGCGCCGGGTCGAGCACGGCCGGCACCGAGAGCCCGACCGCGACGACCCCCGGCTGTTCCACCAGCGCCGCCAACTGCTGCCCCGTCCGCCCGACGTGGGAGCCGACGACGACGAAGCCGGGCAGGGGGGCGGGGGCATCCGGGCCGAGCAGGTCGTCCCGCGAGAGCAGGGGCCGCGCCTCCTGCCCGGCCCGGATCCGGACGAACGAGGCGGCGGTGCGGGCCAGCAGCCGGATCCCCGCCGCCTCGGCCAGGAGCGACCCGAGGGCGACGACCTCCAGGTCGCGGTCGGCGACGGCGTTGACGACGACCACCTGCCCGCCCGCGCAGGCCCGGAGCGCCCGCGCCACGCCGTCCGGCCCCTCGCCACGGATGAGGTCGAGCCCGAGCGAGGCGACCTCGGCCGCCGGAATCCGCCCTCCCGTCCGCTCCTCGACCCAGGCACGCAGGTCGGACGAGCGGTAGCCGAACGAGGCGTCGAGGGCGAACTCGCTCTCGGCCGCCGCTATCCATTGCTCGCCGTCGCGCACCCAGTGGGTGTCGCCGACGGTGAGGCGGCCGCCCTCGACGAAGGCCGGGGCCAGCAGCAGGGCGTCGACGCCGCCGAGCACCTCTGCCAGGGCGTCCGTCTCGGCCGGGAAGTGGCCGCGCAGGGTCGAGTCGCTCCGGCTGAGCACCGTGGCCTCAATCCCCGCCTCCCGACTGGCGGCCAGCAGGTTGGCGGCGATCTCCCGGTTCAGCGCGGCCGCGTCGGCCTCTGGCAGCGAGCGGCTGTTGGTCAGGACGAAGCAGAGCGGGCCCGGATCGCGCAGCTCGGCGGCGAGGTCGGGAACCTCCCAGCGGGCCAGCACCGGCGTCTGGGAGACGGTCTGGACGCCGGTCGGGTCGTCGTCGAGGGCGACCAGCTTGCGGCCGGAGCGCGCCTGGGCCCCCCGGATCCAGGGGAGGAGCGGTTTGGGCCATTCTGGCGGCAGACCGGCGAAGGGGCCGGTCGGGGCTGCCACTACTGGGCCAGGAAGCCGCCGTCGACCGGCAGGATGGCGCCGGTGACGAAGGAGGCCTCGTCGGAGGCGAGGAAGAGGATCGCCCGCGCCACCTCGTCCGGTTCGCCGATCCGGCCCATCGGGTGGGCTTGTTCGATGGTGGCCAAGTACTCGGCGCCGCCCGGTTCGTCCGGCAGTTGCTTGACGCGGTCGGTGCGGATGGTGCCGGGGGCGACGGCGTTGACCCGGATGCCCCGGTCGGCCCACTCGATGGCGAGGTGCTTGGTGATGCCGGAGGCGACGAACTTGGCCGGGCCGTAGGCGGCCTGCCGTTTCTGGCCGGCGAGGCCGGAGATGGAGGAGAGGCAGACGATGCTCCCGCCGCCGGTCTCAAGCATGGCGGCGATGGCGTGCTTGCAGGAGAGGAACATGCCCCGCCCGTCGATCGCCATCACCGCGTCCCACTCCTCGGGCGTCGTCTCCAGCGCGTCGGAGAGGGGGATGATGCCGGCGTTGGCGACGAGGACATCGAGCCGCCCGAACCGGCCGACGGCGGCGTCCACCGCCTGCCGCACGTCGGCGTCCTGGGAGACGTCGCCGGCGACGGTCGTCACCTCGGCGCCGGACGCCGTCAGCTCGTCGGCCAGTCGCTCTAGCGCCGCCGCGTTGACATCGAAGAGCGCCAGCCGCGCCCCCTCGCGGGCGAACAGCTCGGCGGTGGCGCGGCCGATGCCGGCGGCGGCACCGGTGACGAGACAGGCCTTGCCGCGGAGGCGGCCGAGTGCTTGGGGAGCGGGGTCGGTCACGGGGTCCTCCTGAGCGGTGCCGCCGGCATCGCGAACGGTAGGGTCGCCGCCGCCGATCGGCCTGCTCCACGGCCATCAATCCGAGCGGCTAAACAAGACCGGCAGCTGCGCCGCCGAGTCCGGCGCTGAAGCACCGGGCTGAAGCCACGAAGGACCCTTAAGGGCCCTGAGCACGGGGTGGTGGTCGGGTCGCGTCTCGTCTCCTCGTCTCCTCGTCTTCCCGACTCACGACTACCGACTCCCCGGCCCTCGTTGCCGCGGCACCAGCCCGATCGCCCGCGCCGGGCCGGCCGAGCCGCCGGCGATCTTGAGCGGCAGGCAGACGAAGAGGGCGCCGCGGGGCGGCAGCTTGTCCAGGTTGGCGAGCAGCTCGACGAAGACCATGTTGCGGCCGAGGCCGAAGACGTGGGGGGGCACCCCGGCGTGGCTGGCGCCGACGCTGACGCCGTCGAGGCCGACGACGGTGGCGCCGCGGTCGAGCAGCAATCGCAGCGTCGGCACGCCGGGGGTCGGCCAGCCGGGGCCGCGGCCCAACAGGAACGGCTCGCGGGCGTAGCGGTCGCCCTCCGGCGGCGGCTGGTAGAAGCGGTCCCAGCCGGAGGCGAAGAGGACGATGTCGCCGGGCCGGAGGGCGCCGTGCTCGGCCTCCCACGCCTCGACCATCCCCGGGGTGATCTCGGGGCTCTCGCCGTGCTCGCCCTGGCCGGTCAGGTGCGAGACGTCGATGACGGCGGCGGGGCCGATCAGGCGGGAGAGATCGAGCTTGTCGACGGTGAGGGTGCCCAGCTCGCCTTCGTGCGGGAGGCCGGAGCCGGGCGGCGGGACGAAGTGGGCCGGGGCGTCGACGTGGGTGCCGCAGTGCTCGTCGAGGAGGACGAAGCCGGTGTGGTAGGGGCCGATGGGGCCGAACCAGTTGAAGACCTTGCGCTGGAACGGCACGTGGGTCGGCCAGGCGCCGGGCAGCTCCTCGGCCAGGGTGACGGTGAGGTCGACGACCTCGCTGGTGGCGAGGGCGGCGGTCAGGGCGGCGAGGGAGGGGGCGGCGTCGGGCACGGGCGGCTCCGGGGCAGGGCGGCAGGTCGATGGGGGGGAGGCTAGCAGAACCGGGGGAGGGGGTGGAACCTGGCGTCAAGCAGGTTCGCTCCGGACATGGGAACGCCGGCCCTCACCCCCCAGCCCCCTCTCCCGATGCGCGGGAGAGGGGGTGCAGCCTCCCGTTGTTGGGGAACCCAATTGCCATATCACGTCCACGACTCACGAGAGCGTGGGAGCGCCGTCTCCAGGCGGCCGACGAACTCGGCCAACGTGATCCCGAGGGCGGGGCAGAGGGCGCCGGCTTCGAGCAGATCGAAGCGGCCTTCGCCAGCCTCGATCTTGGAAATGACGGGGGGGGACGCCGAGGCGGGTGGGACCAGGTACTCATCGCGGTTCACGCCAGCGCCGGCATCATCTCTCCGTGGGCCGCGAGCAGGTCGTCCACCAGGGAGACGATTTGCTCCGGGTCGAGCTCGGCAGCGGTGTGGGGGTCGAGCAGCGCGGCCTGATAGACGTGCTCGCGCTTGCCGGTCAGCGCGGCCTCGACGGTCAGCTCCTGGACGCCGATGTTGGTCCGCATCAGGGCCGCCAGTTGGGGCGGCAGCGCCCCGACGACCGTCGGCTGGACGCCGAGGCGGTCGACCAGACAAGGGACCTCGACGCAGCAGCCGGCCGGCAAGTTGGTGATGGGACCCGGGTACCGGTTCGGCACGTTGCCGTAGACGACCCGGGGCTCACCGGTCTCGGCGCTGTGGATGATCAGCGTGCCGTACTCCCCAGAGTGGCCGCCGGCGTGCTCGGCCTCGGCGGCCAGCTCGGCCTGCCGCAGGCGGTCCGCCCGCGACGGGTCCTCCTTGGCCACCATCGCCAGGCGCCGCTCGGTCATCCCGTGGAGCTGGCCCGCCCGGGCTGCCTCGTAGCGGGGCAGCGCGTCCGGGTCGGCGGCGGTCAGCGCCTCTCGGAACTCGCCCCACTCGGCGATCTGGTCGACGCAGCGGGCCGGGTACTCGTCGAGCGGGACGTTGTAGCGGTCGATCAGATCGGCCCGGCCCGGCTTGATGAACCAGGGGACGTACTCGGAGAAGTGCTCGCTCGACTCCGTGACGAAATGGCCGAAGCGGCGGAAGACCTCGAACCGGACCCGCTCCCAGGCGGGGTAGTCGCCCGATTCGGCCAAGGCCCGGAGGGCCGGGTAGAGGTCCTCCCCGTCCCGCTCGAACCGCAGGTAGAAGGCGACGTGGTTGATCCCGGCGCAGAGGTAGTCGACCTCGTCGAACGGGACGTCGAGCCACCCCGCGAGGTCGGCGGCGGTGCCCTGGACGCTGTGGCAGAGGCCGACGGTGCGGATGGTGGTCGCCCGCTCCATCGCCATGCAGAGCATCGCCATCGGGTTGGAGTAGTTGAGGAAGAGGACGTCCGGGCAGACCTCCTCCATCCGGCGGCCCATCTCCAGCATGACGGGGATCGTCCGCAGGGCGCGCATGATGCCGCCGATGCCGAGGGTGTCGCCGATGGTCTGCCGCAGGCCGTACTTCTTCGGGATCTCGAAGTCGGTGACGGTGGCCGGCTTGTAGCCGCCGACCTGGATCATGTTGACGGCGTAGTCGGCCCCGTCCAGCGCCCGCCGGAGGTCGGTCGTCGCCTCGACGGTGGGGGAGGCGCCGGCGTCGTCCGCCAGCTTGCGGGCGACCCCCTCGGTGTCCGCCAGCCGCCCGGGGTCGATGTCCATCAGGGCGATGGTCGAGCCGTGCAGCTCCGGGAAGGTGAAGAGGTCCTGGAGCAGGTTGCGGGCGAAGACGGTGCTGCCCGCCCCGATGAACGCGATCTTGGCCTTGGCCATGCTGGTGTTCTCCCTCGTCGTGCGTTCTCGCTCGGGTGATGGGGGCGAATGTGTGCCGCTTGTCCCGCCATCCTACTCGGGAGCGGCGAGGGCGGCTCGCGATCCGCACCCCGGAGTCGGCGCGCCGAGCCCGGCGATGCATCACCGACGCGGCCCCGCGCCCGGCCCTAAAGGGACCGGGCTGAACGGTCGAAGGACCCTGAAGGGCCCTGATGACGGATGGCGCGGGAGGGCATCGGGTTGCGGATGAGTCGACGACCTTGGGTCTGCTAGCGGCCGGCTGGCGGTTGCCCCACCGTCGTTCTCAGCCCGATTCATCGGGCTTCGTTGCCTTAGCCCGGTCCCTGTAGGGCCGGGCTAAGGCAACGAAGCCGCCGTACCGCGGGCGACATTGAACCCCGAATCGAGCGCTCGGGACGGCGGGCGCGGAGTTGTCCCTGGCGCCGACGGTCTCTCCACTCTCCCAGTTCGGCCGCCGCTACCGAACGACATCGCAGGGACACCTCCCTGCCAAATCAGCCGGAGCGCATTCTCCCGGTACACCTTCCGCAGCACGTCGTCCGGCAGGTCCAGCGCGGAGACGTTCCAGCGGCCCTGACCTCCGCCGTAGTCGAAATACTCGTCGCGGGTCTCGAGGAACCGGTACCAGCGCCGGTACGCCGCCAGGTTCGGCGCCGCGTCGCTGCCGAAGAGGATGCGGTCCTGCCAGCGGAGGAAGAAGTCCCGGGCGGAATAGGGCTGCCGCCCCAGCTCCGCCATCCGGGCCGATGGGTCGACGTGGAAGTTGGGGAACGCCGCCAGGGCCTCCCCCACCCAGGCCAGGTTCTCGGCGTAGCAGCCGACGTGGGCGCCGATGAAGACGGTCCGCGGGTGGCGGCCGAGGAGGCCGGCGAACTGCTCCATGATCTCCTCGAAGGGCGGGAAACCGGGGTAGGCGGGGTCGGGTTCGGGCCGGGTCGGGAAGAAGTGCCAGTCGGGGTGTGCCGCCAGCTCCTCAATGCGCTCGTTGAAGCGGTCGGCCGGTTGGAAGAACGCGACCGGGTCGGCGACGTGGATCATGACCGGCAGCCCAAGGTCGGCCGCCGCCGCCCAGAGCGGATCGAGGCGCTCGTCGTCGACCGCGATCAGGTGGTCGCGCCCGTCGCGCAGGCGGAGGCCGAGGGTCTTCCAGACCTTGAGGCCGCGGGCGCCGGCGGCGGCCGATGCCCGCAGCCGCCGCGCCTCGGTCTCGCCGAACGCCGGGTCGGTCGCGAAGGTTCCGTCGTCCAGCCCGCAGAAGACCGCGAACCGGTCCGGGTGGGGCGCCTGCAAGCGAGCGATCTCGCGGGCCAGGGCGTCCCCGAAGCGGCCGTCGAGGTCGACGATCCGCTCGACGCCGGCCTCGTCCATCAGCGCCAGCAGCTCACCGACCGGCCGCCCCGGCCAGTCGCCGCTGGCGTCGCCGAAGGCGCCGCCGAGGTGGTTGTGGGCGTCGATCGCGGGGAACCGTGGCCGGTCCGGTGCCCCCGCACGGGCGAGGCGCAGCTCCGGCCGGGGCGCGAAGTCGCGCAGGAGCAGCGTATCCAAATCGACGGACCGGCTCACGCGGCGAACCGGGGCAGGAACGGCGCGTGCGCTGCCAGCGCCTCGTCCAGCATCGCTTCAGCCGTCTCGACCGAGGGAACCAGCGGGTCGGCGAGCAGCGCCTGGAGCGCCAGGGCGCGGTCGCCGGCGAGCGCCGCGTCGACGGTCAGCTCCTGCTGGTGGACGCGGGCGGCGAGGAGGGCGGCGATGCCGTCCGGCAGGCGGCCGACCGCGACGCCGTGGACGCCGCGGCCGTCGACCAGCCCGGGGACTTCCACCACCGCCTCGGGCGGCAGGTTGGGGACCAGCCCGTCGTTGCGGACGTTGACCGCCAGCTCGGTCAGCGGCTCGCCCGTCGCCATCGCCTCGACGATGCCGACCAGCCGCTCGCCCTCGCGGGCTTCGTCGAAGAGGGCGCGGTCCAGCTCGGCCTGTCCCGCCGCCTGCTCGGCGATCCGGTCCCACCGCTCGTCGCGGGAGGCGAGGATCCGGTTCGTCATGTCCAGCCCGGTTTGGGTGCCGTAGGCGAGACCGGCGCCGTCCTCGGTCCGCCGCAGGAAGTAGGGGAAGAACTCGGCGACATGGCGGTCGCCCGGCGACGGGTAGAAGCCGTACAGCGCCATCAGGCGGGCGCTGACCTCCTGGAACCCCTCGTAGGGATCGCCGGAAGTCGGCGGCGGCGACGCTTGCCAGCCGTGGACGAGTTCCCGGAAGCTGGGGTAGACATCCTCCCCGCCGTGGCGCAGGTCGAGCACCCAGGCCAGGTGGTTGAGTCCGGCCGCGGTCAGGCCGAGGTCGGCCGGGCGGAGCCCGAGGTCGTGGGCGATCGCGGCCCGGGTGTGGAGCACGCCGTGGCAGAGGCCGACGCACTTGATCGGACTCGTCTTGTGGACGGCACGGACCAGCGGCGTCAGCGGGTTGGTGTAGTTGAAGAGCCAGGCGTCCGGGCAGAGATCCTCCATGTCCCGCGCGATGGCGACCAACTCCGGCACGTGCCGCAGCGCCCGGAAGACGCCGCCGGGGCCGACGCTGTCGCCGACGGTCTGCCAGACCCCGTGCCCCTCGGGGATGCGGACATCGCGCTCCCAGGCCCGCGCCCCGCCGACGGCGATGGTGACGGTGACGATGTCGGCCCCGGCCAGCACCCGCCGCCGGTCGGCCGCGTGCTCGACCCGCAGCCCGACGCCGCGCTCGCGGGCGACCCGCTCGGCGTAGCGAGCCATCGTCGTCGCCGCCCGCTCGTTGATGTCGACGAGGGCGACCGTCGCGTCCGCGAAACGCGCCGAGCCCGTCAAGTCGGCGATCAGGCCGGGGGTGAAGACGGTGCTGCCGGCCCCGATAATGACGATTTTCACGAAGCAACCCCCCGATTACGGAATCCAGGTGAACGGTGGGCATTGGCGCGCGGCGGCGTACCCCGCAACTCTGAGGCGAAGCCGATGAATCCCTTTCCGACTGGGCCGACCACCAGCGGACGGCCGCTGCGGCGGCGGGTCCTCCCCGAGAACCCGAGGAGAGATCCTTCGCCTGCGGGCTCAGGATGACTTGGGGGCAGGCAAGCCTCCTACCGGATTCTCGTATAACGTGTCTCGTCTCGAAGGAAACACCCATCATCGCCCCACGGTTCCCTTCCCCTGTCGCCGCGGCGGGCGGCCTCGGGGCGGCGAGTCGGGGGTGAGGGCATCACTTCATCCCGGCCAGGACCAAGGCCTTGACGATCTGGCGCTGGAAGATCAGGAAGACGACCAACACCGGCACCACCGCCATCGTCGCCGCCGCCATCACCAGGTCGTAGCGGGTGGCGTTGACGCTGTTGAAGAAGGTCAGCGCCAGCGGCAGGGTGCTCTTCTCGAGGTCGTTGATCGCCACCAGCGGCCAGAGGTAGTCGTTCCAGGAGGCGAGGAAGGTGAAGACGCCGAGGGCGGCCAGGGCCGGCCGCACCAGCGGCACCACGATCCGCAGGAAGATCGCCCACTCCGAGGCGCCGTCGAGGCGGGCCGCCTCGATCAGGTCGCTCGGGATCCCGGCGACGAACTGGCGGACGAGGAAGATGCCGAAGGCGCTGACCACCCCCGGCAGGATCAGCGCCCAGAGGGAGTTGAGCAGGCCGAGCCGGTTGGCGACGAGGTAGTTGGGGATCAGCAGCACCGGGAAGGGGATCATCAGGGTCGCCAGGACCAGGGCGAAGAGCGGCTTCTTCAGCGGGAACTCGAACTTGGCGAAGATGTAGCCGCCGAGGGCGCTGGTCGCCATCGCCAGGAAGGTGACCGCCCCGGCCACGACCAGGCTGTTGCGGTACCAGGCGCCGTAGGGGGCCTCGGCAAGGACGGTCCGGAAATTGTCCAGCGTCGGCGACTGCGGCAGGAGAGTGGGCGGCGATTGCAGGATCTCGGCCGAGGGCTTGAAGGCGGCCGCCAGCATCAGCAGCAGCGGCAGCACGAAGACGAGCGAGGCGACGGCGAGGGTCGCCACCAACAGCCACGGCCAGAGGTCGCGCTGCCGCCGGCCGGGGCGGCTGGGCAAGAGGGTGGCCATCGGTCAGTACTCCCAGCGCGTGCGGAGGAACCGGAACTGGGCGAGGGTGACCAGCAGGATGATCGCCATTAGGACGACCGACATCGCCGAGGCGTAGCCGAGCTGCATGTCGGAGAACGCCTTCGAGTAGACGTAGAGGACCATCGTCTCGGTCGAATGGATCGGGCCGCCCCCGGTCATCACCTGGACGTAGGTGAACTGCTGGAGGTAGGAGATCATCGTCAGCACCGAGACGAAGAGCAGGGTGCGGCCGAGCAAGGGCAGGGTAATCCCGACGAAGCGGGCCCAACCCCCGGCGCCGTCGGTCTTAGCCGCGTCGTAGAAGTCGTCGGGGATGCCCTGCAACCCCGCCAGCAGGATCAGGACGTTGTAACCAAGATCTTGCCAAACGGCCGTGGCCATGACCGCCCAGAGGGCGGTGGCCGGCTCGGACAGCCAGGAGTGTTCCAGCAACCCGACGGCGCCCAGCGCCACGTTCAGCCAGCCCGTTTGCGGTTCGTAGATGTAGCGCCAGATCAGCGAGACGGCGACCGCCGAGGCGACGGTCGGTAAGAAGAAGGCGGAGCGGAAGACCGCCCGCAAGCGGGGCACCGCGTTCAAGCCGAGGGCGATCGGCAGGGCGAACAGGAGGTTGAGCGGCACGGCCACCACCGCGTACTTGAGGGTGGTGCCGAGGGCGCCGAGGAAGAAGGGGTCCTTGGTAAAGGCGAAGGTGAAGTTGTTGAGCCCGATGAAGGGCGCCGTCGGCGCCAACTGGTTGTAGCGGTGCAGGCTGAGCCAGAGGACGACGCCGATCGGGAGGAAGGCAAAGACGACGAACATCGCCAAGATCGGGATCAACCCGGTCCAGACGAAGGCCATCTGGCTGGCGTAGCCCGGCGGCCGGGAGCGGCGTGCCGCCCCCGGCCGGGTCGGGGCCAGGACCGAGGTGGTGGGTGCGGCCATGGCGTCGGCCTCCCGCCCGCGGCTACGGGCCGACCGTCTCGTCGATCATGGCGTTGATCTGCTGCTCGGCCTGGACCAGCCCGGTCGCGGCGTCCACCTGGCCGAGGCAAACCGCGGTGAAGTTGTCGTGGATCGCCTGCCAGAAGCGGTCCCGGTTCTGGACCGGGCCGACCCATTGCCCCAGCGGCAGGACATCGAAGGCCGCCTTGAGGAGGGGGGCGGCCTCGAGGATGGCCGGGTCGCTCTGGAGCGCCGTCACCGAGGGGATCGTGTAGGTGGCGAGGTTCCAGTCGCGCTGGTTGTCGGGCTGGGCCATGAAGTCGATGAACCGCCAGGCCGCCTCCTTGTTCTCGGCCGGGGCGGCGGCGTTGACGACCTCGCCCCAGCCCGACTCGGCGGCGAAGCGGTTCTCGGTGCCGGCGTAGGGCGGCATGTTGACGTAGTCGAAGGCCAACCCGGGGAACTGCTCCTCGCCGACCGGGATCACCCAGGGCCCTCGCATCGCCATCGCCACCTTGCCCTGGAAGAAAAAGATGAAGCGGGAGTCGTCCGTCCCGTAGGAGGTCTCGTCGTCGACGTGGTGTTTCAGCACCAAGTCGACCTCGTCCTGCCAAGCCTTTTTGGCGGCGTCGGTCTGGAGGTTGACGTGGACGCCGTCGTCGGCCCAGTAGGTGGCGCCCTGCTGGAGGATCATCGCCAGGAAGAGGAAGGTGATCGAGTCGTTGTCGGTGAACTGGAAGCCGGCCTGGGTGATCCGGTCCTGGTCGTCGTACTTGGTGGCCTTGACCGCGGCGTCGACCAGCCCCTGCCAGTCCGTCGGCAGGTCGGTCACCCCGGCCTCCTCCAGCAGGGCCGGGTTGACGAGCATGCAGCCGTTCTCGAGGTTGAACTCCTTGGGCATCCCGTAGAACTGCTCGTTCAGCCCATAGGCGCCGGCGGCGGCCGGGTAGAAGCGCTCGGCGTAGCCCTCGGCCATCGCCGCCGGCACCGGGTCGAGCAGCCCGAACCCGGCGTACTGGGTGACCCAGGTGCCGAACATCTGCTGCATGTCGGCGACGTTGCCGGCGTTGTAGCCAGCCTGGAGCTTGCTGATGAAGACCTCGTAGGGGAAGTACTGGTAGACGATGTTGACGTCCGGGTTGGCGGCGTGGAAGCGGTCGATCATCGTCGTGTTGGCGTCGACGAAGGCCGGGTTGTTGTGGGTCCACCAGGTGACGTTGAGCTTGCCCTCGACCGGGGTGGTGACGGTCACCTCCTCCGGCTCGGGCGTCGGGGAGGCGTCCTGCGCCCGCGCCGCCAACTGCCGCTGGAACGCCAGCCCCGCCGCCAGGGCGGCGGTGCCCCGCAGCACCGCGCGCCGCCCGATCCCGGTCTGCCGTGGCGTCGTCATTGTCGACCCTCCTCGGTCTCGTCGATCGTCCGACCAATGGGCACGGTAGAGCAGCTAGGCCGGGGCGTCAACATGGAGCCCGGCGGCGGGCGCGGGTGGGCGTTGACCCGCCCCGCCTCGTTCGTCATGATCCTGTCGGTGCCGGCCGTCCTGCCGATCGGGCAGCAGCGCTGGCGCTTCGACGACGGGCTCCCCGAGGCCGGGCGGAGTCCGGAGGCGTGCCGCGGGAGGGTTTCGTCCGGTGCCGGTATTCAGGAGCGGGGCGGGTCGCGCCCCGGGGTGGTGCGAACTGACCGCCTTCGAGGTCGTCGCGCTGGGGCCGGGGGACCGCCGTCGGTTCGAGCGAGAGGCGTCGCGGGAGCGGGTGGTCGTTGGCAGCGGCACGGTCCGCTTCGGTGGTGCCGGGCCGGAGGAGGTCGCCGCGACCGGGGCGGTCGTCGACCGGCCGCCGGGGGATGTTTGGGAGGTCGAGGCGATCGAGCCGGCGACGCTCGTCCGTCTGGGCGGCCGGTGGGGCGACGAGACCGGGGGCTGCGGCCTCTTCTCGGTCCGGCCGAGCACCGCCCCGGCCGACCACGGCGACCCGGTGCCGTACGGGAAAGAGACCGACTTCGACAGCCATTTTCACGACTGCGACGAGTACTGGATCGTCCTGGAGGGACGGGGCGTTGCGGTCTCCGAAGGCCTCCCCTACGAGGTCGGCCCGGGCGACTGCGTGGCCACCGGGATGGGTCACCACCACGATTTCCCGAAGGTCGACCGGCCGGTGCGGGCCGTCTACTTCGAGACGACGCTCGGAGGGGCGAAGCGGCGGGGGCACCTCTGGGAGCACACCCACGGCCCGGCGGCTCCGCGCCGCGACCGGATCTAGGACGGCCGACGGCCGAGACCGCGACCGCGGCGGCCCCGGCCCGACGAGCCAGCGGCGGGGAGGGGACGATGGAACGGGCGAACGGCGGCGCGCGGGAGGCGACGGTCCTGCTGGTGGAGGCGCCGCCGTTCGGCGCCACCTACGCGGACCCCGAAGGGACCGCGCTGGCCGGCATCGGCACACTGCGGCGGGCCGCCTGGTCCGAGGCGACCGCCGAGGCAACGACGACCGAGGCGTTCGATGCGGCGTTGCCCGAGATCGACGGGATCGTCGTCTCGCCGTGGACGAAACGGCTGCCCGAGTTCACCCCTGAACGGTGGGCCAAGGCGGAGCGGCTCCGGGTGATCGCCGGCACCTTCGACCATCGCTACGGCGACTGGATCGATGTTGAGGAGGCCCACCGCCACGGGGTGACGATCGTCGATACCTCGCGCAGCATGACGCCGACCGTGGCGGAGTTTGCCCTGGCGATGACGCTGAACCTGCTGCGCGACATCCCGACCTCGATCGACCTCGTCCGCGGCGGCGGCTGGAAGGAGTCGGCCTGGGACCAACCGGGGTTCGTCTACGGCGACCTGACGGGGCGCCGGGTCGGCTTGGCCGGCTTCGGTAGCATCAACCGCCGCTACGCCGAACTGCTCGCCCCGTTCCGCTGCGCCGTGGCGGCCTACGACCCCTTCGTGGCCGACGCCGACCTCCGGCAGGCCACCATCGCGCGCGCCGAATCGCTCGTCGATCTCGCCGCGGCCAGCGAGATCTTCGTCGTCGGCATTCCGCCGACCCCGGCCACCAAGGGGATCATCGCCGAGGCGGTCATCGACGCCTTGCCCCGCGGTGCCCTCTTCGTGCTGGTGACCAGGATGGCGGTGGTCGAGCAGGCGGCGCTTTGGCGCCGCGCGTTGGCAGGCGAGATCCGGGCCGCGATCGACGTCTTCGAACCGGAGCCGCCGCCGTCGGGGGCCCCGTTCCGGCGGAGTCCCTTCGTCCAGCCGACGCCTCACATCGCCGGTGGCGCCGCCTATTGCCATCGTCGCTGCTTCGCCACCGCCGCTGCGGACGCGGTGGCGATCCTGAACGGCGGCGACCCGATCTACGCCGTTACCCCCCGCGACGAACAGCTCTACCAGGGCGAACTGACCACGTAGGCACGACCGATTCCGCCCGCAACAAGCCCCCTCGCCGGCCGCAGCTGGAGCGGGGTCTCCGAGCAGGTCGGGGGGTGAGGGCTTCCTGCCCTACTCCGTCCGCGCCCGCACCCGCTCGATCCGCAGGGCGAAGACGTTGAGCAGCAGGGCGGCCAGGAGGACGATCCCCTGCAGGGCCTGCTTGAAGGTGATCGGGATGTTCGGCAGCAGGTTCAGCCCGTTGTTGAGGATGCCGAAGATGAGCAGGCCGAGGATCGTGTTGCGGATGCCGCCCTCGCCGCCGAAGAGGGAGGTGCCGCCGAGGACGACCGCCGCGATCGTGAAGATCAGGACGTCCTCGCCGGCCGCGGGGTTGGCGCTGGAGAGGCGGCCGATGAAGAGCAGCCCGGTCATCCCGGCGGTCACCGCCGAGATCGCCAGCGAGACCATGATCACCCGCCGGGTGTCGACGCCGCTCATCTCCGCCGCCTCGCGGTTGGCGCCGGTCATGTAGACGTAGCGGCCGAACTTGGTGTAGCCGAGGACGAACTCGCCGAGCAGCAGCACCGCCAGCGCGAACAGCCCGATGACCGGGATGCCGAGGACCTGGCTGGAGACGCTGCCGAGCGCCTTCAACACCGGCGGCACGTCGAAGATGGGCTTCCCCTCGCTGACGTAGACCGAGAGGCCGCGGGCGATCGTCAGCATCGCCAGGGTCATCATGAACGAGGGGATGCCGACGTAGGCGACCAGGAAGCCGTTCAGCAGCCCCAGCGCCAGGGCGATCAGGAGGGCGACCGGGATCCCCCAGGTGCCGAGGGCGACCGCGTCGCCGACGAAGAAGAAGGCGCCGAGGACGCCGGTGAAGGTCGCGATCGAGGCGATCGAGAGGTCGATCTCGGCGCAGAGGAGGACGAAGGTGATGCCCACCGCCGCGACCGCGATCGGGGCGATCTGGGTGACGATGTTCTGGAGGTTCTGCGGCGTCAGGAAGACGTCGGTGACCAGGCTGAAGAAGATGAAGAGGAAGACGAAGGTCAGCAGCGGCGCCAGCAGGCGGGCGTTGCGGCTGGCCCAGTCGAGGGCGCTGCCCGTGGATCTCGGCTGTGCCGTTTGCCCGCCGACCGGGGCCCCGACCGGAACCTGCTGTGCCATTCCCGCTCCCCTGTTGGACCCGGGGCGAAAGACCCCGGGCAGACATCACGAGGCCCCGTGAACGGGGCTGAGCACGGACGTCGCCCCCGTCCGCCCGACCTTCTCCGTCATCCTGAGCGACGCCGAAGGATCCCGCTCCGCCTCGGCCACCCACGGGCCATTGACGCCGCCACGGCGGATCCGCCTCCGATCCCCGACTCGAGATCCTTCGCCTGCGGGCTCAGGATGACAGGGGGCTAGGCGAACTCCATCAGCCGGTCCTTGCTGACCGTCTCGCCGGCGAACTCGCGGGTGATCCGGCCGCGGCTGAGGACCAGGATCCGGTCCGACTCGGCGAGCACCGTCTCCGGTTCGGTCGAGAGGAGGAGGATCGCCACGCCCTCCGCCTTGAGGGCCTTGACCAGGTCGAGCACCTCGCGCTTGGCGCCGACGTCCATCCCCCGCGTCGGCTCGTTCAGGATCAGCACCTTCGGCCGTTTGGTGAGCCACTTCGCAAGGACCACCTTCTGCTGGTTGCCGCCGGAGAGGTTGCCGGCGTTCAGCAGCGGGTTGGCCGGCCGCACCCCCGTCCGGCCGACCTGCTCCCGCGCGATCGCCACCTCCGGCCCCGGCCGCAGGACCGGGCCGAGCAGGGTGTCGAGGTGGGCCAGCGAGATGTTCTTGTAGACCTCGTGGCGAGGGAAGATGGTCTTGCGGCGGTTCTCCGAGAGGTAGGCGATGCCGAGCCGCTTGGACTCGCGGGTGGTGCGCGGCCGGATCGGCTTGCCGTCGAGCGCGATCTCGCCCGCCGCCGGCACGACCTGGCCGAAGAGGGCGCGGGCGATCTCGGTCATGCCGGCGCCGAGGTTGCCGAAGAGGCCGAGGATCTCGCCGGCGTGGAGGTCGAACGAGATGTCCGAGAAGCTGCCCGGCGCCTCCAGCCCGCGCAGCGAGAGGACGGTCTTGCCCGCGGCCGGCGGTGGCAGATCGATGCCGGTGGCGGCGTAGCTCTCGGCCAGGGCGTCGGCGTCGCGGCCGATCATCAGCTCGATCAGCTTCGCCTTGGTCAGCCCCGCGTTCGCCAGGGTCGCCACCTTGCGCGAGTTCTTGAGGACCGTGATCCGGTCGGCGACGGCGAGCACGTCCTCCAGGAAGTGGGAGATGAAGACGAGGCTGGCGCCCTGCGCCTTGAGCCGCGCCATCGCCGCGAAGAGTCGCTCCGACTCCGGCCCGGAGAGGGCCGAGGTCGGCTCGTCGAGGACGACGATGCCGGCGCCCGAGAAGACGACCCGGGCGATCTCGACCATCTGCTGGGAACCGAGCGAGAGCGACCCCAACGGCGCCCGCGGGTCGACCTTCAGCCCGAGGGAACCGAGTTGCTCGGCGGCGGCGGCCCGCATCGCCTTCCAGGAGACGACGCCGCCGCTCGTCGGTTGGCGGCCGAGGAAGACGTTCTCGGCGATCGAGAGCTGGGGCATGCAGGAGAGTTCCTGGTAGATCATGCCGACGCCGCGCGCCTTGGCCTCGGCCGGGGAGGCGAAGCGGACCGCCTCGCCGCGCAGCGCGATCTCCCCCTCGTCCGGGGCGTGGACCCCGGAGAGGATCTTCATTAGGGTCGACTTGCCGGCGCCGTTCTCGCCGATCAGCCCGTGGATCTCGCCCGGGCGCAGGTCGAAGTCGACGTTGTCGAGCGCGGTCGCGCCGCCGAACCGCTTGGTGACCCCGCCGAGGCGCAGGATCGGCGCGTCGGCCGTGCTGGACACGGCGGTCGGCTCGGGGGCGAGGCTGGCCATGGAACTCCCGCAGGGGAGAGGGGATAGCGAATAGGAGACCGATGCCGGCGGCGCCGACCGTCCTCCTATCCGCTATCCCCTACGCCCTATCCCCTAGTACTGCATGTTGTCGTGCAGCCAGATGTAGCCGGCGGCGTTGTCGGCGGTGATCGGGCCGCCGTCGGTGCGGATGAACTTCGGCACCCCGCCCGGGGCCATGTCGGTCTCGGAGACGGTCAGGTAGCCGGCCCAGATGGCGCCGCCGTGGATGCGGCCGCTGGGGTTGATGACCGAGGCCAGGAGGCGGCCCTCCATGATCGCCTCGGAGGCGTTCTTCAGCCCGTCGACGCCGACCAGTTGGATGGCGTCCTGCTTGCCGGCCGCCTCGATCACCGAGGCCGCCGCCAGCGCCATGTCGTCGGAGTGGAAGAAGCCGCCCTTGACATCCGGGTACCGCTGGAGAAGGTCCTGCCAGAGGGAGGCGACCTGGTCGATCTCCCAGTCGCCGGGGGTCTCGTCGACGACCTCGATGTTCGGGTACTGCTCGAGCATGTTGGCGAAGCCCTGGGCGCGGCCCTGGGCGCCGGTGTGGGCGAGGGCGCCCTGGGTGTGGATCACCTGGCCCTCGCCGCCGATGGCGTCGAAGAGCTGCTTGGCGACCGTTTCGCCCATGTAGATGTTGTCCGGCTCCAGGTAGGTCAGGTAATCGAAGGTCGCGAACTCCTCCGGATCCTGGATCAGCCGGGTGTCCATGACGATCAGCGGCGTGCCGGCGGAGACGATCTGGGTCGCCGCGTCGACCAAGGCATCGGAGGCCGAGGGGTGGACGGCGACGAAGTCGAAGCCCTGGGAGGAGATCGTCTGCAGATCCTGGAGCTGCTTCTCGGTGCTGAACTCGCCGTCGAAGGAGGTCACCTCGACACCGAGGAGGTCGCCGAAGAACTTGGCAACGTCCATCCCGTGGGCGACCCAGGTCGAGCCTGCGCCGACCTCGGAGGTGGCAGCGGTGAACTGCTTGGCGGGCAGGTCCTCCGGCAGGAGGCCGAGCGAGGCGACGGCCGAGGCCGCCGAGGTGCCCTTGCCGACGCCGGTGGCCACCGCCAGGGCGCCGAGCATCGCGAAGCTGCCCTTGAAGGCGTCCCGCCGCTTGATCCCCTTCTTCAGGCGGTCGCCGATCAGCTCCAGTTCGAGCCCGGCCAGCGGGCCGCGCTGCGCGATATCTCCCATCGTTGTTTGCCTCCGTCGTGGACGTTCGTTGTCCGCGCCGGCGTCCATCGCCGGCGTTTCCGAGTGCCGCGGCCGCGGCCGCCATCGGGCCGGGGCGAACGAGGCCGAGGGTAGGGGGAGCGGGCGCGACCGAGGGACCGCGTGCGACGGCGGCCTCCGGGATTGCCCGCAGCATTGCGGGGTCGGGTCACCTCCGGGGCCGCCGGGAAGGCGGCTGGGGACGGGCACAGGCAATTCGGCGAGCGAAGTGCGCCGCACGGTAGCACAAGGTCGGGAGGTGGTCAACAGCGCCGTGCGACTGTCGTCTAGTGGACGATTGGGCGGGGACGTTGACCGCAAGCGATGCCCCCGCTACCGTCTCCGCCAACCCGGGCGTTTCCTGGGGGCTACTGACGGCGGCGATCGCGCTCGGCACGCGGCCGACGCTGCTGGTGGTGGTCCCGGTCTAGCGGCTGATGGTGCGGGGGCTGACGGCGGGGGCGGTGCGATAGGGACGGAGCACTCGCGGCACCGCCGCCGAGCCCGGCATTGCAGTGCCGGGCTGAGGCGACGAAGTCTCTCCGGGTCCGAGACCGTGGGCAATCTGCGGCGGTATCCGCGAATCGGGGTTGATGCACCACGAGGGCGGAGGAAGGGGGCGGGGCGGTGGCCGAGGAGCCGGGGGTCGAACTGGCGAAGATGACCTCGCCGCAGGCGGCGGCGGCGCTGGCGGCCGCCGAGGTCGCAATCGTCCCGGTCGGCGCCACCGAGCAGCACGGTCCGAACCTCAGCCTGGAGACCGACACCGCCATCGCCGACGCCCTGGCGCGCCGGATCGCGGCGGCGGTTTTCCCGCGGGCGGTCGTCACCCCGCCGCTGCCGTTCGGCGTCAGCCACCACCACCTGCGCTTCCCCGGCACCCTGACCCTCTCGCCAGACACGTTCCAGGCGGTGCTCCTGGACTTGGCCGAGAGCCTGCGTCGCCACGGCGTGCCGCGCCTGTTCGTCGTCGACGGCCACGCCGGCAACCAGGGCGCGCTCGACGTGCTGATGACCAAGCTCCGCTTCGAGCGCGGCATCCCGGCCGCCTACCTCTTCCCCTTCGCGATCGCCGGCGACGCGATCCGGGAGGGGGTCGGGAGCGAGCGCTGGGGCCACGCCTGCGAGGTGGAGGCGTCGCTCGGACTCGCCCTGCGGCCGGAGATCGTCCACGCCGAATCGCTCGAAGCGGGGGCGATCCTGCCGCCGCTGCTGCCGTTCGCCGACCCGCGGCAGCCGCACCGGATCGCGGCGCCGCTCTGGTTCGACGAGATCACCGCCAACGGCGCCCTCGGCGACGCCCGGCGGGCGAGCTCCGGTTTCGGCGAATCGGTCGCCTCGACGGTCGTCGCCCGGGCGGTCGCCTTCCTCGAGCGGTTCGTCGAGCTGGAGCCGGGCGACGACCGCTGGCCGGAGGCGGGCCCGCCGTCCGCTGCCTGGGGCAACGGCTGATACCGGCTTCGGGGCGGTGACTGCACGTATCCGGCCGAACGGCCCTCACCGCCGGATTTCGGGCCTGTTCGGTCGGATCCCGGTTCAGACCCCCTCGACCACCGTTAGGAAGTTGGTCCGGGCGTGGCCCTGGCGGATCGGCAGGATCTCGGCGTAGGCTGGCGAGGCGTGCCAAGCCTTGGCGGTGGCCAGGTCCGGGAACTCGATGACCACCACCCGCTGCGGCCACCAGTCGCCCTCCAGCGTCTCCGACCTGCCGCCGCGGACCAGGAAGCGGCCGCCGAAGGGCTCCAACGTAGCCGGCACCCGGCTGGTGTAGGCCGTGTACGCGTCCGGGTCGTGGACCTCGACGTCGACGATCACGTAGGCCGCCATCGCGCCGCTCCTTCCGCCTCGGCGGTCGCACGCCTGCTGCTCGTTGCCCGGACGATAGCCGATCGCCGCCGCCGCCGCTGGTCGCCTCCCCGACCTCCGAGCGGCAGGCATCCTCCTCGTCAACCTGACTGGAGGGAGGGGGCTCCCGCCAAGACGCCGCCCTTCATCTGTCGGGTTGAGACGGCGGGAGGGGAGTCATCGTCTTTGCTCGGGACGACGCGGGAGTGACCGCTCCTCGCTCCGTCAGCCCTGCCAGCTCCTCCATCGGCAGAGCGGCCGAGAAGTCCAGCTCACCCTCGCCGGTCGCGTTCGCGGCCACGGTCGTCGCGTGGATGGCCGCGGGAACCGGCATCGCCACCCCCAGATCGTTGGCCAGCCCGAGGTCCCTCCGCATGAGCCCAAGGGTGAAGGCGGCCGGCCGGGAGGTCCGTCCAGAGGTGGTTACCGCCTTGGTCGACACGACCGGCGCTCTACGGCCGAGGAGCCGGCGGGCACGGCGCAGATCGCGGGCGGCTCCGGCCCGCCTTCTCGCCGAGCGTCACCCCCTCGTACAGCACCTGGACGACCCCTGTGAGGAGCGCGTTCGCGGCGACCTTCATCGCCGCCTGGCTGCCGACTGGGTCCTGGTGGCGGGTTGCCTTTGCGAAGGCGGCGGAGACGGGCGCGTACCGCTCGAGGGCGGTGTGGCCGGAGCCGGCCATCACCGCCCCTCGACGGCCGCTTTGACGGAGCCCGCCACCAGCGGGTCGAGGACCGTCGCCCCGCCATTCCGCCGCGTCCGTCAGCCGCCGCGAGAGCGCTGGCGCCACGGTGCCGCAATCGACCAGGACCAGCCTGCTCCCCGGTCAGCAGGCCGTCCGCCGCAAGGTAGACCGCCTCGCTACCAAGCCGGTGCCCACCTGTGGGCACTCCGCCCTAGCCGGCCAGACGGCGCCCGCCGCCCGGCTCGACCACGTAGACGAGGCGGTCGGGGACGGCGTGCGGCGCGGACCCCGTGGCGGCGCCGCCCTCCGCCACCACGATCAGGTCCTCCCCGATCGTCGCCACCGCCCCCCCCGCCACCTCGTGGTGCTCCTGGAGCGGGCCGGGCGAGACATCGAGCGCCAACAGGCGAAAGCTCTCCTCGCCGAAGCGGACGCCGGCGACGCTGCCGAGCGCGACCCCGGCCTCGGTGACAACCTTGCGCCCGACCAGACTGCCGAGCTCGACCAGTTCGTCGCGGCGGGCGCCGACGGCGAACTCGCTCCGCACCGCCGCCGCGTCGTTGATGGTGACGGCGTCCGGCCCGAAAGCGTGGACGTCGCCGACCTCGACCAGGCCGACCATCGTGCCGCCGAAGAAGCCGCCCTTGTGGACGGTGAACCCGACGATCTCTTTCCGCGCCGGGTCCAGATAGACCCGCTCGACGGCGCCGATCTCCGCCCCGTCGGCCAGACTGACGACCGTGGTGCCCTTGGACAGCCGAAGACCGTGGCCGTTCACGCCGTTCCTCCTGGGTGCTTGGGTTCGACGCGGGGCACCACGAACGATGCACGAGATGTGCCAGGAGGTCAAGCGGCCTACGCGACGCCCGGACCGGGTGCCCGAGAGGCTTCGGTGAGGGGGCGAGCGGCAGGCATCGGGGACGCCCGCGCGGGCGTCCCCCCCGGCTGTCGTCCATGGCCGCACGAGCGCCCCGAGCGCGGCTCAGCGGGGAGCGGCAACGAGACGGCGGGCCCGGCGATCGAGCGGCCAGCGGCTGGGAGGGCCTTGACAGAACCTCCGCTCGGTCCTATTGTCCATATTGTCCACTGATTTAATGGACAATGAGAGATGGGCGAGGATCGCCCGGAGGAGGAGCCCCCACCCATGCCCGATATCGTCACCGTCGGCGGCAGCCCGGCCAGCCCATCGCGCTGCGCCACCACCCTCGGCCACGTCCGCCGATCCATGGCCGGACGCGGCTTCACCACCGACGCGGTCGAGGTCCGCGACCTCGATGCCCAGGGGCTGGTCTGGGCCAGCTTCGACGAGCCGACCATCCGCACCGCCATCGACGCCGTCCAGGAGGCCCGCGCCCTAGTCGTCGCCACCCCCGTCTACAAGGCCGCCTACTCCGGCGTCCTCAAGCTGTTCCTCGACCTCCTGCCGCCCGGCTCGCTCGCCGACAAACCGGTCCTGCCGGTGACGACGGCCGGCTCGCTGGCCCACTGCCTGGCGCTCGATTACGCGCTCAAGCCGGTGCTCGCCGCGCTCGGCGCCCGCCACATCCTGCAGGGCGTCTGCCTGCTCGACTCCGACTTCGAGTACGGCCCGGACGGCGCCGTCGTCGCCCTCAACCCCGCCTCCGCCGAGCGGCTGCACCAGGCGATCGACGCCCTCGCCCAGCCGCTCGGCAAGCCGCACCCCCAGCCCCAGTCCGACCCCCTGGCCCCCGTCGCGATCCTCGAGGAGGTCCCGGCATGACGCTCGCGTCCCGTTCCCTCTCCCGCCGTTCGACCCTGCTCGCCGTCGCCGCCGCCCTGGCCGCGTCCGCGGCGCCCCCGCTTGCCCGCCCTAGCGGCGCCCAGGGGGGCGGCAAGCTGCGGGTCGGCTTCCAGAAGGGCTCGGCCAGCCTGCTGGTGCTGAAGTCGCAGTCGGCCCTCGAGGAGAAACTGGCCCCGCTCGGCTACTCCGTCTCCTGGGCCGAGTTCACCTCCGGGCCGCCGCTGCTGGAGGCGCTCAACGCCGGCAGCCTCGACTTCGGCAGCACCGGGGCCCCGCCCCCGATCTTCGCCCAGGCCGCCGGCGCCGACCTCGTCTACGCCCTGGCCGCCAAGCCCTCCCCCCGGACCCAGGCGATCGTCGTCCCCGAAGGCTCCGCGATCGCCACCCCGGCCGACCTCGCCGGCAAGCAGGTGGCGGTCGCCAAGGGGTCGAGCGCCCACGCCCTCCTGATCTGGGCGCTGCGCTCGGCCGGGCTCGACTGGGACGCCGTCGAGCCGGTCTACCTGCAGCCGGCCGACGCCAAGGCCGCCTTCGAGGGCGGCGACGTCGCCGCCTGGTCGATCTGGGATCCCTACTACGCCGCCGAGGAGGCGGCCACCGGCGCCCGCACCCTGATCACCGACGAGGTCGCCGGCGCCCCCAACCGCTCCTTCTACCTGGCCGCCCGCCCCTTCGCCGAGGGTCACGCCGAGGCGCTCGCGGTCGTCCGCGACGCCCTGGTCGAGACAGACGGCTGGGCGGCGGGGCACCCGGCCGAGGTGGCGGACATGCTCGCCGAGCAGACCGGCCTCGACGCCGCCGTCCTCCGCACCGTCGAGGCCCGCCGTGCCTACGGCCTGGAACCGGTGACGGCGGCGATCATCGCCGACCAGCAGGCGTTGGCCGACGTCTTCTTCGAGCTGGAGCTGATCCCGGAGCGGATCGACGTGTCGTCCGCCTTCGTCGAGCTGCCGGAGCCGGCGCAGGTCTGAGCCAGGGTTCCCTCACCCCCCGCCCCCTCTTCCGCTGCGGCAGGAGAGGGGGAACCAGCCCCGTACGATCGCTCCCATTGCGAAACCTGCCCTTGTCGGGGTGTTGCGGGAGAGAGGGAATCCCGGGTGATTGCCGCCAATCGCCAGTGGCCGGCGGACCTGAAGGCGGCGGACCGTGCTCCCCTCTCCAGCCGCGGCTGGAGAGGGGCTGGGGGTGAGGGAGTCTCGGCCGCAACCGCCCCCTGAACCCAACATCCACACAACACTTGAACGAAGGAGTACCTACCCACCATGACCCCCACCGCCGAAACCACCGACGTCTTCTGGTTCATCCCGACCCACGGCGACGGCCGCTACCTCGGCGCGGCAGAGGCCGGCCGCAGCACGAGCCTGGCCTACATGCGGCAGATCGCCCAGGCCGCCGACGACCTCGGCTACGGCGGCGTCCTGCTGCCGACCGGCGCCTCCTGCGAGGACGCCTGGCTGGTCGCCTCCGCCCTGATCCCCGCCACCAGGCGGCTGAAGTTCCTGGTCGCGATCCGGCCGGGGTTGATGTCGCCGACGCTGGCCGCCCGAATGACCGCCACGTTCGACCGCCTCTCGGAGGGGCGGCTCCTGATCAACGTCGTCACCGGCGGCGACCCGGTCGAGCTGGCTGCCGACGGCCTCCACCTCGACCACGACACCCGCTACGACCTGACCGACGAGTTCCTCTCCGTATGGCGGCAGGTGCTGGCCGGCGAGACGGTCACCCTCCACGGCGAGCACCTGACCATCGACGGCGCCCGGATGCTGATCCCCGGCGTCCAGAAGCCCCACCCGCCGCTCTACTTCGGCGGCTCCTCGCCGGCGGCCCAGGCCGTCGCCGCCCGCCACGTCGACCTCTACCTGACCTGGGGCGAGCCGCCGGCCCTCGTCGCCGAAAAGATCGCCAGCGTCCGCGCCCGCGCCGAGGAGGAGGGGCGGCAGATGCGCTTCGGCCTCCGCCTCCACGTGATCGTCCGCGAGACGGAGGGCGAGGCCTGGGAGGACGCCGAGCGGCTGATCTCCCGGCTCGACGAGGCGACCGTCGCCCGCGCCCAGGCCGTCTTCGCCCGGATGGACTCCCATGGCCAGGCGCGGATGCGGCGCCTTCACGGCGGCAGCCGCGAGCAACTGGAGATCAGCCCGAACCTGTGGGCCGGCGTCGGCCTGGTCCGCGGCGGCGCCGGCACCGCCCTCGTCGGCGACCCGGAGACGGTCGAGGCCCGGATGCGGGAGTACATGGACCTCGGGATCGACACGTTCATCCTCAGCGGCTACCCCCACCTGGAGGAGGCCTACCGCTTCGCCGAGCTGATGTTCCCCCGCCTCGGCGTCGTCCCGGCCGGGGTCGGCGAGGCCACCGACGCCTTCTCGACCGTCTTCGGCACCGGCCGCGGCGAGTTCGTCGGGCACCTGGAGCGGCCGTTGGCGGGCGCCCGGGTGGCGGGCTGATCGATGGCGACCCTGCGCCTTTCCCCCTCCCCCGCTCGGCCGACCGACCCCGCCGCCACACTGGTGCCGTGGTTGGTGCCGGCGCTGGTCCTCCTGCTCTGGCAGGTGCTCGCGGCGAACGAGATCATCCCGCCCCGGATGCTGCCCGCCCCGCTCGCGGTCGGCCAGGCGGCGGCCGAGATGGCGGCCGAGGGCAAGCTGGTGCCGCACGTGCTGGCCAGCGCCCAGCGGGCCCTGCTGGGGTTCGCCATCGGCGGCGGTCTCGGCTTCCTGCTCGGTCTGGCCAACGGCTCCTTCGCCTGGAGCGGCCGCCTCCTCGACTCCAGCATGCAGATGCTGCGGACGATCCCCCACCTGGCGCTGATCCCGCTGGTCATCCTCTGGTTCGGCATCGGCGAGACGGCGCGCGTCTTCCTGGTCGCCCTGGGGGTCCTCTTCCCGGTCTACCTGAACACCTACCACGGGGTCCGCACCGTCGACGCCGGGCTGCTGGAGATGGCTCGCAACTACGGCCTCTCCCGCTGGCAGACCTTTCGCCAGGTGATCCTGCCGGGGGCGCTGCCCTCGATCCTGGTCGGGGTCCGCTACGCGCTGGGGATCATGTGGCTGACGCTGATCGTGGCCGAGACGATCGCCGCCTCGTCCGGCATCGGCAAGGTGACGATGGACGCCCGCGAGTTCCTCCAGACCGACGTCCTGGTCTTCGGCATCCTCCTCTACGCCGGCCTCGGCAAGCTCGCCGATGTCGCCGCAAAGGGACTGGAGAAGCGGCTGCTGGCTTGGCACCCGAGCTACGTCCGGGCACGGTGAGAGTTTTCCGGTCTGTGTCGGCGAACCTGCATGCCGAAGATCAACCCATCCGACGAAAGGAGACGTCCCCCATGGCCCCCATGGCCCTCGCCGCTCCCCCCCGCCCTGACGCCCCTACCCCCGCCTCCGCAACCCCGGCCGCCGCCCGCGGCGTCGCCGTGGCAGCCCGCGGCGTCGCCAAGGCGTTCGGTCAGCGCGGCGTCCTCCGGGCGCTCGACCTGGCCGCCGCCCCCGGGGAGTTCGTCGCCATCGTCGGCCGCTCCGGCTGCGGCAAGTCGACCGTGCTGCGGCTGCTCTCCGGGCTGGAGGGGGCCGACGCCGGGACGCTGACGATCGACGGCGCGGCCCCTTTCTCCGGCAACCCGCTGGCCCGGATGATGTTCCAGGACGCCCGCCTGCTGCCCTGGCGGTCGGCGGCAGAGAACGTCGCCCTGGCGGTCGGCGGCGACCGCGCGCGGGCCGCCGCGGCGCTGGCCGAGGTCGGCCTCGGCGACCGCGGTGGCGACTGGCCGGGCGTCCTCTCCGGCGGCCAGAAGCAGCGGGTGGCGCTGGCCCGCGCCCTCGTCGCCCAGCCCCGCCTGCTGCTCCTCGACGAGCCGCTGGGCGCCCTCGACGCGCTGACCCGGATCGAGATGCAGGGCCTGATCGAGCGGGTCTGGACGGAGCACGGCTTCACCGCCCTGCTGGTCACCCACGACGTGGCCGAGGCGGTCCGCCTGGCCGACCGCGTCGTCGTCCTCGACGGCGGCCGGGTCGCCCTCGACCTGGCGGTCGGCCTGCCACGGCCCCGCCACCGCGGCCACCACGTCTTCGGCGAGATCGAGGCGGCGGTGCTGGACCGGGTGCTCGGCGTCGCCGCCGATCCGGCCGCGCTCCACGAGATCCCCGCCCCCTGCGGACTGGCCCGGACGGCGTAGGCAGCCGCTGATACGAAAATCGCTTGAATACTTCTGCTTCCGGGTCGGCCAGAGCCCCCTCTCTGCTCGGGGACCCGCGCATCGGGCCGGGTACCCGCGGAGCGGGTGGCGGTTGGGGGTGAGGGCGGGCCGTTCGGTACCGTAGTTGTTTACCCGTATTTCGTATGAGAGACCGCGAACGGCGGCTGTCCCTGCCTCCGGCGCGGCGCGGCGCTCCGTGCCGGAGGCCCCGTCTCGAGACACCCTCCCGATCGAGCCGTCCGCCGAGGAGCAACCCGATGAACGACCGGCGCCAGAGCGACCGCCTGGTGAGTCCCGATCGGCTCCATGCCAGACTGGGGTCCGAACCGCCACAGGTGGTCGATGTCCGGAGCGCGGCCGAGTTCGCCGCCGACCACCTGCCCGACGCCGTCCACATCCCGCTGGACGAGCTGCCGGCCCGCCTGGGCGAGCTGTCAGCGGGGCAGTCCGTCGTCACCTACTGAGCGATGGGTCACCCCGGTGCATCCCGCAGCGAGCGGGCCGCCGCGCTGCTCCGTGCGAGCGGCTTCGACGCCAACGCCCTCGCGGGCGGCCTCCCGGCCTGGGAGGCCGCGGGATTGCCGATGGCTCGGGAGGAGGCCGAGGCCCGCACCGCCGATGGGTGACGAGGAGGGCGTGGTCGGCTGCCGACGCTACCGCGCTCCCTGCCAGAGCACCAGACCGACCGCGGCGGCGGCAAGCACAAGGAGGGGCTCCGGCACCTTGAACCGCCAGAGCACGGCCAGGCTGCCGAGGGCGATCGCGGCCGTCGGCAGGTCGTAGATCGCCCGGCCGGCGAGGACGACCACCGCCCCGGCGATCGCCCCGCTCGCCGCCGCCGTCGCCCCGTCCGAAAAGGCGCGGAGCTGGGCGTTGTGGCGGTGGCGGACGAACCACGGCGCGGGGACCACCGTCAGCACCCAGACCGGCAGGAAGATGCCGATCGCGGCCAGGGTCGCGCCCGGCAACCCGGCGACGAGGAACCCGATGAAGGCGACCGTGATGACGACCGGCCCCGGGGTGATCATCGCCACCGCGACCGCGTCGAGGAACTGCTGCTCGGTCAGCCAGCCGTACCCTTCGACGACGCCTTGCTGGAGGAAGGGGACGATCGCCAGGCCGCTGCCGAAGACGAAGGAGCCGGCCTTGGCGAAGAAGAGCAGGATCTCCCAGAGGACGTTCGTGCCGGCCTGGGCGGCGACGAGCAGCGGGAGGACGAGCACGGCGGGGCTCAGCCCGAGGAACGGCAGGCGGGTCTTGAGCCAGCGCGGCGGCGCCTTGACCACCAGCACGACGAGCCCGGCGAGGAGGAAGAACTCGGCCAGCTCGGCCTGGGCGAGCGCGGTGACGACGAACAGCAGCGCGAAGACCCCCCACAGCAGGGGGTCGCGCCCGTTGACCTTGCGGGCCAGTTTGTAGGCGGCGATCGCGATGATCCCGATGACGGCGGCCGAGACGCCGTAGAAGGCGGCCTGCATCCACCAGAGACCGTCGTAGGCGACGTAGACCGCCGAGACCGCGAGCACCATCAGGAACGAGGGGAGGACGAAGGCGATCCCGGCCAGGGTGGCGCCGAGGACGCCGTGGGCGAAGTAGCCGATCGCGATCGCGAGCTGGGCGGCGAGCGGCCCCGGCATGATCTGGGCGAGGGCGAGCCCGAGCTTGTACTCCTCGTCGTCGATCCAGCGGCGGCGCTCGACGAGGTCGCGCTGCATGTAGCCGACGAGGGCAACCGGGCCGCCGAAGCCGACCGTGCCGAGCCGGAGGAAGTAGGCGACGAAGGGCCAGAGGCCGACGGCGGCCACCGGGCGTGACGCCAGGTTCTCCGCTTCGACGGTCGCTCCCCCGTCGGCGGTTGCGCTCTGGGCGCGGGTAGTCACGCCCCCGCGTTCCGTCGGAGGTCGTCGACCAAGCCTTCGACGTGGCGGCGGATCGCGGCCCGCGCCGCGGCGAGGTCGGCGCTCGCCGGTGGCACGTCGTCCCACCGGTCGATCGCGCCCCCCGAAGGCAGGAGCGTTCCCGGATCGCAGCCGAGCGAGACAACGCGGGAAGCCGAGGCCAGATCGGCGGCGGTCACCCGCCGCGGGCGGTGCGCCGAGACATCCACGCCCTCCGCGGCCAGCACCGCGACGACGGCCGCCGAGGGCGCGGCGGCCGGGTCCGTGCCGGCGGTGGCGGCCCGGAGCGGCAGACCCCGCTCGCGGGCGAGGCGGTCGAACTCGGCGGCGGCGAGCAGGCTCTTGGCCGCGTTGTGCGGGCAGAGGAAGAGGACGGTCCCCGTCGTCGACACCGAGCCACGCTCCCTTCACGGTTCGCCTCGCACCGGGTCCGCACACCGGCAGCACGATTCGGTCCAGTATGATAGTGGACAAAGAAGACATCGGGGAGGGCACCGTGCGCGTCGTGGCGCGGGGGCTGGGGGATGTCGGGTCGGCGATGGCCCACCGGCCGTTCGGCGCCGGCCACGCGGTCGTCCTGCACGACGGGCCGCGGCCTCGCGACAACCTGGCGGCGGACGGCATTCGTCGACGCGGTCGTCGACGGGCAGGCCGAGCTCGCGGGGGTGCGGACCGTCCGGGTCAACGACCCGGAGGCGGTGCGCTCGGTCATCGCGGCCGGTACCGCCGTGCCAGTGGCCCCTCACGGGTAGCGCGGCACTCCTGGCGTTGGTCCGGCCGGACGTGCTGGTCGACGCCCGGATGCCCAAGCGGGCGGAGCCGGAGGACGGGCGCGCTCTGGCCGCCAGTGATGGTCGGCCTCGGTCCGGGCTTCGTCGCGGACGGCAATGTCGACATCGCCGTCGAGACGGGATGGGACGCCTTGGGCGGGATCGTCCGCACCGGGCCGACGCGGCCGTTGGCCGGGGAGCTACGGCCGATCAGCGGCGTCGCCCACGACCGCAACGTCCAGGCCCCGGTCGCCGGGATCGTTCGCACCCGGCGGGACGCGGGCGAGCCGGTGCGGGCCAGCGACGGGGTCGCCCGCACCGGCGAGACGCCCCTCTCGGCCCCGGTCGCCCGCATCCTGGGCGCGATCGTCCGCGACGGGGTGCTTGTGGAGGCGGGAGCCAAGGTGGTCGAGGTCGCCCCCCGCGGCGCGGCGGAGGTGGCGGGGATCGGCGAGCGGCCGGGCCGGATCGCCGCCGGCGTGCCGGCGGTCGCGCGCGCGTTTGGAGGCGACCGCGGCGGGGCACCGACGGTGAACGGTTCCCCGCTGGGAGCTTGCCCCCGGCCCACGGGTGGCTCGGCCCCGCAACGGGATACGCCAGGGATCGGCCAGGCACCCTGGCGAGGCACCGACCTTTGGGGGGGAGGTCGGGGCGATCGCTCGTGTCCGGACATGCGCCCGCCGCAAGGCCTTGCCAACCCGGCCGAGGGCTGGTAGAGTCCGGTTGTCCACAAAAACAGTGGAATTAACGGACAAAGTCGGGTTAGTCGGGAAGGGGAACAGATGCGCTCGCTCGCCACCACGCCCGCCGCGGCCACCGCCTCGCGGCGTTCGGTCCTCCGGTTCGCCGCCCTTGGCGCGGCGTCCGTCTCTGCCGCCGGCCTCGGCCTCGCCGCGCCCCGCCGCGCCGCGGCCCAAGACGTCACCCTCACCCTCGTCGCCTACTCCACCCCGCGCGAGGCGTACGAGGCGATCATCCCCCTCTTCCAGGCCAGCGAGGGCGGGGCGGGGGTCACTTTCGACCAGTCCTACGGCGCCTCCGGCGACCAGTCCCGCGCCGTCGAGGCGGGGCTGCCGGCCGACATCGTCGCCCTTTCGCTGGAGCCCGACGTCACCCGCCTGATCGAGCCCGGGCTGATCGCCGAGGACTGGAACGCCGGCGAGCACAAGGGGATGGTGACCGACTCCGTCGTCGCCCTCGCCGTCCGCCCCGGCAACCCAAAGGGGATCGCCGGCTGGGACGACCTCCAGCGCGATGACGTCCAGACGATCACCCCCAACCCGCTCACCTCCGGCGGCGCCCGCTGGAACGTGATGGCCGCCTGGGGCGCCCAGCTCGAGCAGGGCAAAACCGAGGACGATGCCAAGGCGTATCTGCGCGGTCTCTTCCAACGGGTGCCGGTCCAGGACAAGAGCGCCCGCGAGAGCTTGCAGACCTTCATCGGCGGTCTCGGCGACGTCCTTCTCGGCTACGAGAACGAGTTCCTCCTGGCGCAGGCCAACGGCG
>CADCWF010000297.1 GCA_902806345.1 uncultured Thermomicrobiales bacterium
CACGAGGCGCCGGCGCCGCCGTACTCCTCGGGGATCGACAGGCCCGCGACGCCGAGGTCCTGGCTCAGCCGCCGCCAGACCTCGGGGTCGAAGGAGGCCTCGGAGGCGATGGTCTTCCGGACGGCGGACATCGGCGCCTGACCGGCGACGAAGCGCTTGACGCTGCTCGCCAGATCGCGCTGGTCGTCGGTGTCGATGAGGGTCACGAGGTCGCTCCTTGGGCGGACGCGGCGGTCACTTGGACAGCTTGAGCTGGTTGAAGGGGACGTTCTTGTCGACGCCGGCGTCCTTGGGCAGGCCCAGCACGCGCTCGGCGATGATGTTGCGCTGGATCTCGTTGGAGCCACCGGCCACCGCGTAGCCCGGAGCGGCCAGGATCGCCCGGGTCAGGGGGAGCGTGTCGGGGGTCTGCAGTGCGATCTCCTCGCCGAACATCTCCTGGACGACGTCGGAGACCCACAGCGGGAAGGTGGCGCCGGCGAGCTTGGCCGCCGAACCCCGTGCGCCGATGGGCAGACCGGCGAGGGCCTCCTGGTGCAGCACCGAGCTGTAGGACCGCATGGCGCTCTCCCGGGCGGCGACCTGCGCGAGCTTCCGGCGCACCGACGGGTCGCCCTCCAGACCCCGCGCGCGGACCAGCTCGACCAGCGCGTCGTAGCCCAGGGGGTTGGAGCGGGCGCGCACACCGGTGCCGATGGTGACCCGCTCGTAGCGCAGCATCGCCACGGCGACGGTCCAGCCGTTGTTCACCTCGCCGATGACGGCGTCCTCGGGGACGTGGACGTCGTCGAAGAAGACCTCGTTGAACGGCGCGTCACCGGTGGCGACCACCAGGGGCCGCACCGTGACGCCGGGGTGGCGCAGGTCGACGATGAACATCGTGATGCCCTGGTGCTTGGGCCGCGCCGGGTCCGTGCGGGCGAGCACCGCGCCGTAGTCGCTGAACTGCGCGCCGGAGGTCCACACCTTCTGGCCGTTGATCATCCAGCCGGTCTCGGTGCGGACCGCGGAGGTCTGCAGGCTGGCGACGTCGGAGCCACCGCTGGGCTCGGAGAACAGCTGGCTCCAGATCTCGTCGCCGCGCAGCATCGGCGGGATGAAGCGCTTCTTCTGCTCCTCGGTGCCGAACTCCAGCAGCGTCGGCGCGGGCATGCCGAGGCCGATGACGAACGGGCCCACGGGCATGCGGAAGTCGGCGGCCACCTCGTTGAAGGCGAGCTGCTCGGCGGTGCCGAGGCCCTGGCCGCCGTACTCCTTCGGCCAGGTGATGCCGGCGAGGCCCGCCTCCCACAGCCCCTTCTGGAAGGCCTTGGACTCCTCGATGGTCGCGGAGCTGCCCTGGGAGTTCTCGTCGAACGGCTTGGCGTTCTGCTGGAGCCAGGCCAGGGCCTTGGCCCGGAACTCGTCGGTCGACATGAGGTGGTGCCTTCCTGCCGGGAGTGGAGCGATTGATAGAACGCGTTCTACCTGTGCGGTGTGGCCATCGTCATACCGGGCTCCGAGCGCTGTCAAGGAGCCCGCCGCGGACCTCAGGTGAGCAGCTTCTCGGCGGCCAGACGGATGCGCTGGACGGCGGCGTCGGCGGTCAGCCGGCCGTTGAGCCAGTCGATGGTGCTGCCGATCCAGAGCGACTCGACCATCTGGAGGGCGAGGCGCTGGCCCTGCGTCACCTCGTGGTCGCCGCCCCATGCGGCGCGGGCGGCGATGTCGACGAGCGTGTAGCCGGTGTCGATCGGGGCCTGCGCCGCCTCGTGCCCGCCGAACGGCGCGGGGGACTGGCGGACCGACAGGGCTGCGTGCGCGAACCCGGGGTCGTTGCGCATCGCCTGGAGGGCGCGCGCGAACACCTCGCCGGCCCGCCGCTCAGGGGTCGTCGCCCGCGGCGGCCGGGTGCGGACGTCGTCGTCGAGCTTCCCCATCTCGGAGCGGACGGCCGCGAGGAGGAGCTCGTTCTTGGAGGGGTAGTAGCGGTAGAGCGTCGCCAGGGCGACGCCCGCCATCCGGGCCACCTCCCGCATCTGGACCGCCTCGTACCCGCCCTGGCCGGCGAGCTCGATCGCCGCCCGGATCAACCGGTCGGTGCGGGCGGCCTGGGCCTCGGACGTGCGCCCCGCGAGGCGCTCCTCCATCACGTCGGTGCCGGGCGCGGTCACGGCCGCCGGTTGCCCAGCACGAGGCTCCCCGCCGCCGCGAAGAACATGCCGACGCCCTGCACGAAGCTGATGCCGACATCGGGCACCTGCGCGAAGGCCTCGCCGCGCAGCTGCCGCACCGCCTCCTGGATGGCGAACATCCCGTACATGCCGGTGTGCGTGTAGGACAGCCCGCCGCCGTTGGTGTTCATCGGCAGCCGTCCGCCCTTGCCGGTGTTCCCGTCGACGATGAAGTCGCGCGACTCGCCACGGCCGACGAACCCGAGGTCCTCCAGCATGTAGAGGGGGAGGTGCGCGAACGCGTCGTAGGCCATCAGGTGGTCGACGTCGCCGTGCGTGATCCCCGCCGTCGCGAAGGCCTCGGCGCTGGCCCGGCGGAACGCCTGGAACGAGCCGGGGTCGGCCATCTGCGACACCATCGGTGCCTCCGCGGACTCGCCCGAACCCAGCAGGTAGACGGCGCGGTCGCCCGACGGCAGGTCGGCGGCCCGCTCGCTGCTCATCAGCACCAGCGCCCCGCCGCCGTCGGTGACCACGCAGCACATGTCCTTGGAGAACGGCCAGGCGACCGGCGGCTGCTCCAGCACCGCGTCCACGGTGGTCGGCGCGCGACGGGAGGCGCGGGGGTTGCCGATGGCCCACTCGCGCTGGGCGACGACGACCTGGGCCAGTGCCTCCCGCTCGAGCCCCCGCTCCTGCAGGAAGTGCAGGGCAGGGACGGTGAACGTCGAGTACGGGGCCTGCGCGCCGTAGACGGCCTCGAACTGGCCCTGGGGGGAGGACGGGTTCC
>CADCWF010000298.1 GCA_902806345.1 uncultured Thermomicrobiales bacterium
CGGGCCTGGTGACGGAGGTCGGTGGCCTGATGACCCACGGCGCGGTGATCGCCCGGGAGTACGGCTTGGCGGCCGTGGTGGGGGTGGAGCATGCCACCCGGCTGATCCGGGATGGGCAGCGGATCCGCGTGCATGGAACGGACGGGTACGTCGAGATCCTCCCTTAGCCCGACAGGTAGCCGGGTGGTACGTGGTCAATCAGCAAGACGCCGTTGGCGGCCTGGTAGATGGCGTGGCCAGCCGCGTGCACGGCCGCGACGTCCACCGTCGGGTTGGCGGACGCCTCGCGGCACACGCCTGCCCGCGTCGCGCTCGCCGGGGTGTCGGGCGCACCAGAGCGACGAGAAGGGGGCGGCCGATTGCCTCGCGATGCCAACCCTCGCCCCAGTCGTGTTCTGGCGGCGATGGGGCCACTCAGTCCGTCCCGGCACCGAGGTCGCCGACGGCATCCCGGTACCGCTCCAGGAAGGCGACGTGCTCGTCCACGGTCCTGGCCGGGCTCGCGCGGTGCCTCCCCGACGTGAACTCGGTGTTGACCGTAAGGTGGGTCATCCCCAGGCCACGCCACGCCTCGGCCTCCATGGCCCAGTCGTGCGGCTCGAGCCCGCCGAGCGACACCCACGCCTCCAGCCCGACCGACGAGGGGTCGCGTCCGACCTCACGCGCTGCGTTTCGGACGGTTTCGAGGTGAGCGCGGCAGCGCCCGTCGGGCGCGTAGTGGATGGTGATCCAGCCGTCGCCGAGGCGGCCGCTGCGCTCAGCCACCGACTCCGCCCGGCCCCCGATCCAGACGGGGATCGGCCGCTGCACCGGGAGCGGGTTGATCCCCGCCGCGACGATGGTGTGCCACCGGCCGCGGAAGGTGATCTCCTCCTCGGTCCACAGCGCGCGCAGGACCGCGATCTGCTCCTCCGACCGCCTGCCGCGGTTGCGGAAGTTCTCACCCAGGGCCTCGAACTCGACCGGGTTCCACCCGGTCCCGACCCCGAGCCGCAGCCGGCCCCCGCTCAGAACGTCGACGATCGCCGCTTGCTTCGCCACCAACGCGGTCTGCCGCTGGGCGAGGATGATGACACCGGTGACCAACTCGATCGAGCGGGTCTGGCCGGCCAGATAGCCGAAGAGGACGAACGGCTCCCAGAACGGGTGCTCAAGCCGGTAGGGGCCGGTCAGGTCGGGGTACGCCTCGGCGCTAGCACCGAGGACGTGGTCGTAGGTCTCGAGGTGGGCGTAGCCTAGCTGCTCGACGGCCTGGGCGAAGTCACGAGCCGCGATCGGATCTCCCTCCGTGGCGGCGTGGGGGAGGGCGGCCCCGATCCGCATCGCCCGGGTTCCCGGCTCCACTGGCTCCACCTCCCCGCCGGCGGGATGCCGGCACTTCTGGTACCAGTCCAGCGATGGCGGCAACCGGGTACACCATCCTGCCCAGTGGATGGAACCATTTGATCGCAAGTAGCAGCAGGCACCAACCCCGCGTTCGCAGCCTCTGCGGCCACTCCCTAGTGCTCGGACTCGATTTCGACCCCGAACTTGTTCGCCGCCCGCTTGATCCGGTCCTTGATCGTCCGCACCTCGTCGGCGTCGTACTTGGCGGCGTTGCCTTCCCTGTTGATGTAGCTCCAGGCCGCCCGCACGTGCTCCTCGGTGTCGATCGGGTACTTGTTGTTGACCGGGTCGGCGAACGCGACATCGCCGTACCTGCGCTCGCCCTCCTTCGGGTTGACGTCGTCCCGGCGATCGATCCCCGCGCTCATCGATCCGACCCCCTCGCGCGGAGGCGCGGCGTGCGGAACCGCGCCTCGCTCACGAGACCGTTAACCAAGCGATGGTTCCGGCCGACGCGGCAAGCGGCGCCGCAGGGGCGCCGCTTGCGACCAACCGATGGAACAGCCGCGCTAGACCGCACTGCCGGCGCCGCGGTCGACCTCGCCGTCGTGGATCTCGCCGCGCCAGGCCCCGGTCTCGACGCCGCGCTGCTCGATGAACGCCTTGAACCGCCCCAGGTCGCCCTCGACCCGGCGCGAGACGAAGCCGAGCTTGTCGCCGACCGTCTCGACGATCCCCTCCGGCTCGTAGCCGATCCGCACCGTCACCTGGGTCCGGTTCGGGCCGAGCGGGGCGAAGCTGACGGCGCCGGAGTTCTCGGCGCCGCTGATGGAGCGCCAGGCGACCATCCGGTCCGGCGTCTGCTCGATGATCTCGGCGTCCCACTCTTCCGTCTTGCCGGTGATCGATGCCTTCCAGTGGAGCCGCTTGTCGTCCAGTTGGCGGACCTCCTCGACGCCTTCCATGAAGCGCGGGAACTGCTCGAACTGGGTCCACTGGTCGTAGGCGGTGCGGACGGGAACGTCGACCTCGATGGAGTGCTCGACGTGGGCCATGGGATGCTCCTCTCTTCTACTCAAGGCGGCCCGGGAGTTGCCGTGACCGGGCCTTCACCCCCGGTTCGGCACGATCCGTGCCTCGCCTGCGGCCGTTGAAGGGATGCGACGACCCGAGGTCACGACGACGATCCATCGAGGACCGGACGGTCCCGCGAGGCGGCCAAGACGTGCTGTCGCTTACGCGTGGACGGGGGGGACAGCTCGGTCCCGCCCCCGTACACCCCCGCCATCGGCACGAACTCGACGTCCGGGTAGCCGAACGCCGCCGGCCCGATGACCGCCAACGCCTCATCCGTCTTCAGCATCGCCGGCGCGGGGATGCCGAAGACAGCGACCCGCAGCCCGTAGCGGACGATCTCGGTCGTGATCGGCTCGGCGGTCTCCTCGTCGACGAGGCAGATCAGGTCCGGCACCACGGCCAGGACCTCGCCCTCATCCGTCCGGGCGATCAGGTTCTCGTTCTGGAAGTCGATCCGCAGCGAGCGGCCGGCGTCGGGGCCGGAGCCGTCGAGGCGGAGGACGTCGCGGGCGAAGCCGCCTTCCAAC
>CADCWF010000299.1 GCA_902806345.1 uncultured Thermomicrobiales bacterium
TCGTTGGGGTAGGCGGGGCCGTGGCCGCCCAGCACGGTCGGCGCTGCGCCAACCCCCGGCGCCCCCAGCACGCCGCCCAGCTGCCGCCCCGCCGACTGCAGCGCCATCACCGGTCCGCGGGACGCCGGGCCAGCCTAAAGCGTGCCCGACGGGGGGTGGATGCGCAGGTGCCGGAGAAGCCGGGCGTCTCCTCCCTCACCGACGAACCCCGCCACCCCCCGGCTTCGAACCGCTGACCCGGGCCGGGGTGACCGGCAGCGTCAAGAAAGCGGGCCTCGTCGACAGCACCGGCGCCGAGGGGTTCGGCGACCTCCTGAATAACCGCTCCGACAGGGTCCCTGCCGCGGACAGGATGAACCATGGTGGTCGGGGCGCTGTACGGGTCGGCGACCCGTCACCGGTTCGCCCCTACTGGACGCGCCCTCGTTCCCCCTCATGCGGTAGTCAGGCGAGGCGTGCCGGTCCCCCGTTCCCGCTCGACCGCCGTCCCTCGCCCGGCGCTAAGGGCTACCCCTTGATCCCGGTGCCGGCGATCCCTTGGACGATTTGGCGCTGGAAGAAGAGGAACACGACCAGCAGCGGCAGGCCAGCGAGCACCGCCGAGGCCATGATCTGGGCGTAGCGGATGCCGTACGAGGTTTGGACCTGGGAGAGCCCGACCGGGAGGGTCATCAGATTCGGGTCGGTGGTGACGATGAAGGGCCAGAGGAAGTTGTTCCAGGCCCCGACGAAGGTGAAGATGGCGACGGCGGCGATCGCCGACCGCGCAAGCGGCATCCAGATCTGCCAGTAGACCCGGAGCCGGCTCGCCCCGTCGAGGGTAGCCGCTTCTTCGAGGTCGCGCGGGATGCCGTCGAAGAACTGCTTGAAGATGAAGACGGCCACCGGCGATGCGACCTGGGGCAGGATGATCCCCCAGTAGCTGTCGACCAAGCGGAACGCTTGCATCTCGGTGAACAAGGGGACGATCAGGATCTGGCCGGGGACCATGATCCCGGCCAGGATGAGCCAGAAGAGGACATTCTTGCCGCGGAAGCGGGTCCGGGAGAAGCCGAAGGCGGCCAGGCTCGAGAGCAGCACCGTGATCGCCGTCACGGCCGACGCGGTGATGAGGCTGTTGAAGAACCAGCGCGGGAGGTTGCCGCTGCCGAGCGTCGACCGGAAGCCTTCGAGGGTGATGGTCGAGGCGACCCACTCGACCGGGATCGCGGTCGTCTCCGCCTCCGGCTTCAGCGCCGTGGCAACGGCCCAGGCGAGGGGCACCAACCAAACGGCGGCGAGCACGGCCAGCACGCCAAGTGCGAGCCACTCGGCGCGACGACCCCGCCCGGCTTGGTCCTCCAGGGCGCCGGCCGTAGCCGCCGCCGGCCGCTCCCCGATCACGCCGCCGACCCCGGGGATGCGCCCCGCCGGGCCAACCTGGCTAGCCATGGGCGTCCTCCCTTCGCCGCCGAATCAACCCGAACTGGACGAGCGAGATGACGAGGATCAAGAGGAAGAAGGCGTACGACATCGCCGAGGCGTAGCCGACCCGGTAGGTCGTGAAGCCTTGCTCGTAGACGTACTGGATGATCGGCCGGGTCGAGAAGTTGGGCCCGCCGACCGTCAGCAAGAAGATCTGGTCGAAGACCTTGAGCGAGGCGAGGATCTGGAGGACCACGATCAGCACCGTCGTCCGCGCCAGGAGCGGGATCGTGATCGAGCGGACCTGCTCGAAGCCGGTCGCGCCGTCGAGGGCGGCCGCCTCGTAGACATCGGGCGGGATTTCCTGCAGCCCGGCCAGGTAGAGGACGAAGTTGAAGCCGAGCGTCCACCAGACGGTGACGATGACGACGGAGATCATCGCGACGTCGACATCGCGCAGCCAGTTGACTTCGTTCAGCCCGATCCGGGTCAGGTAGTTGTTGATCAGGCCGAATCCCGGCTGGTAGATCCAGCTCCAGATCAGCGTCACGACCGAGACCGGCAGCAAGTAGGGGGCGAAAAAGGCCAGACGGAAGAACCACCGCCCTCGCCGCACCCGGTTCACGAGCAGCGCGAGGAACAACGGGATCACGACCAGCGGGGGCGTGCTCAACACCGTGAAGAGCGCCGTGTTGCCAAGGGAGGACCAGAAGCTCGGGTCGGTCAGGGCCTCGCGGTAGTTGCCGAGACCCATGAACTCGTCGGTGCCGCTGCCGGTCAAGCTCCAGTTGAACAAGCTCATCCGGAAGCCTTGGATGACCGGCCAGATCAGAAACAGACCGTAGGCGACGAGGAACGGCAGGACGAAGCCGAGCCCCGACCAGTCGCTCCGCTTCTGCGCGACTCGGTCTGAACGCCGGAGCGGCGCGGTCCCCGCCGGCACCCGCTCTTGAGGCACCGGCCCCGCCGGCGCGCTTGCCCGCACTGCCACCCCGGCTCCCTCCTCTCGCGCTCTGTCCGACGCCCGCCAACAAAGCCGAGCCCGTCGTGTCGTTCGGTTCCGCCCTCCCCTGGCCTAGAGCGGTTCGGGCGTTGCCAGCAGGTCCTCCATCGCCGCCCGGAACTGGGCGACCCCTTGCTGCGGCGAGATCTGGCCGTTGAGGGCGGAACCGAAGGCGGGACCCGCTTGCTCCTGGAGTGGGGCGGCGGCGCCACTGAACCAGGCGGGCGGATCGTAGACGGGGTGCTCGGCAGAGACCGCATAGGTTGCCTGGGGTTGGAGCGCCGCAAACTCGGGGCTGGTGGCCACCGGGAGGTAGGGCGGGACGTGACCGCCCTGCGCCCAGGTCAGGCTGCTCTTGAGCATGAAGCTGATGAACCGGAGGGACGCGTCGAGCCGCTCGGGATTCTCGTCCTGTTGCCTGGGCAAAACGAAGGTGTGGGAATCCAGCCAAGTCTGCGGGGTGCCGAAGACGTTCGGGAAGGGGACGGCGCTGAAGGGAAGACCC
>CADCWF010000300.1 GCA_902806345.1 uncultured Thermomicrobiales bacterium
ACGCTGCTCAACGCCGCGGTGGGCGACCCTGACCGCCCCCTCTCGGCCCTGCCGGTACTGACACCGCCGGAGCGCCACCAGCTCCTTGTCGAGTGGAACGCCGCCCCCTGCCCGGCCCCGGAGCACCGTACGGTCCACGCCCTGTTCGAGGCCCGGGCGGCGCAGACGCCCGGGGCCGTGGCGGCCGTTGGCGACGACGAGACCCTGACCTACGGCGAGCTGAACCGCCGGGCGAACCGGCTTGCCCACCGGCTCCGCCGGCTCGGTGTTGATCGGGACGTCGTCGTCGGGCTCTGCCTGGAGCCGAGTCCGGCGCTGGTCGTCGCCATGGTTGGCGTCCTCAAGGCTGGCGGCGCCTACCTCCCGCTCGACCCCGCCGACCCGCCCGCCCGGCTCGCGGCCCTGCTCGGCGAAGCCCGGACGCCGATCGTCGTCGCCCGCGCCGGCCGGGATCTTGGCGCCCCGGTGGCCGGCCGGCACCGCCTCGATCTGGCCGACGGGCCGCCGTTCCCCGAGGAGTCGGACGAGAACCCGGAGCAGCAGACGGACGGGGCGGCGCTCGCCTATGTTGCCTACACCTCCGGGTCGAGCGGCCGGCCGAAAGGGGTGATGGTGTCCCACCGGTCGGTCATCCCTCGGCTGATCGACAGCGACTACGTTCGGCTGAGCCCCGCCGACGTCGTGGCTCAGGCGTCGAATCCCGCCTTCGACGCGACGACGTTCGAGGTCTTCGGCGCGCTCCTGAACGGGGCGCGCCTGGAGCTGCTGCCGCGGGAGGCCGTCCTCTCGCCGCGGGTGCTCGCCGGCGAGGTGCGGCGGCGGGGCATCACCACCCTGTTCCTGACGACAGCGGTCTTCCATACCGTGGCCGCCGAGGTGCCCGACGCGCTCGCGGGCGTGCGCCAGGTACTCGTCGGGGGGGAAGCGGTCGACCCCAGGGCGGTCGCGGCGGTGCTGGACGCGGGACCGCCCGATCGGTTGGTCAACGCCTACGGACAGACGGAGACGACGTTCTTCGCGACGTGGCACGAGGTGGAGCGGGTCGAGGCGGGGGCGGCGATGATCCCGATTGGCCGGCCGGTCGCGCAGGCGCCGGTCTACGTCCTCGACCGCCACCGGCGCCCGGTCCCGATCGGCGTCCCGGGCGAGCTCTACGTGGGGGGCCCGGGGGTGGCCCGCGGTTACCTCCGCCACCCGCGCCTCACCGCCGAGCGATTCTTCCCCGACCCGTTCGCCAAGAACCCGACGGCCCGACGCTTCCGCACCGGCGACCGGGTCCGCTGGCGGGCGGACGGCGTCCTCGAATTCCTGGGCCGGATCGACGGGCAGGTCAAGCTGCGCGGCTTCCGCATCGAGCCGGGCGAGATCGAGGCGGCGCTGCGGCGGCACCCGGGCGTGCGGGAGGCGGCGGTGGTCGCGACGACGGACGCGGCGGGATCGAAGCACCTGGTCGCCTACGTCGCCGCCCGGCTCGGGGCAGCCCCGGACGGGCGGGGGCTGCGCGACGCCCTGCGGTCGTCGCTGCCGGCGTTCATGGTGCCGTCGGCGGTCGTCGCCCTCGACGCGTTGCCACTGACCGCGAACGGCAAGCTCGACCGGGACGCCTTGACGGCGCGCGGCATCCCCGACGACCGGGTGGAGACCGATCAGGTCGAGCCGAGGACCCCGACCGAGCACCAGTTGGCGCGCATCTGGGCCGACCTGGTCGGCGTCGAGCGGGTCGGCATCCACGACGACTTCTTCGATATCGGGGGGCATTCGCTGCTGGTCGCCCGGTTGGTGGCACGGGTCGCCGAGGCGTTCGGCCGCGATCTGCCGGTACGGGCGCTGTTCGAGGCTCCGACTGTCGCCGCGTTGGCCGAGCGGGTGGACGCCGCGTCGGCGTCCGGGAGCGAGAACGGGCGGGGCGTGGCCTCGGCCGTCCTCAGCCTCATGCCGCTACAGGCGGGGGGGGCGGGTCGCCGCTCTTCCTCGTACCTCCCGGGATCGCCGGCGGCCGGGGGCTCTACCGCCTCGCCATGCTCGCCCGCCTGCTCGACCCCGACCTGCCGGTCTACAGCTTCCTGGAGTCGGACGCCTTCGCCGCCGACGCGGCGGCCTCCCAGGCGGCGATCGAGGCGACGGCGGCCGTCTACCTGAGGGAGATCCGGCGGCGGCAGCCGGAAGGCCTGTACCTGCTCGGCGGTGTCTGCATCGGCGGTGTGCTCGCGTTCGAGATCGCCCACCAGGTCGTCGCCGAGGGAGGGGAGGTGGCCGGTCTCTTCCTGATCGACACGCGCTACCCCGACCGCGACGCCGAGGCGATCGAGCGGCTGCGGCGGCGCCTGGTGGAGCAGGCGGCTGCTCGAGTCGCCCGCCGCCAGCTTGCGGATGGGGGCGGCGAGGCCGTCCCGGCGACGGAGCGCCCCGGGTCCGGCGCCTCGTCGGCCGACAACGTGACGCTCCTCGACGACGAGGAGCCGAACCCTCGGGCACTCCAACTCTACCGCTACCGCCCGCGGCCGTTCCCGGGGCGGGTGACGCTGTTCGAGAATGAGGCATGGCACCGCGACCACCCCGCCACCGAGTGGGCGACCGTGGCGGCCGGCGGCCTGGAGGTGGAGGTCGTGCCGGGCGACCACCGGACGTACCTCGTCGATCATCTCGACGTCGTCGCCGACCGGCTCCGCACGAAGCTCGCCGCGCCGGTGGCTCCCGCGGCCGTGGGCTGATCGGGGGTGGGGGCGGCTGGGATGGTCGGCGGGCTTCCGTGCCGAGAGATGGTGGTGCGTCTCGGGTGCTGGGCGACTGCCATGGCGTCGACCGGCGGAGCATCGGACACCGTCCATCTCTGGGGGGCATCGCTTCGGGTGTCGCCCGGAACGTTGGCGAGCCTCGATGCGGTGCTCTCGGGCGACGAGCGGCAACGTGCCGACCGCTTCCGGTTCGCCCGCGACCGCGACCGCTTCGTCGCCGGCCGGGGGCTGCTGCGGACGATCCTGGGCGGGTGCCTGGGCCTTCGCCCGGCGGACCTCCGCTTCGCCTACGGCTCCTTTGGCAAGCCGGAGCTAGCCGATGCGGCCGGGGTATCGCTCCGGTTCAATATCGCCCACGCGGGCGACCGGGCGCTCTACGCTGTCGCGTGGGGGCGGGAGGTGGGGGTCGACCTGGAGCCGATCCGGGCCGACCTGGAGATCGCGGAGCTAGCGGAGCTGGTGCTGACGCCCGACGAACGCGACCTCATCGACTCGCTGCCGCCGGAACGCCGGACCGAATGTTTCGCCGCTCTCTGGACCCGGAAGGAGGCGCTGGCCAAGGCGACCGGGCTCGGCCTCGGGCTCCCGTTCGACCGGCTCGACGTCGGCGGGGTCGATGATCCGGCAACCTGGATCGTCTACGGCGATCGGTTCCCGGACGGCCGGCGATGGAGCCTCCGGTCGCTCGATGTCGGTGCGGGGTTCGCGGCGGCGCTCGTGGTCGAGGGAGACGGGGTTGGCGTGTCCTGGCGAACCTGGACGGTGGCGGCCGACTGCCGCGTTCGCGATGGGTGCGACGGCGTGTGAACCTACGGCGTCGGCGCGGCGGGCGGACGCTGGCTGAGCGCCCAGTCCGTCACGGCGCGGAGCCATTCAGGGCTGGGCAACGTCCGGCTCAGGCCGAGAAAGCGGGCCAAGACCTCGCTCGTCAGCAGGGTCACGGCGCGGCTGGCCCCAACCTCAGCGTACCGGTCGCCGTCGAGAACGTGGATCGACACCGATTCGCCGTCGCTCCGCCAAACCTCGGGAACGCCCATGCTGGCGTACATCGCGAGCTTGCCGCGCGTCGATCGGCCGACGTCGACCTCGATCACGATGTCCGGCGGCGGGTCGACCATGGGGTCGATCTGTCGTCGACCGCGCATCCGCGGTTCGTTCCGGACGTAGAAGGTGCCACCGGCCCCTGGAGATCCGGGCGGCAAAACATGGTCGCCCCATATCAGGCGACCGGAATCGCGAGCGCCGCTGAGACGCTGACGACGATGAACTTGAGCGTATCCGCATCCTGTTCGTGCTCGGGGAACGGGATCTCGATTTCCAGTTCCCCCCGGTTGTACGAGAGCAGCGGCCGGATGCGGCCGGGGTTGTCCGCCAGGAGTCCCTCGTAGGTGTTCCAGCCGACACGGGTCAGACGACCGCCTGGTCCGCCGTGGCGGTCGGGGGAGCCGCAACCGGGGCCGCCGCCGTGGACCACCTCCCGTCTAGCGGTCGACCGAGCCGAGCACGATGTCGATGGTGCCGATCAGGGCGACGATGTCGGCCAGCATCGCCCCTTGGGCCATGTGGGGGAGGACGCTCAGGTTGACGAAGTCCGGGTGGCGCAGCCGGAACCGGTAGGGGAGGGGGCCGCCGTCGGAGACGATGTAGACGCCCAACTCGCCCTTCGGCCCTTCGACCGCGGCGTAGGCTTCGCCGATCGGCGGGTTGAACCCCTTGATCGTCCAAATGAAGTGCCGCTGCATGTCCTCGGCCGTCGTCATCGTCCCCTTGTGGGGGGGGATCACGTAGGGCGACTCGTAGGCCATCAGCGGGGTGTCCATCCCCTCGCACTGGTCCAGGCACTGCTCGATGATCTTGATCGTCTGCCGCATCTCCTCCATCCGGACGAGGTAGCGGTCGTAGGTGTCGCCATGCTGGCCGAGCGGCACCTCGAAGTCGAGCCGGTCGTAAACCAGGTACGGCATCGCCTTGCGGACGTCGTAGTTGATGCCCGAGCCGCGGAGGCAGGCGCCGGTCAGCGAGTAGCTGATAGCGGCCTCCGGGGTGATCACGCCGACGCCCTTGGTCCGGGCCATCCAGATCGGGTTGGCCGAGAGGAGCGCCGCGTACTCCGCCTGCCGCTCCGGGAAGATCCGGCAGAAGTCGCGGACCATGCCCGGCAGGTTCTCGGGGATCGGCCGCGAGAAGCCCCCGATCTCCATCATGTTGGTCGTCAGCCGGGCGCCGCAGAAGGTCTCGAAGATGTCGAGGATCAGCTCCCGCTCGCGGAAGCAGTAGAGCGACATCGAGAGGGCGCCGATGTCGAGGGCGTGGGTGCCCAGCCAGACCAGGTGGCTGGCAATCCGGGCCAGCTCGCTCATGATCACGCGCCAGTACTGGGCGAGCTCGGGCGCGGTGACGTCGACCAGCTTCTCGATCGCCATCACGCAGACGAGGTTGTTCATCGGCGCCGCGACGTAGTCGGTGCGGTCGGTCCAGGGGACGATCTGGGAGTAGCGGTGGGCCTCGCCCAGCTTCTCGGTGCCGCGGTGGAGGTAGCCGATGACCGGGTCGCAGTCGGTGATCACCTCGCCGTCGAGCTTGAGGACGACCCGGAGCACGCCGTGGGTCGACGGGTGCTGGGGGCCCATGTTCAGCGTCATCTGCCGCTCGCTGGCGGAGAGGGCGACCTCGTTCGAGATCGAGAGCGAGCCGACCGAATCCGTGGAGTCGACGCCGAAATCGGGGGTCGTGTCGGTGGTGGGGGCCAGCATGCCTGGCCGGTCGGTGGTGGCGGACATCAGGAAGCTCCCCTGCCGGACCAACGGGTGCGGACGCGGCCGACGGTGCGCTCGGCGTTGGAGACGGGGAACTCGCCCCAGCCGCGCAGGGGGTAGTCCTTCCGCAGCGGGTGGCCCTCGTCCCAGTCGTCCGGCAGCAGCATCCGGCGCAGATTCGGGTGGCCCTCGAAGACGATCCCGAACATGTCGTAGATCTCGCGCTCCAGCCAGTTGGCGCCGTTCCAGAGGGGGGTTAGCGAGGGCACTGACTCGCCGTCGTCGCAGCCGGCCTTGATCCGGAGGCGGACCCGGTTCGGCAGCGAGTAGAGGAGGGCGACGACGTCGAACCGCGGCGACTCGCGCAGCCGCAGCATGTCGACCGCGGTGGTGTCGGAGAGGAAGTTGAGCGAGATGCGCGGGTGGTCGCGGAGGAAGCGGCAGACCTCGCGGTACGCCTCGCGGCGGACGTGGATCGTCGTCTCGTCGCGGAAGCGGACGACGTCGACGATGACCTCGGGCATCGCGGTGCGCAGCTCGCGCAGCGCCGGGTGCTTCTCGACGTCGGCGTCGAACCACAGCTCGCGCGCCCAGGGGTCGGCCGGTGCGGCGACGGCGAGAGCGGTCTCCGGCACCGGCTCCGCCACGGCGAGAGCGCCGGCGGCGGTCGGGTTCGGGTCGGTCATGGGCAGTCTCCCTGGCCGGCTGGGGCTGGCGGGCCTAGCCGTGGACGGCGGCCATCGCCGCCTCGCGCTCGGCGAGGCGCATCGTCTCGGCGGCGTCCTTGCCCTGCTTGCGGGCCATCGTCTCGTACTTGATGACCCTGTTTTGGAGCTCCAGGATTCCGTAGTAGAGCGACTCCGGGGTCGGCGGGCAGCCGGGCACGTAGATGTCGACCGGGATCACCTGGTCGACCCCCTGGACGACGGCGTAGGTGTCGTAGGGGCCGCCGACGTTGGCGCAGGAGCCCATCGAGAGCACCCACTTCGGCTCCGGCATCTGGTCGTAGAGGGTCCGCACCACCGGCCCCATCTTCTTGGTGACGGTGCCGGCGATGATCATCAGGTCGGCCTGCCGGGGCGAGGCCCGGTAGAGCATGCCGAACCGTTCGGCCAGGTCCCACCGGCTCATCGAGGCCGAGATCATCTCGATGGCGCAGCAGGCCAAGCCGAACTGGAGCCACCAGAGGGAGGAGCGGCGGGCCCAGTTGAAGACGAAGTCGAGCGAGGTGACGAAGATGTTCTTGTCGAAGCGGTCGTCGATCAGACCCATTCGAGGGCCCCTTTCTTCCAGGCGTAGACCAGGCCGATGAACAGCAAGGCCAGGAACGAGAGCATCGTGACGAAGCCGTACAGCCCCAGGTCGTCGAAGATGACGGCCCACGGGAAGATGAAGATCGCCTCGATGTCGAAGATCACGAAGAGCATCGCGACGACGTAGAACCGCGGCGAGTAGCGGGGCTTGACGGGCGTGATGTCCGGCAGGCCGCTCTCGTAGGGGGCGGCCTTGGCGGCGGAGGGCTTCGACGGGCCGATGATCAGGTTCAGGTTGAGGAGGGTCATCCCCATCCCGAAGGCCGCGATCGTCATCAAGCCGATGACCAGCCACTCGCCGCCAAACGTCTGCACCCGCGTCCCCCCGTCCGGTCCGGTTTCGCACCGCCGCTGCCGTCGGTGGAGGCGCTCCACCACATCGTATCGTAGCACGGTGGCTCCGTTGGCCTGGTCGCAAACGGGCCCGCCGGGCGTCCGGAAGCGGCCGGCTGGGCATGGGCGCACGGGTGGCACGGCCGGTGCAACGGGGCGGGGGAAAGGAGGGTCAATGATGGCCGACCCCGTGCCGCTCTCGCTCCAACCGAGAGGTACCGAACCCGCCCCGGTCGAGTCCGGATCGCTCTACTTCATCGGCAACGCGACGGTGCTGCTGCGCCTTGGAGGCTTCACCGTCCTGACCGACCCCAGCTTCATCCACAAGCACGAGCAGACCTGGCTCGGCTACGGGCTCCACACATCGCGCCTGACCGACCCCGCCTGCGCGATCGCCGACCTGCCGTCGCTCGACTTCGTGCTGCTCTCCCACTTCCACGGTGACCACTTCGACCAGGCGGCGGAGGACCGCCTGGACCGTGCGCTGCCGATCGTGACGACGCCCCAGTCGGCCGAGCTGCTGGCCGGCCGCGGCTTCGCCAACACCTGGCCGGTCGACCGCTGGCAGACGCAGGTCGTCACCAAGGGGCGCGCCGAGCTGCGGATCACGGCGACGCCCGGCCACCACGGGCCGCCCCTCGTCGACGCCGCGCTGCCGGACGTGATGGGCTCGCTGCTTGAGTTCAGCCCGACCGGCGGCCCGCCGAGCTTCCGGCTCTACATCACCGGCGACACCCTGCTGATCGACGACCTGGAGGAGATCCCCCGCCGGTACCCGGAGATCGACCTGGCGCTGCTCCACCTGGGCGGCACCCGGGTCCTCGGTATCCTCGTTTCGATGGACGCCGAGCAGGGGGTGAAGTGCCTCCAGCTCGTCAACCCGCTGCGGGCGGTGCCGATCCACTTCGACGACTACGACGTTTTCAAGAGCCCCCTCGCCGACTTCCAGGAGGCGGTCGTGGCGGCCGGCTGGGCCGACCGCGTCTCGTACCTGGACCGGGGCGACACGCTGTCCATTGGCCGCGAGGCGGCGGTGTCAGTGACGCCGGGCCTCGGCCCCCGGGGCGTCCCGACATCGCCTCGCGGGCCAGACACTGCCGCCGGCCTGAGCACTCCGTGAGCGGCACGCTCCGGTCCGATCCGGCGACCTGCCACTCCGCGCAACGCCGAGGGCTCGGTTCGGGGAGGGGTAGGGGCGGTCGTGGTCCGTCACGCGTGGATTGCCGAGGTGGTCCGGCCGCTTCGCGGCCGAGCCCCGCCCCAAAGCACCGGGCCGAAGCAACAAAGCCCCTTGCCTGGTGCGGCGGCGTCCTGGCCTCGTGATAGAAGCGCCGGACGAGGCAGTCGACATCGGTGGCGGCTTCGACCTCAGTGGCATCGAAATGGATCTCCTTGCCCCAGACGAGCCCCGCCTCCTGGCATAGGTCGACGATCTGCTCAAAGAAGCGTTGGAAGATGGCGATTGCGAGTCGCTGCCGGATTCGGGTCAGGATCGAGTGATCCGGCAGGTCCTCATCGAGGGCGTAGCCGAGGTACCAGCGGTGCGCGAGGTTGAACGAAGTTGTGGCGATGAGGTGGCGTTCGGAGCGGATGCCTCCGAAGAACATGACCGACTGCAGCTTTGAAGAAGATCATGGGGTCGATGCTCGGTCGTCCTCGCTCGGCGTAGCACTCAGGTGCCCAATCCGCACGAAGCTCAGATCCAGGTGCGTCTCCAGATGACGGTAGCAGTGCTTGGCCGGGACAAGGTCCTCGAGCGAGACGGCAATGGGCTCCTCGCGGTGGCGGGGCTTGGGCGGCCCAGCATGGCGCACTCTCACTCAGGGTGACTCGGAATGGAGCCAAACGTCTACCGCTCGCCGCCCCACGGGCCGGCGCTTCTCTCAACACACAGGGGCGTCATGGGAACCGGTTACAAAAAAGGTTGGGTGCTGTGCAGTTGCTAGCGATCGGTTTCTAAGAGCCGGGTTCACCAATGATTGAGCACTGCAGTCGACCGCATCCGCAGCCCGGTGCGGTGGCTTCACCGGTCGTCGTTTCCAACGATCAGTCCGCGATGTCGGAGAGCGCCAAAATGCTCACCATCCGAAAGCGGAACTCCCGTAGCCGGCTCACAGCTCAAGTCGATATTCACCCCATTGCTCAAAGTGCCGCTCTGGCTGTCGTAGGCCCGGATCGTCGTCACCTTCTGGCGCCACGGGCCAAGGGCGTTGTGAGGCAAACCACCGATGCGTCTTGAGATTCTCACAGTATCGGAACGTCCTGTCCCGCTACCGGCCCTAACGCCCCGACGGACCCGTTGATGTCACGTTTCTGGCCCCTCATCTGTCTCTTATGTGACCCCTTGGCGGCGAGTGCGACGACGATCGGGCCGACGACGGATGCGAAACGATGGGCTGCGCACCGCGTGGGATGATCGCTGACGCAGTCCCCGTGAAAGCCGGAGCAGCAGCATGGCTATTCATGTCGCCGCCAAAGCAGACATCGCAAGCAGCACACCCGTGCCAGGCATCGACCCCGAGACGTTCGAGGCGCTCCGACCGTACCTGTTCGCGATTGCGTACCGCATGCTGGGCAGCGCAAGCGACGCGGAGGATGCGATCCAGGAGGCGTATGTCCGACTGGCGAGTAGGCCGCCAAAGGACCTCCGCTCCCCGAAGGCCTACCTCAGCGCGGTGGTCACCCGCCTCTGCCTCGACCAATTGGCGGCAACACGGGTTGACCGGCAGGCGTATCGCGGTCCCTGGCTCCCCGAACCGGTGCCGACGGAAGACCTCGTGCCCGGACCCGAGGGAGCGATGGAACGGCGTGAGGAAATCTCACTGGCATGCCTGGTCCTGCTTGAGCATCTCACCCCGGAGGAGCGCGCCACCTACGTGCTGCGCGAAGCCTTCGACTATCCCTTTCGCGAGATCGCGCAGATGCTGGACAAGTCGGTCCCGGCCACCCGCCAACTCGCCCACCGGGCACGAGCCCGTTTGGCGGGCCGGCCACGATTCGTCGCCTCCCCCCAGGATCAGCGCCGACTCGCCGAGCGGTTCCTCGCCGCCACCCGCCGAGGTGATATGCCCGCCCTGACCACGCTGCTTGCCGACGACGTCACTGGCTGGGCGGATGGTGGGGCGAAGGCGCGCGCGGCCCGTCGCCCGATCCGGGGGCACGACGCGGTCGCCCGCTGGCTGGTTGGCGTGCACCGAATCCTTTACGCCAATGCGCGCGCGACGTTCGCCGAGGTCAACGGCGGCGTCGGTGCCCTGCTCTGGGTCGATGCCGAACTGGTGACGGTGACCGTCTTGGACGTGGATGCCGAACGTGTCCAGACGGTGCGGTCGATGTCCAACCCAGACAAGCTTGCCTACCTACACCGCCGGCTCAGTCCCTCGCACCTCGTCGCTCACCGACTCTCGGGCTGATAGCGTCGCGATCCTGGCTCAGTGTCTCCGGTCACGTTTTACCGCTCTTGCCGGTCTTCTCTCCAGATACGTCGACCGACGATCGAACCTGCACCAGCGCTCTCGCCCAAGGTGCAAGCGACGACGAAAGGATTTCCCATGTCTCGGTCTTTCCAGCGCGTCTCGCAAGCTGATGCGGGCAATCTCGACCGAGCCATGACGGCGATGTACGGGCTCGAAGCCTACCTCGTGCACTCCGGTCTCGAACGCTCGCTCATCGAGTTGGTCAAGATCCGCGCCTCTCACCTCAACGGCTGCGCCTACTGCATCGATATGCACACGAAAGATGCCCGAACCCATGGTGAGAGCGAGCAACGGCTCTACCTGCTTGCTGCCTGGCAGGAAAGCCCGTTCTACAGCGAGCGCGAATGCGCCGCCCTGCTCTGGACTGACGCGGTGACGAAGGTCGCCGCGGGGCACGTCCCGGATGACACCTACGAGGCGGTGCGGCAGGCGTTCTCTGAGGATGAGCTGGTCAGCCTGACGTGGGCTGTGGCCACCATCAATGCCTGGAACCGGATCTGTATTGGACTTCGTAGCCCTGTCGGGACATACCAGCCGGTCTCGTCGCTCACGGCTGCGGATGAGGCTTGCTGCAGCCCCAGGAAACACGCGTCCTCACCTGAATCGGGTCATCTTGATCGAGGACCAGAATGAGGCTTCCAAACGCGGTACACCAATCTCGACCTTGGCGGATTCGCGAGATCGTGCCGGACTTCACGCTGGAGGACGTCTGGGCTCTTCCTGCGCACGGTGGCGCCCAGGACTTCCAAACACTGCTCGAGATCATCACGGTCGACCTTCACGATCCGGACAGCTGGGAGTCCCGCCCGGCTCGCGTCCTGTGGCGTCTCCGCGATCGCCTCGGCGGTTGGTTCGGCCTCGGCAGGATCTCGGTCCCGGTCGACGGCGGTGGGGACGATGCCGCGGGCAACCTGCCGATTCCGGGGACGAACGAAACCTCACTGGTGGAACGACTGCCAGACGATCTGCGCAACACGGCGGCGGATCTGCATTTCGGCTCCGTGCCGTTCGCACCCCTCTATCGCACCGATGTCGAGTTTGCCGCGGAACTGTCAAACCGGACCGTGCACGACGTGATGCACCTGGCATGGGTCGACCAGGGCGACGGCCGCTATCAGGGACAGATGGCCGTCTACGTCAAGCCCCGTGGCCGGCTCGGGAAGGCCTACATGGCGCTCATCAAGCCGTTCCGGTACGGGCTCGTGTACCCGGCAATGATGCGAGAGATCGAACGAGCGTGGCAGAGACGCGTTGCTCAGGGGGCCGCGTTCTCCGTCGCATCCGGGACTTCGCGCTCCTCCCTGCCCGGTCGTCATGTCGGTCCCCCTGTGCGAACGATCGGCGGCCTTCGCCACCCGGAATGATCTGCAGTTCCACGCGCTGAGAAGCGTGTCAAACGATCATCCCCGCCATCGGCGACCGGTTCGCGCCCCTCGACCTCTGGGGGCGCGCGACCGCGGAACTCATCCCCGACGCCCGACTCACCGTCTACGACAAGGGCCATGGTCTGCTCCTCACCGAGAAGGAGCGCCTCAACCGGGACTTCTTCGCCTTCATCGCCGGGTGAGGGTTCCCGCATGGGGGCTCGTTCCCAGTGGAACGGTAGGGCAGCCGGATGCTCTGCCTCGCCCGGGACGACACGGCCCGGCAATCGGAGCAGCCCCTATCACCGTCAAGGAGACCAATTCGATGCGTGACCTGATTCAGGTGCTCAGCACCATCCTCGCCGCTGTGGCGATGGCCCTCGCCCTCGCCCACGCCCTCGAGCTGCCCGGCAAGCTGCGGCTGACGCGCGACGAGTACCTCGTCGTGCAGCCGATCTACTACCCGGGCTTCACCATCGGCGGGGTGGCCGAGCCGCTCGGCCTGCTGTCGACGGCGATCCTGCTGTTTCTCACACCCGCCGGCAGTCGGCAGTTCTGGTTGGGAGTAGTCGCGCTGCTCGGTCTGATCGGGATGCAGGCCGTCTACTGGATCGTGACGCACCCGGTCAACCGGTTCTGGCTCCGAGACGAAGTGCTCGGGAGCGCGGGAGCGGAGTTCTTCGCGGCTGATCCGGGCGGGCGGGCAGGAAGCGGTGGCGAAAACGAAGCGACTGACTGGACGGCATTGCGCGACCGCTGGGAGCGCTCGCACGTCGCGCGGGCGGTGCTTGGGTTTGTGAGTTTCATTGCCCTCGTCGTTGCGCTGGTCTGACGACTCGCCCGGGTGGAGGAGTCATCGGGGCCTCGCACTGTTGTCGTCGCGGAAAGGACTCGGCTATGTCGTCGCCAGGATCCTTGGGCAGGCTGTCCACATCGACCCGACGCGCTTCTCCCCAGCCGCACGGCGCCGGGAGCAATCGCACTCTTTGGCAGTCTCCGGGATGACGCGTCGGCCGCACCCGCCACGGACGAAACTGCTGGTGCCGACATCGCGTTGACCCATGTCACGGTGATCGACGCGACCGGAGCCTCGCCGCAGCCCGAGATGGCGGTGATCGTCCGGGGCGAGCGGATGGTGGCCCTGGGGAGAACGAGCGAAATCCAGATCCCCGTCCCACCTGGCGCCACGGGGCTCGACCTGACGGGCAGGTTCCTGAACCCCGGTCACGCTGACACCCAGCCGTGTTTGTCGGGCTGCTGGACTCGTCGGGGACGATCGAGCAGGGCAAAACGCCGATCTGGTGGTGCTCGATGCCGACCCGCTCGCCGACATCCGGAATTCGACCAAGCTCCACGCCGTGCTGATCCGGGATCGGCTGCTCTCGCCCGAGGACCGCACCCGCATCCTCGCCGAGGTGGAGGTGGCCGCAGCGGAGCAAAGCTGAGCCGCCGGCGATCGTCCCAGACCCGGCAACGCCATCGTCGTGACCCGCCCTGAGGGCAGGCACGTCGTAGCCGAGAAGGGCTAGCAGCAGAATCTTGGCCGTTAGCAGCTACGACAAGACGATCCGACGAAGGAAGGTGCACATGAGTACTCGGTCCGGGGAAACTGTTCAGATCATGCACATCCCGAGCGCTAACGTGGAATTGCTCATCCGCAGGCCGCCCGACGAGGTGTTCCGGGCTGTTGTCGACCCGGCCATCACGACCAAATTCTGGTTCACCAAGAGCAGCGGCAAGGTGACGCCCGGCGCGCGCCTCCGATGGGACTGGGAGATGTTCGATGTCTCGACCAATGTCACCGTCAAAGAGGTTGAGGAGAACAGACGGCTCGTCTTCGAATGGGACGACGAGAGCCCGACGACAGTTGAATGGCGCTTTGTGCCGTGGCGACACGACGCCACCTTCGTCCAGGTCAGCGAGACGGGGTTCAGCGGGAATGGGGATGAGATCGTGGGCAAGGTGGTGGACTCGACGTGCGGGTTCACCATGGTCCTGTGCGCACTCAAGGCGCTCCTCGAACACGACGTTGTCCTAACCGTGGTGTTGGATCACGTACGCCCGGCGGGCCTCGAGCTCTAAGGTTCTCCGTCACGCGATCCTTCGCGGTGAGGTGGAGCGGTGAGCAACCCCGCCGCCGCGGCTACCAGGGCGGTGCCGGGGACGTCCAGGAACCGCGAGCGACGACGCATGGGCTGCGTCCGTGTCGGAGAAGCGAGCAGCCTGCTGAAAAAAGCGCGTCGATGGCTCGAACAAGTGCTGGCACCGATCTCGATGCCAAGATGTGAGCAAGGTTTCGCCGAGAAACGAAGCCGCTTTCGGTCGCAAACCGACGCGGACGCCGCACCCCAGGAGGTTTTCAACAGGCTGGCCCCTCACCGAAACCGCGCACCCCACCCCGGCGTCTGACAGCCCCTGAACGCGGTTCCAGGCAATGCTTCTGGTCCCTGGCTATCGGCACCGACTTCGGGCCAAGCTTGGTCGAACGATCGCCAGCCCCTCGGTCTCCAGTGTCGAGAGGTCGAGCGCCCGCGGGGCGTGCTGGGTGGCGGTGCCGACCGGCTGGCCGTCGGCGTCCACGTCCAGCACGACTCCGGCCGCGACCTCCGAGGAGTCGGTGCTTGGTCGGGAACGGCGTTGTGGACCGTATCCCCGTCCGAGAGCCTCACCACATGGTTCACTCGGCCATCGAGCTGCGAGATCGCACCCCAGCAGCGCATCCGGCCATCCGGTTGGACCTCGTGCCGGATCAAGTTGGCAAGCATCCGCTCGCACCACGCCAGTCGGTGGTGGGGCCGCTTCCGAAGCACAACGTTCGCAAAGTACCCGGTGGTTTTCACAAGGCCACAGGGGTGAACCCACTGCGGGAACGACAACGTCGAGGCGTCTGTGAGCCGATCGGGGCGGTAAAGGGGCGATCGGCTCGGGAACGGCGTGATCCATCGCTGACGAGGGCGTGCGTCGGTGAGCGACACCGCGGCTTTTGCCTCCTCAGGATTGGTCGGTGGTGGTTGGCGGACGCTGAAGGTCGAGCCGATGTCGGGCTCGCGTGCGGCGCCGACGGTGCCAACGTCCGACTCGATCGGCCGGTTCGCGATCGGCGGGCCGCGACCCGCTTGATGGCACCGCCCCGGTCTCGGTGACCTCGATAGCCCTGCCAACGGGGGTGAGCTTAACCCGACGATCTCGTTACCACGGAGGCGGATCTCGTCCTACCCGATCCGCACCGCCTCCTCGGGGAAGCGGTAGCGGGCGGGCCGCTGATGGCGCTGGAGGGCGTAGGCGAGGGTCAGCGGGCCGAGGCGGCCGGCGACCATCGCCAGGCAGAGGAGGAGTTTACCGAGCTCGCTCAGGCCCGGCGTGATCCCGGTCGAGAGTCCTACGGTCGCGAGCGCGCTCATCGCCTCGAACATCATCGCCACGAACGGGATGGTGCGGCCGCCGATGAGGTTCTCCGTGATCGCCAGCAGGGCCGTGGCGGCGAAGTGGAGCGAGACGAAGACGGCGACCACGGCCAGCGCCCGGTAAACCAGCGCCGTCGCCAACCGGCGGCCGAAGACCTGCGCCTCGGACCGCCCCGCGAGGGCGGCCGCGATGGCGGCACCGATGACGCCGACCGTTGCCAGTTTGACGCCGCCGGCGGTGGAGCCCGAGGCACCGCCGACCATCATCACCCCGACCCAGACGAAGAGCGTGACGGCGTCCGCCTCGGCCCAGTTGACGGTCGCGAAGCCGGCGGTCCGGGCGGAGACGCTCTGGAAGAGGGCACCGAGCGGTTTCGCCCAGGTTGGGAAGGAGGCAAGCGCGGCAGTCCACTCGACGGCGAGGAAGAAGAGCGCGGCGCCGACAAGCAGGACGCCGTTGGTGCCCAGGACGAGCTTGGAATCGAGCGGCAGGAGGCGCCAGCGGCGGCACCGTCGGAGGTCGGCGACGACGACGTAGCCGAGGGCGCCGGCCTGGATCAGCCCGATCAGGACCAGGTTGACCGGGATCGACGACCGGTAGGGGACCATCGAGGCGAACCCGCCCTGGAGGTCGAAGCCGGCGTTGCAGTAGGCGGCGACCGCGTGGAAGAGCCCGTGCCACGCCGCCTGCGGCAGCGGCATCGCCGCGGAAAACTGCCAGGCCAGCAGGAGCGCCCCGACCGCTTCGGCCAGGAGCGTGTAGCGGACGATCCGTCCGGAGAGGACGACTGCCTCCCGCAACGAGAGGGCGGGCGCCCCGTCGCGCAGCAGGAGCTGGTCGCGGAGGCTGGTGTTCGAACCGCGCCGCAGCATCTGGAGCAGCAGGTTGGCGCCAACCGCGAAGCCAAGACCGCCGATCTGGATCAGGACCAGGATGACCGCCTGGCCGAAGGGGCTCCAGTGGTCGGCGGTGTCGACGACGACCAGGCCGGTGACGGCCGCCGCCGAGACGGCCGTGAAGAGGGCATCGACCGGGGCCGTGGGGCGGCCGTCCACGGCGCTCCACGGCAGCGCCAGGAGAACCGAGCCGAGCGCGATCACCGCCAGCAGGGCGGCGGAGAAGCGGAGGGCGTGGAGGCGGGCGTTGGGCGGCACCCGCCGCGGCCGCTCCTCACCGATCGCGATCCGGCGGGGAAGGCGCATCAGGGCGCGCCGCACCGGGCTAGGGCCGGAGGGGTTCGGCATCGGCGAAGGCGCCGATCGCGGCGTCGGAGCCGACGACGACGAGCTCGTCCCCCGGTTGCACCCGCTCCTCCCAGGCCGGCGCCAGGAGCAAGGCATCGCCCCGCTTGATGAGCAGCGGCGTCAGGGTGCCGAGGCGGGCGCACAGCTCGCCGAGAGTGGCCCCGGCGCTGCCCGGTGGCGCGTCGACCTTAGCCAGGCCGGTCGTCGGCGAGAGGGTGATGTAGTCGTCGATGTTGCGGACGGTCAGGGCATGGGCGGCACGGACCCCGGCGTCGCGCTCCGGGAAGACGATGCGGTCGGCCCCGATCCGGGCCAACAGCTCGCCGTGGAGCGCCGACTCCGCCTTGGCGACGACCCAGGGCACCCCCAGCCGCTTGAGGACCAGGGTGATCAGGACGCTCGCCTCCAGGTTCTTGCCCTGGCCGACGATGCCGACGTCGGACTGGTCGACCGCGAGCGAGCAGAGCATCTCCTCGTCGGTGCCGTCCCCCTGCGCGGCGAGGGTGACCCGGTCGGCGATCTCGGCGACCCGCCGCTCGTCGATGTCGACCGCGGTCACCTCGTAGCCGAGCTCGGCCAGGGTGAGCGCCATGCTCTCGCCGAAGCGCCCCAACCCGATCACCGCGACCCGCTTCGGCTCCCCCGCCTTCGGCATCCCCGTCCTCCCCCGGTCCTGTGTACGACGCGGCGGGGCGGCTGTCAACGCGGGGCTGCGGCACCGCAGCGCCCTGCCGCCCTGACCCCGGTTGACGAGGCCGGCCCGCCTACAGGATCGCCTGCGGATGCGGATCTCACGGCCTCCCGCGTCGCGCGTCTCATCGACGAGCGAACTCGGAGAGCGCCGTCCCGAATGGAGACGCTGAGGAGATTCGCCCCAACCGAAGGAGCAGGCGCAATGGAAACCGGCGACGCAGACGGCATCGTCTACGAGGTCGTCGACAGCCCGGTGGGGCCCCTCCTGCTGGCCGCGACGGTGGCCGGCCTGGTCCGCGTCGCCTTCTCCGGGGAGGACCATGGAGCGGTCCTGACCGACTTGGCACGGCATGCCGGCGGGCCCGCCAGGCGGCGGCCCGAGCGCCTGGCGGAGGCGGCCGGCGAGCTCGATGAGTACTTCGCGGGTCGCCGCGACGTGTTCGACCTCCCGCTCGATCTGCGGCGGGTTGGCGGCTTCCGCCGGGCCGTGCTCGACCGTCTGCCCAAGATCGGGCGCGGCGCCACGGCCACCTACGCCGAGGTCGCCGCCGGGACCGGCAACCCGGCCGCGGCTCGGGCGGTCGGCGCTGCCTGCGGGGCGAACCCGCTGCCGATCGTCGTCCCTTGCCACCGGGTGGTCCGCGGCGACGGCTCCCTCGGCGGCTACCTGGGCGGCACCGAGACCAAGCGGATGCTGCTCGACCTGGAGGCTTCGTGGCGGCGGGCTGCGGTTTGACGCGGATTCCCGATTCTGGGAGTCGCGGTGACTGGCCCGCCGAGCGACCTGGGAGCCGCCGTGTACCCAGACCTCGTGGGATGTTCGGGAGCGAAGCGCGGGAACATGGCGGCCTCGTCGCCGTCGGCGCTCCATGAAGGATGCGCCGACGCCGCGGACCTGGACGTTGCTCGGCGCCGACCGCCGCCCGTACCAGAGTCCTCGGCCCGGGACCCTCGGCGGCCACCGCCGCGGCCGCGTCTACGGGCGGCTCGATTGCCCCGCCGCGCGCCGCGCCATCGCCCGCGGCGGCTACGTCGCGAACCGGGTCTTCTTCGCCGACGAAGCGGCGGCGATCGCCGCCGGCTACCGTCCCTGCGGCGTCTGCCTGCGCGAGCGTCGCCGTGAGTGGATCCGGCGTTCGGGGCAGATCGAACCGAGTCGCGTCATCAAATAGGGCCGGGTCGGCTTGGTCGGACGTCAGATCCACGTCCTCCGGTCCAAGGACCACGTCGGGAGGAACGAAGGACGTGATACGGAATCCCGTGAATTTGCCCTGTTTGGACGGCCGCCTGAGCCCCCTCTCTGCTCGGGGACCCGTGCATCGGGCTGGCTACCCGCGGCGCGGGTGGCGGTCGGCGGTGAGGGGCCCGCACCGGATACCGGAACCGTTTGCCGGGGTTCCGTATCAGGCGTCTCGAACCGGTCCAAGAGCGAGGCGACCCGCGCGAACGCCGGGTCGGTCATCCGGCTGCGGCAGGACGGCGGCCTCGAGCACCTGGTCTGGGCGCATCGGCCGACGCTGATCACCGTCCCGCACCGACCCTCGGAGGTGTCGACGACGTCCCCCCGGTCGAAGCCGCTGGCTGCCGACCTGGGCGCCCGTGGCTTCGTCTTCGTCGGCCCGACCACCGCCCACGCGCTGACGGAGGCGATCGGGCGCGACGATGCGCACCTGGTCGGCTGGCACCGCCTCGGCGCGTCCGGGCTCTTCGACGCCGCCTCCGGTGAGCCCCCATTGCCAGCGTGATCCGGTCCCCAGGGAGCTCGGGGTCACGCCTTGGCGAGGTCCCGTAGCACCGCCTCGGGCTCCCGGTCGATCACCTGGAGGAGCGTCCTGGCCGCGCCGGTCGGGCGCCGCGCCCCCCGCTCCCAGTCGCGCAGCGTGCCGAGCGGGATGTCGAAGCGTGCGGCGAACTCCTCCCGCGTCAGGTCGAGCCGTTCCCGGATCACTTTTGCTGTCCAGCCAGGGCGCATCCTCGCCTGTTCGTCTTCGGTCAGCGGCGGGTTGTCCGCGTCGGACCATGCGTTGGCTTCTATCTCTTCCTCGGTCATCGCAGAGAGCTGCGCGCGGTCGGTTCGGTCGTCACGAGGTTGGGTAGATCCCTCAGGCATCACCCGAACCACCGTCCCATCCAGTAGCCGCCGCGCGACGATCGTCGTAGCTCCTTCGCTCATTGCTTCCGGCCCTCGGGGCAGAGATGATCCGACGCCGTTCCCCCCGCTCGGTGAAGATCACCGCGATGATGTTGTCTCCAGCCCGACCGATCGCGATCCCTCGCCGTTCTTCGGCGTCTGGACGCGTTGAGTCGGCGACGAGATGAAACGGGTGGTCGAACACGGCCGTCGCAGTAGTGAAATCGATGCCGTGCTTTGAGGCACTGGAAGCGTCCTTGGCATCGTCCCACTCAAAAAGCATTGCGTGCTAGCAGGATCGATTGGACTGCAATGCAGCACCATGGACGCTGTAGCGGTGATCGAGGCGAAATCCGGTCGCAAGGCGTCGGTTTCCTCTCGGGGGAGCAACGGTTCCGGCAGCTCGGCCCGAAAAAGCCAGCGGTCGAAGAACGCATCCAGGTTGCGATCGCCGAACTCTTCCGCGAGCGTGATGAATTCGTCGGTGCTGCCGAAGTCGCCGGCGTTGCGCCCGTGCCACTCCCGCAGCAGGGCGAAGAAGCGGTCGTCGCCCAACTCCGCCCGCAGGGCGTGGAGCGTCAGGGCGCCGCGGGAGTAGATCGGGCCGGCGAAGAGCTGGCCCGCCGTCGGGCGGCCGATGATCACCGGCGGTCGATTGCCGTCGGTCGCGCTCCGGAGGCGTGCTTCCAAGGACGCCAGGGCTCGGTCGCGGGCGGCGGGGCCGCCGACGCGCTCCGCCCAGAGAACCTCGGCGTAGGTGGCGAACCCCTCGTTCAGCCAGATGTCTTGCCACCGCGCGAGGCCGACGCTGTTGCCGAACCAGTGGTGGGCCAGTTCGTGGGCGACGGTCGCTTCGGTGAGGGCGGAGCGGCCGTAGACGACCAGTTCCTCCGTCTCCAGCGCGGCGTTGAAGCCGTCGACGACGGCGCCGCCGAACCGGTCGGAGGGGTAGGGGCCGAAGAGCTCCTCGAAGAACGCCATCATCTCCGGCACCGTGGCGAAGACGGCGCGCTGCCGTTCGTCCAGGTCCGGCGGCACGGCGTGGACGATCGGGACGCCCCCCGGGCCGGTCTCCCGGAGCAGCTCCAGCTCGGGGGCGACGACGAACGTGACCAGGTAGCTGGCGATCGGGTCGGCCCGCGCCCAGACCGTCGTCGTCCGGCCGCCCTCGGTCTCCTCGCCGACCCGCTCGCCGCCGGCGACCGCGTCGTAGCCGGCGGGGACGGTGAGGCGCAGGGTGTAGGCGGCGCGGTCGGCCGGGTGGCCGTTGACCGGGAACCAGTTCTCGGCGCCGCCCGGCTCGCCGACGATGAAGACGGAGCCGTCGACCGCCCACCAACCCTGCTCGAACCGGTCGGCGACCGTCTCCGGCGTGCCGCGGTAGCGGACCTCGACGGCGAACCGGCTCCCCGCCGCGAGCGGCCGCCCCGGCACGACCGTCAACTCGGCCCCCGCCCGTTCCCACCGGGCCGGCTCGCCGTCGACGGTCACGGAGACGATCTCCAGACCGCAGAAGTCCAGGTTGAACGCGGCGAGCGGCGCCGTCGCCGTCGCCTCGACGACCGCCACGGCACCGCGGATGCTCCCGGCCGCGGGGTCGATGTCGAGGGCCAGGTCGTAGCGGAGCACGTCGTAGCCGCCGTTGCCGGCGAACGGCCGCAGGGGGTCGCCGATGCCGGGGGCGCCGGCGACTGCCACCTGGGGGATGGGCGTGGTGCCGGCGGCCGGGGTCGAGTCGGCGTGAACTGGGAGGGCTACGCCGCCCAGCGACGCCAGCACGACGATCGCCGCGACGAGGGAGCGGCTCGGCGGCGTCCAACCTGCCGTGGTCGCCACCGCGGCCCCGCGCGTGGCTGACTGCCGCGGCGGCCGGTCGTACACGGCAGGAAGGCGATCCGGAGGACGGTTCGGCTGCCCCCGCGGACCCGGATTCATTCGAGGGCCCGGACCGCCATCCATTTCCGGCCGACCCAGTCGCTGGTGCCCTCCCGCACCGTCCCGCAGGCCGGATCTTCGAGCAGGCACCGCGGGAGCCCGTCATCATGGGGCACGGGCACGAACTCGTACGAGGGGGCGGGGAGCGGCGAGTGGGGACGCCGCCAGAGGAAGTTGAAGGCGAACAGGCGTCCGATGCCCGGCCGGGCCGTGTACCCCGCTTCGTCGATCAGCGCATCGGTGATGCTCATGTCGCTGAACTCGTTGACCATGTAGCGGTCCGCGTAGTAGGCCACCGTCCCGATCTCGCCGTAGATCCGGACCGACTGGGACGGGTCGAGGTTGTCGCGTATCCAGGCGCCGATGCCGGCGTACTCGGCGCTCGTCGCCCAGTTGGTGTTGATCGGCGCCTCGTCGAACGGAAAGCCCTCGTCCCAGACCAGCATCAGCAGCCCCGCCGCCGGCACGACCACCAGCGCCCGTAGCCATGGCCCAAGCGCGGTCGCGGCGAACCGCTCGACGTGGTAGGCGGCGCCGATCGAGGCGACCAGCAGCATCGGCACGAGCTGGTGGACGAAGTACCAGTGGTAGGGCGGCACGCCCAGCGTCGCGTAGAGCACGAAGTGGAGGATGCCGTAGGCGGCGAGGACGGTGACCACCTTGACGACCCGCGGCCCGCACTGCCAGAGCGGGAACACGCAGAGCGGGGCCAGGATGAGGGAGGCCAGCGTTTCCAGGGGGAAGCGGCCCAGAAACAGGCTGAGACCGTCGGCGAACGAGGTCGCCCCCCAGGCCGCATCACCGACCTTGATGACGAGCGTGTCCGGCACGAACGACCCGAGGACCACCCAGGAGAAGAGGAACCAGGGCGCGATCGTCACGGCGTAGACGAGCAGCACGACCGCCTTCCGTCGCAACGGCGCCGCGGCGAGCGGCAGCAGCACCGCCAGCAGTAGGACCCCATCCGGGCGGGCGAGCGTTAGTAGCCCGAGCGAGACCGCCATCGCGCTCCACCGGCCCTCGACGAAGCAGACCAGGGCGGCGACGAAGAGGAGCGCGTAGAGCAGGCTCTCCATCCCGATCGTCGAGAGCAGGAGCGGGTTGGCCGCGAGGGCGACGAACGCGAACCAGCCGAAGAAGTCGCGCCCGAAGAGACGCCGCGAGAAGCGGAGCAGGAGCCAGAGCAGCCCGGAGAACTCCAGCGCCGTCAACACGGTGACCCCCCGCTCGACGGAGCCGAGGAGGAAGCCGGTGGCTGCGATCAGGAGGACGTTCAGGGGCGCGGTCGCGGTGTTGGCCGGGTAGCCGGCGTAGAAGCCCCAGGTGCCGCTTTCGAGCAGGGTGCGCGCGTACTGCAGCTGGATGTAAGCGTCGTCGATCCAGGTGGCCCGAAACGCGGCGACGTAGGCGAGCAGCGCGGCCACGACGACGGCAGCGACCGCCATGCGGGCCAGCGGGAACGACTGGACGCGCGAACGGAGACCGCCGGCTACGGTCGGCCAGGGCAAGGCCAGGGTCCGGCCTGCGCGCGCCGAGGACTCGCCTACGGCGTTCGGCTGCCCCGTCATCGAGGCACCAGGTAGAGGATGACGATCGCCGTCAGCCCCCAGCCGGCGATGCACGCCAGGAGCGATCGGTCGGCAAAGAGCAGCACCTCGGGCGCTCCCCCCAGGTCGCGCCGCTGCGTCAGGTAGAGGTAGCGGAAGAGCGCGTAGACGACGAAGGGGATGGTCAGCATCATGGCGTGGTTTTGGGGCACGTTCGGGGCATCGAAGGTGTAGAGCGAATAGGCCATCACCGTCGCCGCCGCGACCACCCCCGTGATCTGGTCGAGCAAGGGGACGGTGTAGGACTCGAGATTGGCGCGGTGGCGGATGGCGTCGGTCTCCAGGGACGTCAGCTCGTGGCGGCGCTTGCCGAACCCGATGAAGAGCGCCAGCAACAGCGTGCACAGGTAGAGCCAGGGCGAGACCGGCACGTCGATGGCGACCGCGCCGCCGACCGCGCGGAGGACGAACCCGGCCGCGATCGCGAACACGTCGAGGATGACCAGCCGTTTCAGCCCGTACGTGTACGCCACGATCAGCGCGACGTAGTTGAGGATGACGACCAGGAACGGCGGCCCCACCAGCCACGCCCCGACAACCGCGAGCCCGAAGAGCGCCGCCGCCGCCGCGGTGGCCTGGCCGGTCGTGATCAGGCCGGCCGCGATCGGGCGGAGGCGCTTCTTGGGATGGACCCGGTCGCCTTCGACATCGCGGATGTCGTTGACGAGGTACATGGCGCTACTGGCACAGCAGAACACGAGGGCTGCCGCGATTGCCCGCGCCAACGACCCCAGGGAAAAGAGCTCCCCGCTGAAGACGAGTGCGGCGAGGACGACGGCGTTCTTCGTCCACTGCAGCGGGCGCAAGGACCGCACGAGGGCCGCGACGTCGACGGTGCGGTGCCCTCGTTCGCGCGGCAGGGCCGACGGCAAGGGAGCCACGTGGTGCCCTGTCCGTTTCATGTTCCGCCGCCCAAGTCGTCGCCCATTGTCGTCCCCCCTTCACGTCCGTGGCCGTTCGTCGGCGGTCCGCCCGCACCCCGCCTAGAAGAAGCGTTTGAGCGTCCCGATCGCGCCCTGTTTCCAAGGCACTCGGTGGCTGACGCCCGAGGCGCCGGCGAAGCGGTCCCGGTGCGCGGCGTACCAGTCGAGGTTGCGCAGCAGCGCATCCTGGTTGGAGAACCGGGGCTGCCAGCCAAGCTTCGACCGGGCCTTCTCGATCGAGACGAAGGAGTCCTTCGACGCGGTTTCGTAGACCCACTTGTAGAGGGGCGAGACGCCGAGTCGCTCCAGACCCCGCAGCGTCCAGATCGCCGGCGCCGCCGGGAAGGGGACCACCTTCTTGCCGAACCCCGCCCGGTCGAGCACCGCCTGGTAGTCCTCGCCCATGGTGCCGAACTCGGCGGCGCCGACGTTGAAGGTGTCGTTAACCGCCTCGGCCGGGAGCGTCAGGCAGAGGTAGATGGCCCGGCAGAGGTCCTCGACATCGAGGAACTGATAGCGGTTCTTGCCGCTGCCGATCAGGGGGAAGTTGCGGCCGTCGAGCGCCCAGTCGTAGAGCAGGGCAAAGACGCCCAACCGTTCCGGGCCGATGAACGACTTGGGCCGGATGATCGGCACCACCAGGCCCTTGGCGCGCTCCTCGATCGCCACCAGTTCGGCCTGGATCTTGGCCTCGCCGTAGGGACCAACGCCGTCGAGGCGGTCGCCCTCGACCAATGGGTGGTGGTCGGGGATGCCGTAGACCGCGGTCGACGAGATGTGGACGGCGCGCCGGACGCCCTGGCGACGGGCCGTCGCGAGCACCAGACGCGTCCCCTCGACGTCGGTCGTGTAGATCTCCTCCGGCGGGTAGAGCGGCAGGGCCGCCGCGGCGTGGACGACCGCGTCGACGCCCGCCATCGCCTCGGCCACGGCCCGCTCGTCGCGGATGTCTCCCCGGACGGCGGTCACCTGCTCCCGCACGTCCGGATAGTCGAACGGGGCGAGGTCGAGGGAGACGACGGAGTGGCCCCGCTCCAGGAGGAACCGGACCAGGTTGATCCCGAGGAAGCCAGCGCCGCCGGTGACGAGGACGGTGCGGGGCGGCGTGTCGGTCGAGGGCATCATGCGGGTTCGCTCACGGCGGCTCCGGGGTTGACGTTCGGGGTCGGCTCGACGCCGGTGACGATCCTGCGCTCGAGCACGACGAGGGCGATGACGCCGATGATGAGGCCGAACCACAGGGTCGCGAACCGGATCAGCAGGGTCGCCGCGACGGCGGTGCCCCGGGTCATGGCGTCGTCCGGGACGAGCAGCAGCAGCATTCCGGCGACGCTGGCGTCGGCGACGCCGAGGCCGCCGGGGAGCATCGAGAGGGCGCCGACGATCGAGGAGACCGCCAGGACGAAGATGGCGACGACGAGCAGGTCCCACGTGGGGTCGAGACCGAGCCCGACGAGGACCAGGAAGAAGGCGGCGCACTCCCCGGCCCAGGAGACGATCCCCAGGCCGACCGCGCCGGCCAGCAAGCGGGCGCCGAGCAGCTCGGCCGAGGCGTGGACGAAGGCGATGGCGTGCTCCACCCGCGGCCCAATGAGCGGCCAGTGCTCGACGCGGGCCAGGGTCGAGGCGAGGAGGTGCGGCCGCCGGAGTAGGGCAAGCAGGACGAGCCCGCCGAGGGCGGCGCCTCCGAGGAGGGCGCGGCCGTAGGCGAATTGGGTTAGGCCGAGGCCGGCGAGCGCCAGCATCGCCAGACCGTCGGTCAGGCGTTCGACGGCGACGACCGCGCTCGTCCGGTTCATCGGCGTCCCCGTCAGCCGGCGGAGGAAGACGCACTTGATCAGCTCGCCGACCTTCCCCGGCGTCAGCGACATGCTGAACCCGGAGAGGAAGACGAGGGCGCTCGTCACGCCGGGGAGACTCGGTACGGCCAGGCGGCGCAGGTAGAGCTCCCACTTGACGAAGCGGAGCGCGTAGTTGGCGAGGGTGAGCACCAGGATCGGCGCGGCCAGCCACCAGGCGAAGCCGCGGAGCGCCGAGGCGAGTTGCCGCACGTCCCCGAACAGGGCAAGCCCCGCCGCGACGACGATCCCCAGGATCGCCCCGAGGGCGACCTTGGTGCCCCACGACTGTTGGCCCGGGCGCACCATCTGGCTATCGGCGGGGCGGCTAGCGGTCATCGTTTGACTCCGGGGCGAACGATCGTCGTTGAGTCCTCGGGGGTGATCCGGCTCCATATCACCGGCGCCGTCGGTTAGATCTGGACCGAATGGTGCCGGCCATCGGCCGCAAGAACCTCGCGACCAAGTCCTCCGGAGGCCAGGGCCGGCCGGATGACGATAGCTGGTGGGCGGACGATCGAGCAGGAGACAGGGTCGGCCCAGGCACGAACCAACCCTCTGGCAAGCAGCGTGCCACGTCGTGACCCAAACCGGCCCCGTTCACCGAAACTTCATAGCCGGGCACGTTTGGGAACGCGACATTCAGCATCGATGCTACAGCAGGCGTCGTTGGCACGTCGGCTGCTCCCCGTTCGTTGGATCAACTATTGCTCACGGCATCGAAGCGTTCGGGATGGCCGACGGCGGGTGCGGGCCAATGTCCGGGCGATGAAGGCAGGGTGGGACGGTGCGGAACGATGCGGCGCCCGCGGTGGCGATGCCCCGGGTAGCGGCGATCGAGCGAGGTCGGCGCCGGGTCGTCGATCGTGAAGCCTCGGCGGCGTGGGCACCCTGGTTGTGCGCCGCGGCGGCGCTACTCGCGGTCGGCGCCTTCTGGCTGGTGCGCCTGGCGCTCATCGACGACGCCTACATCACCCTCTCCTATGCCCGCAACCTGGCGACCAGCCTCCACTGGGGTCTGATCCCGACCGAACCGGCGAACTCGGCCACCTCCCCGCTCAACGTCGTGCTGCTGGGTGCGGCCACCGCGCTGCTGCGTCCCCTCGCCGGGGTCCAGCCCGTCTGGGGTCTGGGGATCGTCTTCGGCGGCTCGGCGGTCGCGATGGCCTGGTGGTGGAGCCGGGTCGCGACCGCCCTCCGGCTGCCGCCGCTGGCGCCGGCGCTCGGGGTGGGGCTGGTGCTCCTGAACCCCTTCGTGCTCTCGGCGACCGGCCTGGAGGTGCTCCTGATCCCGGCCGTGCTGGTCGGGATGCTGGCGGCGGCGGTGCGAGACCGCCCCGTCGCCTTCGGGGTGCTCTCGGGGCTCGCCGTGCTGACCCGGCTCGATCTCGTCGTCTTCGTGCTGCCGCTGGCGCTGGCCAGCACCGGGGTGCGGCGCCGGCTGCCCGTCGCGGTGGCTGCGGCGGCGGCGGTGGCGCTGCCGTGGTTCGCCTGGAGTTGGTGGCACTTCGGCTCCGCCATCCCCGACACCTTCGTGATCAAGACGCTCCAGCGGTCGTTCGGCTCGTGGACGTTCGGCAACGGCCTGGGGCTCTACTTCGAGCGCGATCCCCTGGCGACGGCGGTGACCGTCGTGCCGGCGGTGCTCGGGTTGGTTGCGGCGGTCGCCTGGATGAGTGCCAGACTCCTCCGGCGTGCGGTCCGGACGGACCTGCTGCCGGTCGTCGCGCTCGGGGCGGCCGGGGCGGGCTACTTCCTGGTCTACGCGCTGCTCGGGGTGCCGCCGTACCAGTGGTACTACGTGCCGAGCTTCGCGGCCCTGACGATCTGCCTCTGCGCCCTCCTTGGGGCCGGCGTGGGCGCCGGCCGAGGCGTCCGCTTCGGCGTCGCCCTCCCCGGACTTGCCCTCGCTGGAGTCCTGGTGGCGGGGAACGTGGTGGCCGACGTGCGTGCTGGCGTTCCCTGGCGGGTGCCGGTCATCTTCGGCAACTGGGCCACGCCCGCCGACTACGCCCGTGCCGGCCGGGAGCTGGGCGAGCGGATTGGTGCCGAGACGGTGATCGCCCCGCCGGAAATCGGAACCCTCGCCTACTTCTGCCGATGCTCGATCGTTGACCCGTTTGCCGACCGTGGTCGCGTCGTGCCGCTGATCGAGGAACGGATCGCCGGCGCGGGACCGGTTACGGGAGCCCTGCTGAAGGCGAACTACCTTTTGCTGGACCGCGATCAGGAGCCGCGCCCCGCGCGCTACGAGTTGCTCTTCGAGCGGGGGCCGGTGACGGAGCCCGATCAGTGGCAGACATGGTCGCCGGCGACCGGGACCGGGCACCTGCGGTTGGTCGAACTCCCGGAGGAGTGACCCCGGGTCGGCCGAGCTGCCACGGTCGTGAGCGGGGAGACCGACCGGTCAGACGAGCCAGGAGCGCGCCCGCCCCCACTCTTCCAGCGCCCGCACCTGGGCGGCGGCCTCGACCGCGCCGGGGCAGATGCCGCGGAGGCGGGCGATGGCCGCGGCCGGGGCGAGCCCGTCGCGGATCATCCAGGCTGCCAGCACGCTGCCGGTCCGGCCCTGGCCGGCGAGGCAGTGGACGGCGACGGCCTGTCTCCGGCCGCGGTGCTCGTCGATGAACCGCAGCGCCAGACCCAGCTGCTCCGGCGACGGCGGGTGGAAGTCCGGCACCGGCAGGTGGAGGATGTCCAGGTCGTGGCCGTGCCGGGCCAGGGTCTCGGCTGGCAGCGGCGATTCGGTGAGCGAGAGGAGGGCACCGATGCCTTGGCCGCGGAGTTCGGCGAGGTCGGTCGCGACCTCCTCATCGCCCGCGGTGTGGCGTCCAGGGCGGGCACCGGGGCGGGAGCAGCCGGCGAGGATGCCGGGTTCGAGCCAGTAGAAGCGGATCATTGGGGGCACTCCCGGGGAGCGAGACGGAACTCCGCCAAGCATCGCGCCGACGGGTAGGCCGCGCCACCGCCCGTCCCGGTAGGCGGTCCCGACCCGATCGGCCGGGTCGGGTGGGCGGACCGCCGGCGGTTGCTCCGGTCGCGGCGGCGGGAGCGGCCACGGCCCCGGACGTGCGGAGGCACGATGACTGACGGGCGCTCACGGGGGCGCCGGGTCGATCCAGGGAGAACGCGCGCGATGACGAACACGAGCCCGATCACCAGCGCCGGACGCCGCCCTACGGCCCGGATGTTCCCCACCCACAACGACCTGCCGGCGGAGGTGCGGTCGGCGATGACCGGGCTTTGCAACGCCCAGTTGGCCGACACCACCGACCTCTACACCCAGGTCAAGCAGTCCCACTGGAACGTCAAGGGGCGCGACTTCTTCCAGCTGCACGAGCTGTTCGACGACCTCGCGGCCCGCCTGCTGGAGCACGCCGACCTGATCGCCGAGCGGGCGACCGCCATCGGCGGCAAGGCCCAGGGCACGGCCCGGATGGCCGTCGCCAACACGCGCCTACCGGAACTTCCCGACGACATCGACGAGGGGATGGCCTACGTCCAGGCCTTGGTCGAGCGCTACGGCGTCTACGCTGCCACCACCCGAGCGGCGATCGACGAGGCCGCCGAGGCGGGCGACCTCGACACCTCCGACCTGTTCACCCAGATCTCGCGCGAGGTGGACAAGGACCTCTGGTTCCTGGAGGCGCACTGCCAGGCGTAACGGGGTGATGGGGTCGTAGGGTGATGGGGTACGGCTTCTCTCCCCTACCACCCCATCACCCCATCACCCTCGTTACGTCCGGCGCGACGGGCGCCAAGCGGGCAGCTCCGGCAGTTCCGGCCAGAGGTCCACGCCGCGGCGACGCTGGAGACGGCCGGAGCGCTCGGCGAGGGTGAAGAAGAGCAGCCGCAGGCCCCAGGCCAGCAGCCCTAGCCCGGCGCCGACCAGCAAGACGACCGGCCACTGCAGCGGGATGGTCCGCTCGACGATCAGGCCGCCGATCGTGAACTGGCCCGGCCCGACCAGCTCAACCGCGAGCTGGTGGATGGTATTCGGCAGCCCCGATCCCAGCGGGATGTCGACATCCGCGGCTTGGAAGGCTTCGAGATCCAGCGCCAGGGGGCGTCCGTCGAGCGAGGCGGAGACCGCGCCGGCCTGACGGCTGAAGCGGAGGCGGGCACGGGCGCCGGTGCCCTCGAAGCGCACGGACAGCCGGGCGCCGGACTCGGCCGTCGTCCGGTAGGTCTCGGCCCCCAGGTGCTGGAGGTCCCAGTTGCCCTCGTAGCCGAATTGGCGGGTAGTGACCGGGAGGAAGCCGGTCGGGGCGGTGTCCGTGCCGCCCTCGGCGGCGAACCCGCCGAGGGCGGACAGCAGGGCGGTCGGCAAGCCATCCGCGCCGAGCAGCGCCTCATCCGGCGCAACCTCCCCACCGAGGCTCGGTCCCGGGGTCAGCCCCCAGGCGAAGAGCGGCCCCATCCAGGGCCACTCGGCGCGGGCCCGCTCGATGCCGGCGACGGCGTAGGCGGCGGCGGTGGCCGGGTCGGGACCGGGAGCGGCCGAGCCAGGCGAGGCCGCGCGCCACCCGTAGTGGGTGGCCCAGACGGGCTTCCCGAAGTCCCCCGCCGCGACCGCCGCCTCCCGGAACAGGACCGCCCGTGAGAGCGACGCCGCCGTGTGGTCAACCCGGCGGTCGTAGGGGGTGCGGTCGCCGCCGGATACGCGGGCGGCGATGGCGTCGAAGAACGGCGCCCCGCCGCCGGCATAGACACCATCGAGGAAGGCCAGGTCGGCGGCGGTCTCGCCGGGGGTCGGGGCCGGGTCGAACTCGGCCAGCACCACCGTCACCGTGGGGTTGGCGGCACGGGCCGCGTTGGAGCCGAGCGCCAGCAGGCCGACGTAGGCGGCGGCGTCCGGCGCGGCGCCGCCCCAGCGGTCGGCGCGGTTAGGCAGGTCCCAGAGCTGGACGAATGGCACGGTCGAGCCGTAGCGGGCGGCGACCGTGCCCACGAAGCGCTCCCAGGTGGCCGGATCGGCCGCTGGCGCGTCGAACGCCGCGGCGGCGGCCTCCTGACGGGCCCAGGCCGGCGAGTGGTGGAGCACCGCGACGACCGCGATCCCGCGGCGGGAGAGTTCGGCGACGATCTGGTCGTACCGCTCCCAGGCGAACTGACCAGGCGCCGGCTCGATCTCGGCCCAGGCGAAGCTCTGGCGGACGTAGCGGATACCGTTGGCCTGGAGGGCGGTGGCGACCAGCGGTACCTGCTCCGGGGTGAAGCGCGTCAGGTCGACATTGGCGGCCAGGTCGCGGCTCGTGGCGTGGCGGACGATCGGTTCCTCGGCGCCCGTCTCGACGCCGCGGTGGAGGGATGTGTCGGCCAGCGCGCCGCCGAGGGCGAGCGCGACCCCGGCGGCCGCGGCGAGCAGGGCGCGGGCGACGCGGACGCCGTCTGCCGAGCGATCGAGGCGGCCCGCCCAGGCGGCCAGGACGAGCAGCCAGGGGGGAGGACCGTTGGACGGGAGGCGCGGCACGGTTCGCCGTAACCGGGGGCGAGGCGGCCCGGCCAGGGCTGGATCGGCCGGGGGCATCGAGGGCGGGCGGCGCGGAGCGGGGGGCGGCGGCGTCGGCTGCATCCGGAGCGCGAGGCGGCTAGACGGCCGCCGCTTGTCGGATCAGACCGCGCAGGGTGGTCAGATTGCGGGCGTCCTCGCCGTCGCCATCCTCCTTCTTGGGCGTCTCCAGGATGCCCGGCAGGCCGGCGAAGCGGGGGTCGTTGAGGATGGAGGCGAAGGGAGCCAGACCGAGTTCGCCTTCGCCGATCGGGGCGTGGCGGTCGACCCGGCTGCCGAGCCCCTTCTGGCTGTCGTTGAGGTGGAACGCCTTGAGGTTGGCGAGCCCGACCGTCTCGTCGAAGGTGCGCATCGTCGCCACGTAGCCCGCCTCGTCGCGCAGGTCGTAGCCGGCGGCGAAGGCGTGGCAGGTGTCGAAGCAGACGCCGACGCGCTCTTTGGCGGCGACCTGGTCGATGATCGCGGCCAACTCCTCAAACGAGCGCCCCAGGGCCGTCCCCTGGCCGGCGGTCGTCTCCAGCAGGATGACGGCCCTGCCGTCCGGCAGCTCGTCGTGGATCCGGTTGATCGCCTCGGCGACGCGGGCGATCCCCGCCTCGGGGTCGGAGGCGAGGAAGGCGCCGGGGTGGCTGACCAGGTACGGCACGCCGAGCAGGTCGCACCGCACCAGCTCGTCGGCCAGCGCCGCCCGCGACTTCTCCCACATCGCGTCGTCCGGCGAGGCAACGTTGATCAGGTAGGAGTCGTGGGCGACCAGCCGCTTCAATCCGCAGCCCTCCCAGCGGGCCCGGAACGCCTCGGCGGCGGCCGGGTCGATCGGGGCGGCCCGCCACTGCCGCTGGTTCTTGGTGAAGAGCTGGAAGGCGCTCATCTCGCAGGCGAGGGCGCGGTCGATGGCGTTGGTGTGGCCGCCGGAGATGGACATGTGGGCGCCGAGTTCGAGCACGGGTGGGCCACTCCGGGGGTGAACGTTCGGCCGAGGACGACGGGGACGATACCACAGCCGGGCGCGCTGGAGGCGCATCCCTCCGCCACGCCTTGGCAGTCGCGAGCGGGCACGCGGTCTGGCCGCCACCGCGTGGTAGCATCGCCGCCGCTCCGCCCTGGCGCAGGGACGGGCGCCGAAAGGGAGCCGTCGACCCGCGTGAGCCGCCCAACCCAGCCGAGCCCGCCGCCGTCGCTCTCGCTCGTGGTCCCCGCTTACAACGAAGCCGGCCGGATCGCGGCCACGCTGAGCGAGGCGACCGAGTTCCTCGCGGGGCAACCGTTCGCCACCGAGCTGATCCTGGTCGATGACGGCTCGGACGACGAGACCGCCCGCGTCGCCCGGGCGGCGCTCGCCGGCCGCCCGAACGCCCGCGTCCTGGCGATCCCCCACGGCGGCAAGGCGGCGGCGGTGCGGGCCGGGATGGCCGAGGCCCGGCTGGAGCAGGTCGCCTTCTCGGACGCCGACCTGGCGACGCCCCTGGCGTCCCTGCACGACCTGCGGGCGGCGGTCGAGGCCGGCTGCGACGTGGCGATCGGCTCCCGCGAGGGCAGGGGCGCCCGCCGCATCGGCGAGCCGCTCTACCGCCACCTGATGGGGCGCGCCTTCAACGGCCTCGTCTGGGCGCTCCTGCTGCGCGGCATCCCCGACACCCAGTGCGGCTTCAAGCTGTTCCGGCGGGAGGCGGCGCGGGCGATTCTGGCGCGGTCCCGGCTCTACCCCGGCGGGGCCTTGGTGAGCGGGCCGCGGGTGACCGCCTTCGACGTCGAGCTGCTGGTCGTCGCCCGCGCCCTCGGGCTGCGGGTCTGCCCGGTCCCCGTCGTCTGGACCTACGGCGAAGGCTCGAAGGTCCACCCGGTGAAAGATAGCTGGCACAATATGCGGGACGTCCTCCGCGTCTGGACCGACAAGAATCGAGGCCGCTACCGGTGACCGACCCCGCCCTCCCCGCCGTCGACCCGCCGACCCCCAGCCCTGCCCGCCAACCGCAGCACGTCCTCGTCGCCGTCGCCTGGCCCTACGCCAGCGGTCCCCGCCACCTCGGCCACGCCGCCGGCGCCTACGTGCCGCCGGACATCTTCGCCCGCTACCACCGGATGGCCGGCGACAAGGTGCTGATGGTCTCCGGCTCCGACATGCACGGGACGCCGATCACCGTCGCCGCCGACAAGCGCGGCATCCCCGCCCGCGAGCTGGCCGAGGAGAACCACCGCGGGATCGCGGCCAGCTTCGAGGGGCTGGGCCTTTCCTACGACCTCTACACGACGACCCTGACGCCGACCCACTACCGCGTCACCCAAGAGTTCTTCACCCGGCTGCTGGAGCGGGGGTACCTCTTCGAGGCGACCGAGGAGGCGATGTACGACCCCGAGGCGGAGCGGTTCCTGCCGGACCGCTACGTCGAGGGGACCTGCCCCCACTGCGGCTACGGCGACGCCCGCGGCGACCAGTGCGACAACTGCGGCCGGACGCTCGACCCGATCGACCTGATCGACCCCCGCTCGAAGCTCTCCGGGGCAACGCCGACCGCGCGGGAGACGACCCACTTCTTCCTCGACCTGCCGAAGCTGCAACCGGCGCTCGAAGGGTGGGTCACCAGCGCGAGTGGCCACTGGCGGCCGGCGGTAGCCGGGTTCGTCCGGGGCTGGCTGAACGAGGGGCTGCGGGCGCGGGCGATCACCCGCGACCTCGACTGGGGCGTCCCCATCCCGCTGCCGGACCCCCGGTACGAGAGCAAGCGGATCTACGTCTGGTTCGACGCCGTCATCGGCTACCTCTCGGCCAGCGTCGAGTGGGCCGAGCGGCGGGGCGAGCCGGAGGCCTGGAAGGCGTGGTGGGAGCTGGACGAGGCCGGCAACCCGCCGGGCCGCGCCTACTACTTCATCGGCAAGGACAACGTCCCCTTCCACGCCATCATCTGGCCGGCGATGCTGATGGGCTACGGCGGCCTGGCGCTGCCCTACGACGTGCCGGCCAACGAGTTCCTGACGATCGACGGCCAGAAGCTGTCGTCGTCGCGGACCTACACCGCCCGCCTGCCCTTCCTGCCGGAGGCGCTGGAGCTGTTCGACGCCGACGCCCTCCGCTTCTTCCTGACGATCAACGCGCCGGAGAGCCGCGACACCGATTTCTCGTGGGACGAGTTCCAGCGGCGCAACAACGACGAGCTGGTCGGTACCTACGGCAACGCCGTCCACCGCCTGCTGAGCTTCCTCCAGTCGCGCTTCGGCGGGGTGGTGCCGGAGCCGGGCGAGCTGGGCGACTCGGACCGGGCGATGCTGGCCCGGATCGACGAGACGTTCGCCGAGGCGGCGGCGCTGATCGAGGCGGTTCGCCTCCGCGACGGGCTGCGCACCGTCATGGCCCTGGCCGGGGCGCTGAACAGGTACCTGGACGAGGCCGCCCCCTGGAAGTCGATCAAGACCGAGCCAGCGCGGGCGGCGACGAGCCTCTGGACGGCGCTCCAGGTGGTCTCCGCGCTGCGGGTGCTGACGGCGCCGTTCCTCCCCTTCTCGGCGGCGACCCTGCACGGCTCCCTGGGCGACGAGGGCGATGTCCACGCCCTGCCCTGGGCGCCGCGGGCGCTGCCGGCCGGCCGCGCCCTGCCGAAGCCGGCGCCGCTCTTCCGCAAGCTCGACGACGACGAGCTTGCCGGGCTGCTGGAGCGGCTGAACCCGGTGGGGGTGGAATCGGAGGAGCCGACGTAGAGACGAGGAGACGGGTACGTCTGCTGCCCCACGCCTCACGCCTCACCACTCACGACGACGTCAGTTCGAGCTTGGCGACCGGTCGGGCGAGGATGCGCAGCAAGGCGGTTTCGTCGATGGCGCCGACCCACGTTGCGCCCGCGACCAGCACCACCCGCGGGATGGGTTGCAGAAGGTCGACCTTGACGACGGAGGCCCGGTCTAGCCGCGACTCTCCGACGGCAAGCTCGTCTTCCCAAAGGCGCCGGTTGACGGTGCCGGTCGAAAGGGGCATGACGAGGATGGTCGAGCAATCCGCATTGGTGCCCATGTCGTCGCCCTGCACGACCAGCACCGGGCGCTCACGGTGGAGCGTCCCGCGAGCAGGATCCCCGTCAACAAAGATCAGAAGGCGATCGGGGATGCGCCAGACCGGACTGGCGTAGAGCCCATAGGGTACCCTGTCGCGTGACGATTCGTCGGCTGCCACCGCCGACTACGCGAGTTCGCGGTTGGCATCGCGGCGGAGGTCGGCCTGTTCGTCGAGGATGCGGATGTCCTCGTCCGCGCTCGCCCGGGGAGAGCCGCGCTCGACTGGCGCGGGCTGCGGGGCGGACTCCAGGAACGCGCCGAGCCTCGGCAGGCGGCGGAGACTGTGCGGGCGGGGCCGGGGCTGGGGGCGGCCTTCGGTGCCGCTCCCCGCGTATCGTTCGTTCGACGCCTCCTCGGCCATTCCTTCCTCCGGCTCCTACCAGTTCGGGCATGGTGTCTCGGCAACGAAAGCGCGCGACGATGTCGAGGGTCGACAGGAAACTCTCCTGGCGGCGTCGGGACTAACCTTACCTAATGTGGCGATCCGTCTGTTTATCGTGCTTCCTCCCTCGACCCGCCCTTCGCTTCTACCAACATTTCAGCGATGCGAGCGCGGAACGACGGCAACTCCCCGGTGGCGAAATGCCACGCGCTCGGATGATCGATCGTGTCGTACCCGTGGGCGATCAGATTGCGGAAGTCGACAATGTTCCGATAGTCGGGAATCGAAGCCGCCAGGGCGGGATCGCGACGCTCGATGCGGCGCAGCGCTTCCCCGATCACCTCGAAGTGGCGTTCGACACCCGACCGGAACCACAAGTCCTGTTCCTACTCGGCGAGCGTCGCCGCCGCGACGCGGACGAGGATCGCGTCGCACCGCTCGAGGACGTCCCGAAGCAGTGATGGCGAACTCGGGTGCATCGTAGAGGACCTTCCGCGTCCTGGCCGCTTCGTCGGCAAACGACGGATCCCGTAGAGCGGAGGCAACGGCGACTTCGACTCGCCGCCCGAGAAGCCCTTCGAACGCTCGCCGGAGTTGGTGTCGGCGCTTCAGCCACGGCCCGAAGTCGTAGTCCGCGGGGTAGGTCACCAAGAAGTCGATGTCGCTCTCGACGGGATCCCACGCGGGCGTGCAGGCGGAGCCGAAGACCTCGAGGCGGGCGACGCCGAAGGCGCGGGCGATGGCCTGGATCGCCTCCAGGTTCTCCACGACCAGCGGGTTCATCCGACCGGCTCCTCGAGCAACGCCACGAGGGTGGCGTGCAAGTCGGGCAATCGTCGCCGGACGATATCCCAAACGATCTTGTCGTCGACGGCATGGTAGGCGTGGACGACCCGGTTGCGGGTCGCCACGATCTGGCGCAGGGCGGGGACGCGCCCGGCGGTCTCGGGATCGACGCGGGCGAGGTGGGTCAACGCCTCGGCGAGCACGATCAGCCGGTAGATGACGGCATCGCGGACGTCCCGGTCGGCGACGAAGGCGGCGAGGTCCATCCCGGTCGTGGACTGGCCGATCGACTCGCACGCCTCCAGGGCGTCACGCAACCGCCGGTTCGTCTCGCTCGTCATAGACGGGCTGGCGGGTGGCGTCGATCGCCTCCCGCCACCATGGCGTGCGGATGGACCGCTCGGTCACCACGTCAACCGGTCGCCCGAACAGCTCCTCCAGCGCCTCGGCAAATGCGAGGTACCGATCGGCGTAGCCCGGCACGTCGGTGTCGGCAAAGTCCGCCACGAAATCGAGGTCGCTCGTCACCTCGTCGAATCGGTCGCCGGTGGCGGAGCCGAACAGGTCCAGGCGGCGGACGCCGTCGCGCCGGCAGAGGGCGGCGATCTCACCCAGGTGGCGTGCGACGAGCGGGATCATGGTTCGTGCCTTTCCGCGGGGCGGTGCAACGTCGAGACGACCGTATGATGCCGCATAGAGCAACCGCCGGCTCTCGTTTGCGGCCTTGATGAAGCGGGGGTTGCGCATCGCCCCGGTCATGACCAGGTCGACCGGTCGGCCGAGCAGTGATTCGAGGCGCTCTTTCGAGGCGAAGTAACGCCCGAGCCAGAGACCAAAATCGTATCCAGGCGGGTATTGAACGAGGAAGTCGATATCGCTCTGCTGGGGGTCGAACGCCTCAGTCGTCACCGAGCCGAACCCCTCAGGCCGGATCACCCCGAACTCGCGGGCGACGACCCGGATGGCCTCCAGGTTGTCGGCGATCAGTCGGTGCACGGGGTGCTCCGGTCGGCAATTCTCCGGGACTCTCCGGACGCTCCGCATCCTCGACGAAGCGTAGCACCGACCGCACGAAGACCGGTCGATGGGGGACCGGTCGCCAGTGTACGTACACCTGCGCTATACTCGCCTTGAGTGGTGACCGGCCGGCACAGCCGCCGGCCTCGGGGAGGAGCGCGGGGTGGGAACCAGCCAAGGTCAGGGACAGAACCCGAGCCAGATCAGGAACCGGACCGGGGTGGTGATCGTCGACGACCAGCCGATCTACCGCGGTGGCGCCCGGGCGGCGCTGGAGGGCGACCCCGCGCTGCTGGTGCTGGGCGAGACCGCCGGCGACCCCAGCGCCCTCGACCGCGTCGTCCAGGCGCAGCCGGACGCGGTCGTCGTCGGCCTCAACCCGCCGGCGCTGGCCGGGCTCGACGCCCTCCGCCACCTGCGGCGACGGCTGCCCCAGGTGGCCCTCGTCGCCCTGGCGATGCACCCCGACGACGGCCTCCGCCGCGAGGCCGAGGCGGCCGGCGCCAACGCCTGGGCGGCGAAGACGGTCGAGGGCGACGAGCTGCACGAGGCGCTGCGCTCGGCGCTGGCCGCGGTCCGCCCCGGGAAGGGGAACGAAGGGGGTGTCCGCGCCCTCGCCTCGGCCCGCAACGGGCGCGGCACCGGAACCGGCCGGCCACTCCTCTCCCGCCGCGAGACGGAGATCCTCCACCTGGTCGCCGAGGGCCAGAGCAACAAGGAGATCGCCGCCGTCCTCGGCATCTCCGACCAGACGGTCAAGAACAACATCACCTCGCTGCTGCGCAAGCTCGGCGTCCACGACCGGACCCAGGCGGTGATCCACGCCCTGCGCCACGGCTGGATTGAGGCGGCTCCCGCCGACCCGCGGGCGGAGCGGATGGGGGCGGACTGAGCGCGGGTCCGCTCGGCCGCGACACCTTCTCGGGCGCGGCCCCCTCTCGACCGCGAATCGGCCCGGTGGCCGCCCGCCGGACAACACGGCAGAACCCCTCGCCGCCAACTCGCCCGCAAAGGAGACCGGTGGCCTCGTCGTTGGCCGCTCGGCCGTGTTACGTCGTGAGGTGGTACCTGGGGAGTTCCGCCCCGACGGTGTAGTTGAGGCGGCCCGCCCGGACCATTTGGTAGACGTTGATCCGGAAGTCGGATGCCACCGAAAGCAGGAAGTAGGCGTCCCGGGGACTGAAGCCGTACTCCTCGACCAGCCACTCCATGAGCAGGGTGGTGGCGGCGCGGACGGCGTCCTCCAGGGGGCGGTCGGCGTAGAGCTGGACGATCGAGTCCGGCTTTTCCAGCCGCGGGTAGGGGATGCGCTTCCCCTTGAGCACCCCGCAGGAGAGGACGACCTCCCCGCGCACCTCGTTGGCGACGCCGCACCACTCGGTGTCCCCTTGGGAGCCGTGCATGTCCCCGACGTAGAGCAAGCCGCCTTCGTGGTAGACCGGCAGGAAGAGGCGGCTGCCTTCCTTCAGGTCGCGGCAGTCCCAGTTGCCGCCCCAGACGCCCTGGCCGACCAGCGACGACTCGACCTCGTGGTCCGGCGCCACGCCGATGGTGCCGATGAACGGGTTGAGGCTCCAGGTGCGGCTCCCCCAGTGGGCCATGCCGTCGCGGGTGGTGCCGCTGGGGCCCGGCTCGTGCTCGATGACGATGGTCGCCGCGTCCCCCAACTCCGGCCACCGTCGGGAATCGGCTAGAGGGCCGATACCGGGCACGATGCAGCAGACGCCTCGGGCATCGGGCACGATCCGTTCGAATTCGACGACCAGGGCGTCGCCCCGCTCGGCGCCCTCGACGAAGACCGGTCCCGTCACCGGGTTCCATCTCGGCGGGGTTGAGCGCGAGTAGGGTAGGGTCCCCTCTTCGGTCGCGAGGTCGTCCGCGCTCCGCACCGAGCCGGTCAGGAAATCGTCGGTCTCGACCAGGAACGACTCGCCCGGGCGGACCTGGAGCACCGGCGGCACGTCGCCGCGGACGTGGTACCGGACGTGGCGGCGTTCGACGCGCTGCATGGGCGGTTCCTCCCTGTGACGTGCGCCGCCCGGGCCGGCGCGTCAACCCGTCGCCGACCCCGACCCGTTCTGGCTCGGCAGGCCGAGCCGGACTTCGCCGGCGTCGCGCCAGGAGCCGATCCGGCGGAACTTGGCGTAGCGGGCGTCGCGCAGACGCTCGACGGCCGCCGGGTCGTCCGGGGGGTAAGCGGCGAGCAGGGCGCCCAGGTGGCGGCGGAGGGCGTCGCCGGTGGCCCGGATGGCCGCTTTCGGCTGCTCGTGGGCGGGGGCCGGCTCCGGGACGACCTCGTCGATCACCCCGAACCGGTGGAGCTCGGCGGCGGTGATCCGCATCGTCTCGGCCGCCTCCGGCGCCCGGGCGGCGTCCTTCCAAAGGATCGCCGCGCAGGCCTCGGGCGAGGCGACGGCGTAGACCGCATTCTCCAGCATCAGGACCCGGTCGGCGACGCCGATGGCCAGGGCGCCGCCGCTGCCTCCTTCGCCGATGACGACCGCCACGCTCGGCACCGCCAGCCCCGCCATCCGCAGCAAACTCTCGGCGATCGCGGTCGCCTGGCCGCGCTCCTCGGAGCCGATGCCCGGCTCGGCGCCGGGGGTGTCGATCAGGGTCACGACCGGGAAGCCGAACTTCTCGGCCTGGCGCAGCAGCCGCTCCGCCTTCCGGTAGCCCTCCGGCCGCGCCATCCCGAAGTTGCGGGCGATGTTCTCCTTGGTGTTCTCGCCCTTCTGGTGGCCGAGCACCATCACGGTCCGCCCGTCGAGGCAGGCCAGGCCGCCGACGAGGGCGCGGTCGTCGCCGAAGGCGCGGTCGCCGTGCAGCTCGACGAAGTCGGTCGTCAGCTCGGCGAGGTAGTCGAGGGCGTGGGGGCGCTCCGGGTGGCGGGCCAGCTTGACCCGCTCCCAGGCGGTCGGGGAGGCCGCGGTCTCGGTCATCCGGCGGCCCCGGCACCGGCGCCGACGAGGACGGCGGTGAGGGCGGCCGCCGGGCGCTCGTCCGGGGGCTCGGGGCGGCGGTTGCCGCGGGTGTAGTGGTCGACCAGGGAGACGAGCAGGCCGCGCAGCTCGTCGCGCGGGCAGATGCGGTCGATCATCCCGTGCTCGATCAGGAACTCGGCGGTCTGGAACCCCTCGGGAAGCTTCTGCTTGGTGATCTGCTCGATGACGCGCGGCCCGGCGAAGCCGATCAGGGCACCCGGCTCGGCGACGATCGCGTCGGCGACCGTCGCGTAGGAGGCGGTGACGCCGCCGTAGCAGGGGTCGGTCAGCAGCGCCAGGTGGGGCAGCCCGGCCCGGCCGAGGCGGTCGAGCGCGGCGACCGTCTTGGCCATCTGCATCAGGGAGAGCATCCCCTCGTGCATGCGCGCGCCGCCGGAGGCGGAGACGGTCAGCAGCGGCAGCCGCCGCTCGCCCGCCCGCTCGATGGCGCGGACCAGCTTCTCGCCGAACACGGAGCCCATGCTGGCGCCGAGGAAGTCGAAGTCGGCGACGGCGATCGTCAGCGGGCGGCCGTCGATCGTCGCCTGGCCGGAGACGAGCGCCTCGGGCTCCCCGGATTTGCGCTGGGTCGCCTCCAGCTTGGCGGCGTAGGGGCCGGTACCGTCGACGAAGCCGAGGGGGTCGTGGGGGCGGAGGCCCGCGTCCCACTCGCGGAAGGAGCCGGCGTCGGCCAGGTGGGCGATCCGCTGCCGCGCCCGCATCCGGAGATGGTGGCCGCACTTGGGGCAGACGTGGGCGTTGTGGTCCAACTCCTTGGAGTAGAGGAGGTCGCCGCAGCTGGGGCACTTGACCCACAGATCCTCGGGGATTTGGTGGTCCGCGCCGTCGTCGGCGGCCTGGGGGCGGAACTTGCCGCGGCGGTGGAAAAACTCGCGCATCGCGGGCATCGCGTCGGTCCGTTTCCGGTCGGGTCGGTCCATGCGCGGAGGGGCTAAAGCGGCCCAGCCCGCGGTCCCGGCGCGGGCCGGGGGAACGGGCAGGATACGCCAGCCGGGGTGGCCCCACAAGACCGGGGCGACCGTTCGGGCGGAGGGGACGGTCGCTCAGTGGGCGGGACCCGGCGGCTGCCGCCGCGCGACGAGGGAGAGGACCTGCCCGAGAAGGCCGGTGATGAGGACGGCGGGCTCCCGGACGGGGGCGTCGCCGCCGTGCGTCGCCGTCGCCCCCCAGCGCCAAGGCGAGGTTCACCAGCGATCGGCGGAGGAACGGCGCCGGCGTCGGAACCAGGGCGCCGCCGACCTGGACCCGATCAAGGCGTCCTGCCAAGCGCGGTTAGCAGAGGAGTTGGACCGCGACGATTCCGTCGGGGCAGCACGGGTGCTGCTCGTGGCCTGAAGGGCCAGAACCGCGGCCGTTCGAGACCGAGGCGCACCTGTGCTGCAACCCGCCGGAGATGCCGCCTGCCGTCGGGGCGGTTGGAAGGCCTCCTGCCGGACCCCATCCTCCGCCATCCTCCCGCAGACCCTCGCGTTGCGGGAGGATGGGGGCATCGCGCCGCCGCGACCGCCTGCCCGACCCCGGCCGTCCGCCCCCGGCGGGACGGCTCTGCCCGCGCCGAGGCCGATTTCGCGACGTCGCCGGACCCGATCGACGGCGCGCACCGCCGCGTCTCCGGGATGGCCGAAGGTGCAGGAGCAGGGGGCCGGCTAATGGCCGCCAACGTCGCCGCCGCGCCCGCCTGCCGCGGGTGGGTGCTTCCATGCACGGTACGTTTCGGTCGGATACCCCTCCGCGCCCACGTGCCGGGAGTGGGGCACGCTCTTCGTCGGCTCCCCGCTAGCTCCTGCCCCTGGCAGCCAATCCCGGAGGGCGGGAGTCGACCCCGGCTTGGCGGACCAGGCACAAGGTCGAGCCGGATGTCGGGTCGGGCGCGGGCCGCCGGTTTCCGCAGGGCCAGGGAGAGCGCCGGGCCGAGCACGCCACCGACGAGGGTGCCGACGGCCCAGACCGCGCCGCTTTCTCCCCAACGGGCGGCGTCGTGGCCGATCCAGACCCCAAGCAGCAGGTGGAGGACCGGGATCAGCACGACGAACAACAGGATGGAGACCTGAGAGTAGCCGATACCGAACACGCGTTGCCTCATCGCCGGATTCGGGGCATGGCGCGGTCAGTCCGCCGCCGGCGCCGTTAGCCGCCGCTTGCCGACGACCGGCAGCAGGTGCGGCGCCTTCTCGACCGCGAGGATGCCGACGGTGGCGACGAAGCCGAGCGCGACGTTCAGCACCAGCGAGGGGCCGTAGCCGCCGGTGGCGTCGTAGATGGCGCCGTCGACGAAGGAGCCGAGGCCGAAGCCAAGGTTCATGAAGGTGAACATGGTGCCGAAGATGACGCCGAGGTGGCGGGCGCCATAGCGGTCGGCGGCGACCGCCGCGGTCAGCGGCGTCGTCGCCGTCCAGGAGATGCCGAGGACGACGGCGTAGAGGTAGACCAGGTTGCCGACCGGCAGGGTCAGCAGGAGCAAGAAGGCGAGCCCGCGCAGGGCGTAGACGAGGGCCAGCACGCTCGTCCGCCGGTGGCGGTCGGCGGCGAGGCCGAGGAGGACGCTACCGGCGATCGAGAAGACGGCGGTGACGGAGACGGCGTTGGCGGCGTGGAGGACGCTCATCCCCATGTCGTCGGCGTAGGCGATGAAGTGGGTGTTCGGGAAGGCCATCGTCCAGCCGCAGACGACGAAGCCGAGCGCGAGCAGCCAGAAATCCGGGGCGCGCAGGGCAGTGCGGAGGGCGACGCCGTCGCCGGCCGGTCCTGGTCCCGGTCCCGGTCCGGGCCCCGAGGCCGTGGCCGGGCCGGGCCGCGGTGGTCCGTCGCGGAGCAGCAGCAGGCCGAGCGGCGCCATCCCGGCCAGCAGGGCGAGGGCGAGCAGGCGGTAGGTCGTCTGCCAGTCGGTCACGGTCAGGGTCCAGGCGCCGACCGGGACGATGAGGAGCTGGGCGAAGGCGGAGCCGGAGGTGGCGACCGAGAGGGCCGTCCCCCGCTTGCGGTCGAACCAGCGGCCGACGAAGGCGGTGGCGTTAACCGGGCTGGTGGCGGCCAGGCCGAGCGAGGCGAGGACGCCCCAGAAGAGGTAGACCTGCCACAGCTCGCGCGCCGCCGCCAGCGGCAACAGCGCCAGCCCGAGCAGGGCGCAGCCGCCGACGACGATTCTGGTCGGTCCGATCTTGTCGATCCAGAGACCGACGAGGGGCTGGCAGAGCGAGAGGGCGACCGTCCCCAGGAGGACGGCGCCGGTCAGCTCGGCGCGGTCCCAGCCGAACTGCTCGGAGACGGGCTTGAGGACAATGCCGAAGAGGAAGCGGGCACCGCTGGCGACCATCAGGATGACGGTCAGCGCGGCGACGATCGTCCAGGCACGGGGGCCGTCGACGCCGGAACCGGAGCCGGCGTCGTCGTCGCCACCGGGCTCCCGGGTGCGCTTGGGGCGGACGAGCTTCGGGGAGGGGTCGGCCACGGTCGGCGGTGCTCCGGCGTCGGCTGCCGACGCCTGCCCGGGCCGGCGTCGCCTCGGCCGGTAGTGTAGCCGCGCGACCGAGGAACGGTCGCCGACCCACTCAGTCCCGGGCCGGTGCCCCCGCTCTTCCCTTGGCGGCGAGGTCGCGGGCGTAGCGGTCGAGCCGGGCCAGCTCGTCGGCGTAGAGCGGGCCGAGCAGGCGGGGCACGAGCAGCCGCTCGACCCAACCGGCGGGGCCGGGCGATGGGGGCTGGAGCGTCTCGATCCGGACCCGGCTGCCGCCGGGGGCCGGGTCGACGACGAAGCGCGTCACCGTGTCCGTGGTGGGGACGGTCTCGGTGAGCAGCCGCCCAGGCTCCGGCTCGTCCAGCCGCGCCTCGACCCGCCGCGTCCGACCGCCTAGACGGAGCGAGAACCGGACCATCGTGCCGGCGCCGACTCCGCCGGCCACCACCTCGACGGCGGAGAACGCGGGCGGCAGGATGGCCTGGTGGTGGCCGTCGCGGTAGTTGGCGACGACGCCGTAGACGACCTCCGGCGGGGCGGCGATGGCGCGCTCGGCGGCGACGCGGATGGGCGGCATCGGGACGGAGCCTCCTTCCGGCGCGGCGGGCTGCCCCCACCATGGCGCGGGCACCCCGGGCGCCTCCGGCGGCACCCCAGAACGGGTCGCTACCGATCGGCGAGCGCGAGCCGGGCGCCGAGCGCGACGAAGGCACCGGCGAAGACCCGGCGCAGCCACGTCATCACCCGGGGCCGCGCGACGACGTGGTTGCGGACGGCGGCGGCGAACACCCCATAGACGGCGAAGACGACGAAGGTGAGCAGCCCAAAGACGGCGCTCAACTCGAGCATCCGGGGAACCGCGCCCGGCTCGCCCGCGGCCACGAACTGGGGAAGGAAGGCGAAGAAGAAGATCGTCAGTTTCGGGTTGAGGATGTTGATCAGGATGCCGGAAAGGATGACCCTCGTCGCCGAGCGGGGGGCGGCCGTCTCCTCCACCGTCAGCGCCCCCTCCTCCCGGAGCGTGCTCCAGGCCATGTAGAGGAGATAGACCACGCCGAGGTACTTCAGGACCTGGAACGCGAGCGCGCTGGCGTGGAGCAGCGCGGCGAGCCCGGTGATCGCCGCCACCATGTGCGGCACGATGCCCAGCGTGCAGCCGACCGCGGCAACGACGCTGGCGCGGGCGCCGCGCGAGAAGCCGGCCGCCAGCGTGTACAGAACGCCGGTGCCGGGCGTCGCGACCACGACCAGCGTGGTCAACAGAAACTCGACGCTCACCGCGGCCCTCCCTCGATCTCGGCACGAGGAGGGAGGATAGGGGATGTGGCCACGGTGCGCGAGCGGGTTGGGGTGCACCCGCCGTCTGCTCTCGGTGTGCTCGGGACGACCATCGCGGGCGGGTCGATCGTCGGGCAGGCGATCCCGCGGGACGCCAGGACGGCGCCGGATCGCCTTCCCTCACCGCCGGCGGAACTGCTTCTCCAGGTCGGTCCGGGAGAGGTGCAGCATCGTCGGCCGGCCGTGGCCGCAGGCGCGCGGCTGCGACGAGCGCTCCAGTTCGGCGACCAGCTCCCGCATCTCCGGCAGCGAGAGCGCCTGGCCGGCCCGGATGCTGGTGTGGCAGGCGGTCGAGATGGCGACCGCGTCCTGCCAACTGGCACCGGTGCCGCCCTCGGCCAGCTCGCGCAGGATCAGGTGGAGCCGCTCGCCGACGTCGACCCGGCGGACCGCCGCCGGCACCGCCCGCACCGCGACGGCGCCGGCGGCGAACGGCTCGATCTCCCAGCCGACCGCGGCCAGCTCGGCGGCCGATTTTTCGTAGGCGGCCAGCTCGTCCGGGGAGAGGTCGACGACGAGGGGGTCGAGCAGGGGCTGACGGCCCTCGTCGCGGGCGTCCATCCCGGCCAGGATCTTCTCGTACATGACCCGCTCGTGGGCGGCATGCTGGTCGATCAGGTACATCCCGTCCGGCCCCTCGGCGATGATGAAGCTGCCGCCGACCTGACCGAGCACCCGCAGCATCGGCACCCCGGAGGGGTTGGCGGCTGGCGACGGCGCGGGGTCGATGTCCGTCGCCGCCACCGGGCGCTCTGCCTCTGCCTGGGGCGCCCACGCCGGAATGCCCTCGATCTGGCGAGGGCGCTCGGCCGGCGGCTCGAACCGGATGTGGGGCAGCGCCGCCTGGGGCGCCCGGCTGAGCGCGGCGTGGACACCCCGGGAGAGGGCGCGGCAGGCGGCCCGCTCGTCGACGAACTTGACCTCGGCCTTGGTCGGGTGGACGTTGACGTCGACGGCGGCGGGGTCGAGCGTCAGGTGGACGACGGCGACGGGGTGGCGGCCGACCATCAGCAGCGAGTGGTAGGCCTCCTCCAGGGCGAACGAGAGCGCCCGGTGCTGGACCCAGCGGCCGTTGACGAAGAGGACGATCCCCTGGCGGTGGGAGCGGGTGACCGCCGGCGCCCCGACCCACCCTTTGACGGCGACGCCGGGCACCGCCGCGCTCTCCTCCAGCGGCTCCAGGAGCAGCGCCGCGCCGCCGACCTCCGACCCGTAGGTCTCCAGGGCGGCGACGACGGGGTCGCCGGAGCCGGTGGTGGTGAAGGCGCGGCGGTCGTCGACGACCAGCTCGATGGCGACCGCGGGGTAGGCCGCGGCGTAGGCGCCGACGGCGCGGACGGCGTAGCCCGCCTCGGTGCCGGCCTGGCGGAGGAACTTCTTGCGGGCCGGCACGTTGGCGAAGAGGTCGCGGACGGTGACGACGGTGCCGGGGGCGGCCGCAACGGGCTCCGGGGGGGAGACCGCGCCGAAGGCGACCCGGATCGCCGTGCCGTGGGGGAGGTCGTGCGGACGGGAGCGGATCGAGAGGTCGCCGACGGCGCCGATGCTGGGCAGCGCCTCGCCGCGGAAGCCGAGGGTGGCCAGGGCGTCGAGGTCCTCGAAGGCGGCGAGTTTGGAGGTGGCGTGGCGCTGGACGGCGAGGGGCAGCTCGGCGGGGGGGATGGCGCGGCCGTCGTCGGCGACCTCGATCAGGCCGGTGCCGCCCTCACGGACGGCGACGCGGACGCGGCGGGCGCCGGCGTCGAGGGCGTTCTCGAGCAGCTCCTTGACGGCCGAGACCGGCCGCTCGACCGTCTCGCCAGCGGCGATCTTGCCGACCGTGTCGGGGGTGAGGAGCCGGATCGGCGGCGTCGGCATCGGGTCGGGCGTTCTCGGGGGCGAGGGGCGGCGCGGGCTGAACGGGAGGGTAGCACGGGGGTTGCGGGTGATGGGGGGACGCGGTGCTCCCGCTTGTGTCTCAACTGTTGCATGTTGCTCGCCTCGGGGGCGCTACAGCGGCTTGGAGAAGCGCTGCTCCCTTCGTCATCCCCAGCGGAGGCGAGCGCTCTGCCATCCTCGGCGTCCCGAACGAGATCCCTCGGCTCCGCTTGGGATGACGGACGGGCGGCGCGGCCAACCGTTCCGCAACCCGCTGTAGCGGGGTCGGTGTGGCCGCGTCCGATCGTCGGTTGCTCCGAAAACTCGGATGGTCCCCGTTGGTGTACTTGGATGATCTCGACGATGGGCGTGGGGGTTCCGTCCCTCCTCCATGGCGTTGCCCGCTCGTTCCCGCGGCACGGGACGGTGGCAAGAGGTATGGCGTCGTCCCGCGCGGGCAGTAGGGTGCTCCCGGTAGGCCCGCGGGCGCGTGCCGCCGCGACTGCCACCGCACGTCCTCCTTCAACGTCCTCAATGTCCCGCCGCACTGGTAGGGGCGGGAGGGTGGCGGAGCAAGGATGGTGAAGGGACCGCGCACTGCCGCTGGCAGCGTCACGACGGTCCCAATACCTTGGCGTCAACAGGGGGTTGACATTCTGGGACAACCTGCTAGAGTGTCCGTACAGAACACGAGGGGCCGCGAGAGCGGCGAGGATCGGGGAGCAATCCCCGGACCCCTCGGGAACCGGATCGAGCCGCAAGGCGCGAAACGGAACCCACCCGGAGTTCCCCGCCGACGGGCAACCGGCGGCGGCGGGCGACGAACCGAAGGGCGGCAACGCCTCGACGGGGCGGCGACCGGGGAACCGGCTTCGGCCGGGGCCAGGACGCGGTTCGGTGAGTCCACGGGCGACCGAGGGATGACCGACCACCCGGGGTCTGGCGGTGTCAAAGTCGCCAGAGAGCTTCGTGGGCTGTGCACGAGACGCCGACGACCGCGGAAGCGGCTGTCGGCGTCTTTGCGTGCCCCTCCCGAACGGCCCGGCTCCGGCGATTCCCAGACATCGTGGCGGCGCGGCGACGGCTCTCACCCCCGCCCGACCTGAATCCTCAAGTAAGACCCGCTCCCGTCGTGGTGGGGGTGGGGGAGACAGCGGAGGCACCCGACAGGATTTTCGGGAACCGCTCTCGCGGCGGGGAGCTAGCCCGGTTCGGCGCACGTGGCACGACGCGGCCATCCGCCGCGCCGCCGAGTCCGGCCACCCCTGGACGGGTCGACACCACCGGGGACCGCGATGGCGGGTGCCGCTTCGGAGCGGGCAGCTCGGTCGGGGCGGGGCGCAGGCACTCGGCCCAAGGACGGGTTGCGCGGACGGACCACGTTCGGCAGGAGGTGAGGATCCGGTGACGGCGACGGTGACGATCCGCCACGTGGTCGAGGTCGGCCAGTTCGACCGGGCCGGGATCGAGGCGCTCTTCGCCGCGGCCGACCGAATGCGGGACCTACCGCGCGGGCAGGATCCGCTGCGCGGCCACCTCCTGGCGACCATCTTCTACGAGCCCTCGACCCGGACCCGCCTCTCGTTCGAGGCGGCGATGCTGCGCCTCGGCGGCCAGGTCCTCTCGACCGAGAACGCCCGCGAGTTCTCCTCGGCGATCAAGGGCGAGTCGGTCGAGGACACCGTCCGCATTGTCGGCGGCTACGCCGACGCGATCGTGCTCCGCCACCACGAGCAGGGCGCCGCCCACCGGGCGGCGGCGGTCTCGCCGGTCCCCATCCTCAACGCCGGCGACGGCCCTGGCGAGCACCCGACCCAGGCGCTGCTCGACCTCTACACCATCCGCCACGAGCTGGGCCGGATCGACGGCTTACGGGTCGCCCTCGTCGGCGACCTTCGCTTTGGCCGCACCGCGCGGTCGCTGGCCCGCCTGTTCAAGCTGACGCGCGGCACCGAACTCCTCTTCGTCTCGCCGCCCGCGGTGCCGATGGGCGCCGACGTCCGGGCCGAGCTGGACGCCGCCGGGGTCCGCTGGCGGGAGGAGACGGACCTGGCGGCGGTGCTGCCGGAGGTGGACGTCGTCTACCAGACGCGGATCCAGAAGGAGCGCTTCGCCACCCCGGCCGAGTACGAGGCCGCCCGCGGCGTCTACGTCGTCGACGCCGCCGCACTGGCCCGGCTGGGCCCCGGCGCGGTCGTCCTCCACCCCCTGCCGCGCGTCGACGAGATCGCGGTCGAGGTCGACGCCGACCCCCGCGCCGCCTACTTCCGGCAGGCCCGCAACGGCGTCTTCGTCCGGATGGCGCTGCTGGAGCACGTGCTCGGGGCCGGGGCGTAGACCTCGGCCTGGCCTTGTCGGCCGTCACGATCGGGCGGACGGGCGGACCGGGTCGCGATCGAGACTACGATTTCGTCGCTCGGAGTGCTTCCTGCAGCGCCTGCAGTCCCCGGAGCAGCCCGTCCTTCCGCCGGTCGACGTTCCCGACCGTCCCGAACCCCCACTCGCGATCCTCGTGCTCGATCGACACGACCCCGTCGAACCCTGCCGCGCCGAGCCGGCCGAGCCACTTCGGCCAGTCCACCTCACCGCGGCCCGGCAGCCGATAGGTCCACCAGCCCGAGCCAAAGTAGCCGACGCGCTGCAGCCGCTCGGGGAACACCTCCGTGTCCTTGGCGTGGGCCAGGAAGATCCTGTCCGCGACGGCGGCGATCGCCTGGTCGTGGTCGATCCCCTGCCAGACCAGGTGGGACGGGTCGAAATTCAGGCCGACGTTCGGCGCCGGCACGAGCGCGAACAGCTGCTCCCAGCCTGCGGGCGTCGTCGCGACGAAATCCCGCCGCGGTCCCGGCCAGTTCTCGATCGCGATCCGCACGCCCCGAGCCCCCGCCCGTTCCGCCAGCGGCGTCAGGAACGCAGCAAGGTCCTGGTAGTTCCGCTCCTCGGACAGCCCTGCGTCGCGGCCGGCGAACGTGACCACCAGATCGACGCCGCTGTCCGCCGCCGCGTCGACGGTGGCCTCGAGGCCGAGCCTGGTTCGCTCCTCGGCCGCCGCGTCGCCATCCAGGAGAAACCCGAAGTAGGTCAGGGCGCAGACCGCGATGCCGTGCCCGCGCACGACCTCCACCCCGGACCCGATCCCGGAGGGACCGCCCAGGTGCCGCGCCACGTCCACCTCGACCGCATCGAAGCCGACTTGGGCGGCCCACTCCGCCACCTCGGCAATGGGCAGGTCGGCGAGCACCGCTGTGTAGAACCCGGTCTTCACTCGGTCGTCCTCCCCTCGCGTCGACTGAGCGCCCGGAGCGGCTACAACACGCCCCGCTGGGTCAGGTGCGCCCGGTAGATCTCTTCGAAAAGACGGACATCCGTCCTCGTGTCCTCGCCGCTGGACCGGAACGGCTCACCGGTCTGCAGGCAGTGGACGAAGTGCTCGGCCTCCCGCTTGTAGCTCCAGGTCCAGGCCGGTTGCGGCACGGGCCGGCAGATCGTCTGGTCCCCCCCGGCCCGGTAGACCTCCACCTCGGCGGGAACCTGCCGCAACAGCAGGGGAGGAGCCCAGGTCTTGACCCAGCCGTCGCGGAAATAGACCTGGGTGTGCTCGTCCCAGCGGTAGTGGGAAACGGAACCGGTCTCGAGGACGGCCCTCGTGCCGGCCATGTCGAACACCACGACGCCGGTGTAGCCGTCGTCGTCGAGGTCCACGGCCCGCAGCCGGACGTCGTCGCCCGCGCCCAGGAAGTAGCGCAGCAGGTTGACGTTGTGGGTGAACTGCTGCAGGTAGCCGACGTACGGGCGGACGAACTCTTCCGGCAGCCACTCCGGGCGCACCGTCGGCGCCGGGGGCATCGGCTCGTCCGTCGTGTCGAACGGCGCGTCCAACCCGCCGAGCCAGTCGCCCCCGAAGCCGTGGTTGCGGGCGAAGGTGATCTCCCCGAGCTCCCCGCTCGCCTTGAACCCGTCGATGCTCGACTTCACCAGGTCGTTGCCGGCGTCGTACCGCTTCATGTAGCCGACCATCAGCCGTTTCCCGGAGCGGCACGCGGCGTCCAGGAGCTTGTCCGCCTGCGCCAGCGAGACGGCCATCGGCTTTTCGACGAAGACGTCTTTGCCGGCCTCCAGCGCCTCCCGGGCGAGATCCCCCTGGAGCTGGAACGCGGCGGAGGTCGCCACCGCCTCCACGTCCGGGTCGGCCAACAGCTGCTGGTGGTCGGCGTAGAGCTTGGGGATGCCGAAGCGCGACTGCACCCGTCGGCCGAGCTCCGGCCGCAGCTCGGCGAGGGCGACGAGTTCGCAGTCGGGCAGGGAGAGGAAGTTCGGGATGTGGACGCGCTGCGCCATGAACCCACTGCCGATGTAGCCCAGTCGGATCTTTTGCACCCCTTGCCTCCCCATCGGTGCTCCCCGCCTCGGGCACCCTGTTGGCGAGCCCTCAAGGCGCCCACCGTCGCACGCTCCGGCATGCGTCCAGCCGTCGGCCAACGGCCGACGGCATCCACCCGGACGCCAGGCTCTACTTGACCGCGCCGGCGACGAGGCCGCGCTGGATGAACCGCTGCAGCGCGAGCGCCGCCACGATCAGCGGCAGCGACGACATGATCCCGATCGCCGACACGTACCACCAGCCGACGCTCTCGGTCTGGTTGATCTGGTTGGCGAGGAAGATCGGCGCCGTCACCGACTCGCTGAAGGTCAGCACCAGGGCGAAGAAGTACTCGTTCCAGGCGCCGGCCAGCACCAGCACGAACACCCCGATGAGCCCCGGCAACACCAGCGGCAGGGTGATCCGGAAGATGACGCCGAGGCGAGAGGAGCCGTCGATCATCGCGCTCTCCTCGATCTCCGGCGGCACGCCGCGGATGAACTCGGTCAGGAGCCAGACGGCGAAGGGCGTGCCGAACGCCGTGTACAGGATGATCAACCCGAGCCGGGTGTCCAGGAGGCGCAGGTTCTGGAACATGATCAGCATCGGCAACGCCAGGAGCGCCGCCGGGAACATCCGCTGCCCCAGCAACAGGAAGCCGAACTGGGCGCTGGCAAGGGGGCCGAGGCGCTGCCAGCGGGCCAGGGCATATCCCCCCATCAGGCCGAAGACGGTCGCCAGGGCGGCGGTCGCCGTCGAGATGGCCAGGCTGTTGCCGAAGTAGGGGCCCCACTGGCTGGCGTTGCGGGAGAAGAGCTCCGTCCAGGCCTGGAGGCTCGGCTGGAAATCGACCCAGGGCACGAACGTCGCACCCCCGGTGATGGCGGGGCGGGTCTTGAACGACGTCGTGACCACCCAGTACATCGGGACCAGGAGCACCGCCGACCAGGCGATGAGCACGCCGTACGTGAACACCCAGGCGGCCCTGCTGCGTCCCATCGCCTCGTCCTCCCGCCGAGCGTACGAGCTCCGACCAACCGGTGCCGATCTCCGTGCCCGCCCGCCTGGGACCGCCCCCGAGGTTTGTTGGGGCGGGGATGTGCGGCGACCACAAGGTGCCGACGACCTACTGAGCCCAGCGGCGGGAAAACTGGTAGAGGACTCCGGCCACCAGCGCGATGACGACGGTCAACGCCCAGGCCATCGCGCTCGCGTACGAGATATTCCCGCCCTGCACCCCCTGCTGGTAGACCAGCAGGCTGATCGACTGCGTCGCGGTGCCGGGGCCGCCACCGGTCAGCACGTTGATGATGTCGAAGACCTTCCAGGCATCCACCACCTGGATGAGGAAGATGGCCGCGCTGACCGGCAGCAGCAGCGGGAAGGTGATCTGCCAGAAGGCGCGCCACTCCCCTGCCCCGTCGACCCGCGCCGCCTCGTTCAGTTCCGGCGGTAGCGACTCAAGCGCCGCGAGCAGCAGCATGATGGTGTAGGCGGTGCCCCACCAGACTTGGAGCAGGATGATCGTCGCCAGGGCCGTGCGCGGGTCGGCCAGCCAGAGCACCTGCGGCAGCCCGAGCGCGGCGAACACGGCCGTGATCGGACCGACGAACGGGTCGAACATCATCCGCCCGACGATGAGGGTGACCAGGACGCTGCTCAACATCAGCGGCAGCCAGAACAGCACCCGGAAGAACCGCTTGCCGACCGTCGCCCCGTCCAGGGCGACCGCGACCGTCAGGCCGACGATGTAGGTCAGCGGGGCGGCGACCAGGGCGAAGACCGCCGTGTTCTTGAACGCGATCAGGAAGTTGGGGTCCCGCCACAGGTTGGCCCAATTGGCGAGGCCGACAAAGGCGATGGGGGCGCCATAGTTGAACAGGTTCCAGTCGGTCAGGCTGGCGTAGACCGTGAAGCCGAGGGGGTAGACGGTCACGAACGCGAGCGACAGGAACGCCGGCAGGAGCAGCAGCGCCCGGACGTACGATTGCCCCCTCCGCCGCCGCACCGCCTCGCGCCGTCCCGCGGCGCGAGGCGGAGTCCACGTGGCCAGGCGCTGCTGGCTAGACACCGAGGAGGTCCCGGTAGTAGCCCATCTGCTTCTCGGCGCCGCCCAACTGGTCGGTGACGGTTCTCCACTGGAGGGCGGCTTGGTCGAGCGCCGGCTGCGGCTCGGACCCACCGGACAGGGCCAGCGAGACCGCGGTCTCGAGCGCGTCCTGGTACTGCGCCCAGCCGGGCAGCCGGAGATCGGGCACGAGGTTCGGGCTCTGGAGGTTCGCCTCGATCGCGCCCAGGTAGCGCTCGGCCTCGTCCCGCTCCATCTGGAACGGGCTGTTCACCCAGGCATCGACGGAGAGCTGGCTTTGCCGCACCGGATCCATCCCGGAGCCGGGCGTGAGCGAAACCTGCAGCGTCATCTCCGGGGTGCAGGCGTGCCGGACGAATTCCCAGCACGCCTCGGCCTGCGGCGTCGTCCGGGAAACGGCGAAGTTCCTGCCGCCGAAGCCGAGGAACGGCGCGTAGCTGACCTCCGGCAGGGTTTCCCAGGCCCGGTCCCGTTGGTTATAGACCTCCGTCGAGCCCGGGGTGAAGTGGAACCCCAGCCGGCCCTTGACGGTCGAGTTCTCCGGGTTCTGGGCGTCCTTGCCGACGTCGGCCCAGTAGTTGGTCATCGCCACGCGGCCGGCGAGGAGCTGGTCCACGTTCTCCGGCCACTGGGTGTTGATGGCGCCGGGCGGGGCGTAGGCCTGCATCGCGGCCTTCCACTCGGTCAGGGCCCGGACGAACGGCTCGGTGTTGATCAGCGGCTCGCCGCTGTCGAGCGCGAAGAAGAAGTCCGGAACGGACGGGTGCTTGGCGTAGGCGGCCGCGCGCGAGACGTAGGCCCAGAACAGCCCGCCGCCCCGCTTGAACATGCTGGCGAAGCCGTAACCGGTCTCGCCATTCGCGGCCCACGGGCGGCCGGTGAAGAACTCCGCGTACTGGTCGTGCTCCCGCCAGGTTTTCGGGCCCGTCTCGGGGTCCAGCGCGTAGCCGTACGCCGCCGAGAACTCCTCCTGGTTGGCGGGATCGAGCATGAGGTCGCGCCGGTAGGTGTTGAACATGTTATCGCCGTCGTAGGGGATCCCGAAGGTCGTGCCTTGCCAGGTGCTCAACCGGTCGCGCTGGAACGGGAAGATGTCGTCCCAGGCGACGGCGTCCTTCACCGCCTCCGGCACTTCGAGGTAGTAGCCGCGGGCGTAGAGGTCCGCGCCGATGTTGGCGTCGTGCAGGTGGACATCGGCGAGGTGGGCGCCGGTGACCGCCGACTGCAGGATCTTGCGTCCGAGGTCGCCGCTGACGACGACCGGTTCGACCGTAATCCCCGTCTCTCGCATCCAGTCCTGCGACAACTCGAGGAGCGTCGGGATCGTCACCTCCCGGCCGACCACGGTGATCCTGGTTCCCTCGAACTGCCTCGCCGCTCGCGGAGCGGCAACGACCGCCGCCTCCGTAACGCCGCGCGCGGCGAGAACGCCGGCAGACGCGCCGACGGCCCGCTGCACCAACTGCCTGCGGTTGAGCCCCTTGGTCATGGCGCCCTCCTCCGGCCCCGCACGACATCGTGCGGGGGGACAACCCTCTGAGTTCCGGATATGCAAGAATCGCGTCCTGCGGAACGGGGTCTGCACGGATCTCGACTCTTGTGAGGCGCACCTTATGCCTCCGCCCCATATCCCCTCAATGCACGATTCGGCACCGGGCATGCGTGATTCGCAACCTACGGGCTTGAGCATCCTGGCGGCCGGGAGATACCGAAACGACCAGGGCGTCGACAAAGTGCTCCACACCCATCCGACGTGGGAGGTGGTCTACTACCTCGAGGGACGGATCGGGTGCCGGGTCGGCGACCGGGTGCCGGAGGTCTGGCCGGGGGTTCTCTTGGTGGTTCCGCCCCAGGTCGTGCACGGCGAGGTAGCGGCAGAGCCGTGGGCCTGTTACTACCTCCAGCTGCGCGGGGTGATGCGCGGGGTGTGGCCCTCGGTGGTCCACGAAGGCGCCGGGGAGGCCCTGGGGCACACCGTCAGGGCGATGGTCGATGAATGGCGATCGAGCCAAGAACACCGCGAGCAGATGCTCGCGCTGCTGCTCGGGCAACTCGACATCCTGCTCCGACGGTCGCGGCAACGCCGGGTCGCGACGGCGGCCGAGGTCCATGTCCGGGAGTTCGAACGGCACCTGGAGGAGCGCTCGGCGGAGCGCCTGGCGATGCCCGAGTTGGCCAGGGAGGTGGGCGTCTCGTATTCGTACCTCCGCGGCCACTTCGTCCGCCTGCGCGGGCTGACGCCCACGCAACGCCTGCATCAGCTCCGTTGTCACCAGGCAATCGATATCATCCGAACCTCGGACCTCAGCCTGGAGCTCGTGGCGGAATCCTGCGGCTTCGCCTCCGCGAGCCACCTCAGCCACCACGTCCTGCGCGCGACCGGAAAGCGGCCAGGGGCGTTCCGGGCGGCGCGGGGGGCTTGAGCCGTCTTCGGCTCGGGATGCCCGCGGTCCGCCGTCGATCAGCCCCGACAGCCATCCCGGCGTCGCCGGGTTCCTCCCTGGCTCTTGCCCAGGCTCACCCAGAATCCGGCAGGACGGGACCCGGATCCGGCCGGCAGGCCCACTTGGAGTCACTCCCCCGGCCCCTCCTGCTCGGTCGATCCCACACGCAGGAGGGGCACGACCCCCCCGCCGAAACCCAGAGCGATCAACCGGAGTTCGTATCAGAAGCGGCTGGGTGCCCAGGTCGTAGATGGCGAGTCAGGGGCGGAGCGGACCACCCAGCGACGTCCGCCGCGGCTAGGTTCCCGTCGTGTGGCGGACGATTGAGATGACCGTCAGCGATCGAACGTCGAGGCCTCCGCACCGTATCCGTTCGCGAACCGGAGCACGTCGAGCCCATCAGCCGGCACCGTGTCTCGACGGGACAACCGACCCCACACCTGAACGCCGTGCCCCGCGAACGCCCCCTCCCACAGCAGCTCGGTGCAGGTCCGGCGGAGCAGGTTCTTCCAGAGCAGCGCGTTTTCCCAGACCTCGTCGTCCGGGCTGAAGAGGCCAAAGACGGAGCGGGCAGCGACGAGCACCAGCTTCCGCTTCGCCCGGCTGAGCGCGACGGTGAGGCGGGTCGGGTCGTAGAGGAACTCGCCGGCGGCCAGCAGATAGGCCGGGTCGCTCTCGGTCGCGCTGACGACGATCACCTCTCGCTCGCCGCCCTGGAACCGCTCGACCGTGTCGACCGCTTCTTCGGCCGCGGCCACCTCCCCCTCGCCGCCGGCCATCCCCCGCAGCGCCTCCTGCAGCAGCGCCCGCTGCGCCCGGTGGGGGACCACGATGCCGAACCCCTCGCGCAGCCCGTAGCCGCGCTTGAGGACCTCGGCCGCGACCGGCGCGATCAGGTCGCGCTCCGTTTCGTTCCGCAGTTGGCTGGCCCCCTCGTCGTGGACGACGACGACGATCGGCGCGTCCGGCCGCAGCACCGCGTCGACGAACGGGATGCCCGCCCCCCCGGCCGTCATCTCCCAGCGCCGCACCGAGCGGAAGTCGATCTCGTCCTTGCGGTAGATCTCGCGGCGGAGGAACTCGGCCATCTCCTCGTGCAGGCGGTGGCTCTCGCTCAGCCGGATCGTCGCCGTCCCCATCGCCCGGACGGTGTCGAAGGCGGAGCGGTAGACCTTGTACTCCTGGAAGGTCTTGCGCGGCTCCTCGTCCCAGTCGTGCTTGCGGATCGGCTGCATCTGGCGGTGGTCGCCGACGACGACGACCGGCCCGGCCGGCTTCAGCGGGGTCGCCGCCAGGAGCGCCTCCGGCACCTTCATCCGCGACGCCTCGTCCAGGACGAGGGCGTCGAGGGTGCCACCCGGCGCCGCCTTCCGCCCCTTGCAGAGGTTTTTCAAGCCCGACGGCGTCGCGGCGACGACGCACCACTCGGCCGCGTTGACCTTGTCGAGCGGCTTCTCGCCCCTCGGCGCCTTGTCGGTAAGCACCTCCACCCCGAGGGGCGATGGCGTCTTGGGGTCGAAGCGGAAGAGCGCCACGTCGAGCAGGCGGGGGTCGAAGAACTCGGCGAACAGGTCCGGCGCCGCCTCGCGCCACGACCGCACTAACTCGCGCACCTCGCCCAGCTTCTCCAGCAGGACATCGGTCGCGGCGTGGGTGTTGGCGCCGACGCCGACCCGGAACGGGATGCCGGCCGCCATCGCCCCCTGGATCCGGGCGAAGAGGGCGAAGGCGGTCGTGTAGCTCTTGCCGGTGCCCGGCGGCCCCTGGACCAGCAGCAGCGGCTCGCCGCCGTGGCGGCCGATGTACTCGCGCACCTCGGCCGGGAAGCCGTGCAGGCGCTCGGCCCGGAACAGCGCGTCCAATCCGTCGAGGAACCGGCGCTGTCCCGACGCCGCCGCCGGGGGCCAGGCGACCGCCGTGGCGTCGGGGTCGGCGAGGCGGGCGAAGAGGGCGTTCGGGGCGCCGTCGCGGACGGCCTCGACTGCCTTCCAGGCGCCGTAGCCGTAGAGGTCGTTCGGGTCGTCCTCGACCGTGTAGGGCTCGCCCTCGACGAAGCCGTCGCCGCTGCCCGAGAAGGCGAACGGCCGCATCGTGGCGGCGGCGTAGGGGCTATCGAGGGAGAGATGGAGCCACGCCCGCACCGCCCGCCCCGCGCCGTCGCGCTCGATCTCCAGCTCGGCCAGCTTGCCGCGGATGCCGTAGAGGAGTTGCTTCGGGGTCTGCGGGCGTTTCACCCGCTGCTCGACCGGCAGGCGCTCGTCGACGGTCCAGCGCGGCAGCGTCAGGATCCAGTCTCCCTGCCGGAAGCTGCTCAACCCGAGCACCTCGGTCAGCGGCGCCCCGACGCCGGCGGTCTCGACCCGGAGCCGGACGGTCTGGCCGCGCATGTCCGGCGGTGCCGGCTCCGCCTCCGGCGGGAGGTCCGCCCAGGCCGCCTCCGGCTGCTCCAGGCGAAGCGCCGCCATCGCCTCACCCCGGCGCTGCCGGAACGCCTGCCACGCCCGGTTCCGCTCGCGCACCTCCTCCGGCTGGTCCTCCGGCCGGTAGCGGGCGAGGAGGGAGGCACTGGCCAGGACCCGTTGCTCCGGAGGCGCGTTGCGGACCCGCCGCCACTCGGCCAGCTCCACCTGCCGCTCGATCAGGACGAACTCCTCCAGCGCCCCGGCCAGGTTCCGTGGCCGGTCGGTGAAGGAGTCCAGGTCCGGCAGCGAGAAGGCCGTCTTGGTCGTCTCCTCGTTCGGCCGGAGGTCCCGCGAGACGTGCTGGAGCGCCCGCAGTCGCCGCTCCTGGAAGGCTTCCAGATCCGCGGTGGTCACCCCCCGGTAGTCGCGCCAGGTGTCCTTCGTCCCGGCAACGGGCGGCGGCAGGTCGTCCCAGGCGGCGTAGGCGTACTCGAGGGGGATCGTGCTGGAGAAGCGGGCGCGGCCGGTGTACCAGGTCGCCTTCGAGCCGTCGTCGCTCCGCTCCAGCGGCAGCCGATCGTCGAAGAGGCGGGTCTTGAAGACCTCCCGCGGCGTTCCCCAGTCGAACTTCAGGTAGCGCGCCACCGCCTGCAGCGACTGGCAGAGGAAGGGGTAGTTCTTGTGGGTCCGGATCTCCTGGTCGAGCAGCGTCAAGAGCGGCGACTCGAAGCCGGCCAACTGGGTCAGAAACTCTCGCAGCGCGGTCGCCCCGAGGACGTCGGCGGCGTTGCGGTCGAGCGCGTCGAGCAGGGCCTTCTGCTCGGCGGCGCTCCACATGACGATGTGGATCGGCGCGGTGCGGCCGCCGGCCGGGTCTGGCGCCGCCAGCTCGTCGATCGCCCGCAGCGTCTGCCGGACCCAGCGGATCAGCAGCCCCGCCTCGTCCGCCGCCTCCGGCGCCCGCCCGGTCAGGTGGACGACGGCGCGCTGCCGCCCCGGCGCCTCCTCCCCGTGCTCGGCCGCGCTGACGAGGGCGCCAGCGAGGTAGAGACGGCCGGTCAGGTAGTCGGCCTGGACGTCGATGAAGACGCGGACCAGGTTTGGGTGGATCTCCGGCGTGCTCGCCGGCAGGGACGAGGCGCCGCGGCTCGGGATGGAGCTCAGGGCGCGGCCGGCGCCGGTGGCGTCGCGGCGGAACCGCTTGGCGCGGTGGACCAGCTCGTCCAGGCGCGGGCCGACCGGCGGCGAGACGTTGAGCTTCTCGACGACGGCTTCGGTCGCCGGCGTCGGGCCTAGGCGGTAGAGGTTCGGCTGCCCGGTTGTCGGGTGGGTCGTCGGCTCTTTCAGCCCGGCCAGGGCGGCGGCGCTGCCGACCCCGGCGGCGGTCAGGATCGTCTTGTCCCGCTCGGAGAGGTGGGGCACCAGCGAGAGGTCGTCCCGCTCGGCCGACCAGCGCAGGCAGAAGGGTGCGTAGAGGCATTGGTCGCAGCGGGCGCAGAGGTGGAAGGGGACGGCCTCGAACGGAGGATCGGCGATGGCGGCGGTTACCGAGTCGGAGTCGAAGACCAGACGGGCCAGCTCGGCCCGGAAGGCGTCCGGGTCGTCGACGACGTCGAGGTAGGCGTCCTCCACCCCGAGCAGCTCCCACGCCGCCGCCGCCTGCCGCTCCAGCTTCGCCCGCTCCTCCGGCTCCAGGTCGGGGTCGGGCACCCCCGGCCCCTTGTAGAGGATGCCGAGGTCCGAGCCGGCGAGGGGCACCCCCGCCTCGGCCAGGATGACGGCAAGCATCCGGTCGTAGAAGGCGACCTGGAGGCGGTGCTCCACCTTGGCCTGGGCCGAGCGCTTGATGTCAATCGGGAGGGCCCGGAGGGCGCCGTCGACGTTCCGCGCCAGCCGGATCAAGTCGGCCTGGCCGCGGAGCTTCGAGCCGGCGACCGGGGCCTCGAGGAACGGCTGGGCGAGGACGACCGTCTGGCCCGGTTCCAGGTCGCGGGCGAGCGCCGCGACGCGGGCGTTGTCGACGACGCCTTGCTCGTGGGGGTGGTCATCGCGGAGGTCGACGAGGCGGA
>CADCWF010000301.1 GCA_902806345.1 uncultured Thermomicrobiales bacterium
AACCGCTTCGGTTCCGGGTGGAACGGGTAGGCCTCGGCCACCGCGGCGAGTGATTGGACGCCCCCCACCCCGTCGCCGCCCCCGGGCCAGTCCGCCGTGACCCGGTACGCCCGCCCCGAGTACAGGTCGGTCCATGTCGTCCACGCCCACCTCCGGGGGTCGGTCTCGAACGGGGCGACCAGCCGGAAGGGGTCGCCCGACCCGACCCCGGTGGGCCGCCCCTGGTGGGCCAGCGGCGCCGACAGCATGAAGTTGAACGGCTTGCCCTGGTCGGCGTAGGGCTTGCCCCGGTTGGCCGCCGCGAAGGCCGCCAGGTGCCACGGCGACGAGACCGTCAGCCGCGTCACCGCCGGCCGTTCTGCCCACGGCAGCGGGTCTGCATCAAGCCCCAGCCGCTCGCGGACGATCCCCGCCCACAGGGCCCGCTCCCACCGCGCCTGCTCGCCGCGGGGCTCCTCGTCGTCATCCGGGTCGCTCGGGTCGAGCAGGTAGCCGAGCCCGTGGCGCGTGTGGTCGACCACGATCGGGATCCCGCCGTCCTCGCGGACGACCAGGGCGTACCGCTTCGCGGCGATGCCGATGCACCACAGCTGGCGCCGTTGCCCCGTCACCGGGTCGAAGTTGACCTTCTCGACCTTGAGGACGCTGCCGGGCACCGCCGCCGGGTCGTAGGGGTTGAGCGCGGCGAGGCGACCGACGACGCCCTCGACCTCGGCCCACGACAGCGCCCGCACCGCCTCCCGCCCGTCCTCCGTCCGGTGCGGCCCGCCGGGGCAGGGCAGCAACCCGCCGTCCTCCGAGGCGACGATCGCCATGCTGTCGGTGTCGCAGAAGACGTGGGTCCCGCCGAGGCCGGCGACCAGCCGCTCGACCTGGGCGAGGATCAGCTTTGCCCCGGCGGTGATGAGGGCGGCCGCCGGCGGGAAGCAGAACGCGCCCGGGGCCTCCGGCCGCGCCGCCCGCGCCCCGAACGGTGAATCGTCCGGGCCGTAGACGGCGACGGGCACCGTTTCGCCCGGCGGCAGCTCCTGGGGGTTGGCCTCGACGAAGATCCCGTAAGCGCCGCTGTTGGCGAGCACCTTCAAGAAGCGCCCCAGCCGCTTCCCTTCCTCGGTCGCCGGATCGGCGCGCTTGCGTTGTTCGATGACGGTCCGAAAGAAGTCGCCGCCCGCCGGGTCGACGGGCACCTCGCCCCGCAGCCGAACCGACGGAAGACCGGGCTGCCTGCCGACCGGGACGGGCCGCCACGCCTGCAGCACCATCGGCGCCTTGCCGGTCGATAGGACCGACGCGGCCAGGTCCAGGTTGCCCACGGGGATGCATAGGGACGGCTACGACGGAGCCAACGGCGAGCACGCCTCGGCAGCGCTGACGATCGGAGCCAACGCAAACTACCCACGCGATCTACATAGTTCTGAGGATGCGCGCCCTGCCCGCCGCCGCAATGATGGGGCGGCGGGTCCCGATGTGTTCGGCGCGGCCCGCCCAAAGCGACACGCCCGCCTCACCACGGCGGGAGGAGCGGATGGCCATGGACGCGACAGGGTTCGATTCGTTGGCGCGGCGCCTGGCGGGCGGGGCGACCCGGCGCGGGGTGCTGCGGCGGCTGGTGGCCGGGGCGTTGGCGACCGGCGGCGCGGCCGCCGCGCTCGCCGGCCCCGGGTCGGAGGAGGCCGCCGCGAGGTGTCCGCGCGGCAAGAAGAGGTGCCGCGGCAAGTGCATCCCGAAGTCCCGCTGCTGCCGCAGCGACGACTGCCCCTCGGGCGCGATCTGCGCGAAGGGCACGTGCGTCACCGGGCAGGGGACCTGCGCGAGCGGCGCCGACTCCTGCGCCAACGCCGGCGACCCGTTCTGCAAAGATGCCAGTGGCAAGCACACGGGCGTCTGCCACAGCCGGCTCCAGGGCGGTACCCGCTGCGGCGTGTTCGGCGACGCCAGCGCCTGCGACCAGTGCGAGACGGACGCCGACTGCATCGGGCTTGGCTTCCCGCCGGGGTCGAGCTGCACGCAGGACTTCGGCGTGGATTGCCCGCTCTGCCAGAACAACAACCGGGGCATCTGCATCATCCCGCCCGAACTTCCAGACCCGACGTAGGCCGCCCGTCCCGCCCCCGCCGCCGGCCCGGGGCCGGCGGCGGGGGCGGCGGCGAAGACCGGTCGCGCCCCGGCCGAGGACGGCTCATTGGGGCTCGCCACCGCCGCGCGACTCCCTCATACGGGCTCCGGTCGATCGCTTCGGGTTCGCTCGGAGCACCGCGCTCCCACTCGGGGACCCTCGCCCTCGCAAGGCCGGGTACCCGCCGCAGCGGGTGGCGGCTGGGGGTGAGGGCTCGCCGCCGGACGCCGGAACGCTTCGACCAGAGTCCGTATCACCAGGTTGCGCCGCACGGTAGCTCACCCCGTCATCAGGAACAGGAGGCACCCAAGATGTTCGCGCGAACGCCCACGCGGTCCTGGCTTGTGACGGTCGGGCTGGTCGCGGCCGCGGCCGTCTCGCTGGCCCCGGCCGACGACGCCGAAGCCGGCCGGACGCAAACGAAGTCCTTCGCCGGGGGCGCGGTCTCCTTTGCAGGACCGGGAGACGGCCCGGCCAACCCCTATCCCTCGGAGATCCCCGTCAGCTTCAAGAAGGGCAGCCAGATCGTCGACGTGAACCTGACCCTGCACAAATTCACGTCGAACAACCCGGACGACGTCGCGGTGCTGTTGGCCCACGGGCAGACGAATCAGGGCGTGATGGCGGACGCCGGCGGCACCGGCGATGTTGCCGACGTCACGTTCACCCTCGACGACGAGGCGGCCCAGACGTTGCCGGATACCGCCCAGCTCGTGAGCGGCACGTCGTACAAACCCGCCCGATACGGAGCGGACTGGCCCGCCCCGGCTCCCAGCGCCCT
>CADCWF010000302.1 GCA_902806345.1 uncultured Thermomicrobiales bacterium
GACGGCGGCCTGGAGGCATGCCTCGGCGTCGCCCCCATAAGCCGCGTAGCCTTCCAGGTAGACGGTGCTGCGCGGGGTGCCGAGCTTGAGCCCGTCGTAGCCCTCCTCCGACGCCTCGCCCTCGACCACCCAGACGGCGGGGTCCCACGAGAGCGAATAGCCCCAGTTCGGACTCGTGTAGCCGCCGCCGGCGACACCGCTGACCGGTTCGGTCGGTCCGGCGTCAGGAGTACCGGAGGGCGCGCCGGCCACCGCTGGAGTGCCGACGAGCGCCCCGGCCGGTTCCTGGCCGTGAGGGATCGGCTTCGGCTCCTGCGACTGCCCGCTCGCTCCGGTCGCGAGCGCGAGGCCAAGCAGGAGCGCGGCGACGGCCGCCGGGCGGCGTGGGTGGTGCATCGGGGACCCCCTCGACGGTGACGGCGGCCGGGCCACCGTGCGCCGGAGACCGACGCCGTCCCCATGCTACCAGCGGCCGCAACCCCGAACGAACGCGACAGCCTGGCACCGCCGGTTCCTCCCGGGTGACGATCCTCGCGGTCGGTGATCGCACCGGCCGATGCGGACCGGCCCCGAACGCGGTGTCATCGGTAATCCGACCGCAGGATCCCGGCATCCGAAGGCGGAACCTCGCCCGCGGCCGTTACCCCGCGCTCCCCGGCGTCGCGGGGGAGGGGGTGGTTCGGCATCCCTCCGAAAACCTCGGCGTCCGGCCGGGTCCCGTTTCGGCGGTTGGATACCCCGGCTCTCTTCTCCCTCACCCGCGAGCCAGGTTGTTGGGGAGGGATCGCCCATCGAGGACGCCGGTGTTCCGGGGCTTCTGGCTCAGCCGAACGGCGCGTAGTCCAGCACCGCTAGGTAGCTGCACGGCTCGGGGCCGGCGTTCGCGAACCGGTGGGAGGCACTGGCGCGGAAGTAGAAGGCGTCGCCGGTGCCGAGGACGTGGACCTCGCCACCGATGACGACCCGGAGGGTGCCGGTCTCGACCACCAGGTACTTGTCGACGGCGGGGTGGTAGGGGCGGATCTCGTCGGTCGCCGTTCCCGGCGGCAGGGTGGCCCGGATGAACTCGATCCCCCGGCCGGCGAAGGCGGGTGAGAGCAATTGCCGCTCGATCCCCGTCGCCGGGTCGCGGAAGACCGGGCGCTCTGCCTCCGGGATCGTCACCACCGGCCGCCGGTCCTCCTCCCCGAGCAACTCGCCGAGGCTGACGCCGAGGGCGCGGGCGACGTTGGTGGCGGCGGTCAGCGACGGGCTGTGCTCCCCCCGCTCCAGGTTGGAGAGCGATGCCCGACTGATGCCGGCGGCGGCGGCGAGGGCGTCGAGGGTCATACCCCGGTCGAGCCGCATCGCCCGCACCCGGGCGCCGAAGCGGATCGCAATGGTCGCCTCCCGCGCCTCGGCCCGCCGCACCTCGTCGAGGATCATAAATTGGAGCCCTCCAGTATTGTAGAATCGCCGTCCGTGGCGGTCGTCGGCAAAGGATAACGAGCGGCGGGAGATAGGGCAGCCCGACGCGACAAGCCCCGGTGCTGACGGCGGCCGCCGGCTGCGCGCCGTCGACGCTCCGGTTCGTGAAGCCTCCGGAGAGCGATTGGGGGAGCGCCGTCCATTCGGTGCGCTTCGCTGCCTGTGCCCGAATGCTGCTCGTTGCGCCGGCGAGGTAAGCATGGGTTGGGGACGGGACCGGCCGAAACCGTCGCGGTCGATCCGCGACCGGCCCCCGGTCCGGAGACGACCGATGACCCCGACAACCCGCTCACGTGCAAGTCGCCTCCGCCCGTTGCTCGCCGGCATCCCCGCCCTGGCGGCGGCGATGGGCATCGGGCGCTTCGCCTACACGCCGATCCTTCCCGCGATGCTGGAGGCGGGCGGCCTCGGCCCGGCGGAGGCCGGACTGCTTGCCTCGGCCAACTACGCCGGCTACCTTGCGGGGGCGCTGGCCGCCGCCCTCGCCGTTCCACCCGGCGCGCGTGTCCGCGCCGTCCGCGTCGCTGCGATTACGGTCGTCGCCACCACCGCCTTGATGGCGGTCACCACCGGGCTTGCCGCCTGGAGCGTCGTCCGCTTCGTCGCGGGGCTCGGCAGCGCCGGGGTCTTCGTCCTCGCGTCCGGACTCGTCCTGGACGACTTGCGAACCCAGGGCCGGACGTCGTCGTCGGGTTGGCTCTTCACCGGGGTCGGACTCGGGATCGCGGCGTCCGGGATCGTCGTCGGCGCCACCGGCAGCGCCGTCGGCTGGCGCGGCGATTGGCTGCTCCTTGCCCTGCTCGCCGGTGTCGCGTTCGCGCCAACCTGGGGCTGGCTGCCGGCCCCCAAGGCGACCGCCTCAACGACCGATGCCGCCTCGTGGGTTCCGGCGACCGGTCGGAGTCCGGCGCTATGGCTGCTCTTCGCGGCCTACTTCCTGGAAGGCGTCGGCTACATCGTCACCGGGACCTTCCTGGTTGCCATCGTAGAGCGGATGCCCGGGCTGGGCGGGCTCGGGGCCAACATCTGGGTGGTCGTCGGGTTGGCGGTCATCCCCTCGAGCATTTTCTGGACCGGGGTGGCGGGGCGTGTCGGATATGCCCGGGCCCTGGCCGTCGCCTACGCCCTCCAGGCGGCCGGCATCGTCCTCCCTCTGGTCGGCAGGGTCGGCGCCGCGGTCGCCGCCGCGATGCTGTTCGGCGGCACGTTTGCCGGCATCACGGCGCTTACCCTGGCGCTCGCCGGGCACCTCGCGCCGGGGCGGTCGGCCGGTCTGATCGGGCTGCTCACGGCCGCCTTCGGGATTGGCCAGGTGATCGGGCCGCTGGTCGCGGGGATCGTCTCCGACCGCTCGCGGGGGTTCGAGCCCGCGTTGATCGGGGCGTCCGTCGTCGTCCTCTCCGGCGGTGCGCTGATGGCCGCGCTTCATCCGTTCGATCCGCTGCGCCTCCGGTAAACGGGAGTCTTCGGCGGCAGAGGTGGTGCCTCGTGGTACACGGCACGCTGGTCGCCCGGATGGCCGAGGCGCGGCGCCGAGGCAACGTGGTCGCGGCGGACCGGGGAGCTGCCAACGGCCATACTCCGGACGGACGCGTGTCGCGAGGGGAGCCGCCGGTGGCCGAAACCGTCGATGTCGTCGTGGTCGGGGCGGGGCCGGCGGGGAGCGCGGCGGCGGTGGAGCTGGCGCGGGCCGGCCGCGAGGTGCTGCTGCTCGACCGGGCCGCCTTCCCCCGAGACAAGCCCTGCGGGGACCTGATCGGCGCCAGGGCGATGGCCTGGGCGCGGTCCCTCGGCATCGCCGAGGCGGATCTGGCTCCCTATTCCCGCCTCGCCGGCGCGCACGTTACCGCGGACGGGGGCGCGCTCGATCTCGTGCCAGTGACGGCGCTCGGCCGGATGCCGCTGCGGCGCTCGGACGCGCGGGTGGTGCCGCGGGTTGTCTTCGACCAGGCGATGGTGCGGGCCGCCGAGCGGGCCGGGGCCGTGGTGCGGCAAGGAACCGTCCGCTCTGTCGGCCCTCCGGAACCGGAGGGGCGGACCGTTCGCGTCGAGGGGCCAGGCGGGGGAGAGGAGATCTTGGCCGGCGGTGTCGTCCTCGCCGGGGGGTACGGCTGCCGCGTCGCCGCCGATGTCGCCACCGCGCCGCAGGCGGGCGATCCGCCGCGGGGGATCGCCCTCCGCGGCTATTTTGGGAACGTCGCCGCACCGCCGGACCGGATCGTCTTTTCGCTCGACCGGTGGGTGCTGCCCGGATATGGCTGGATCTTCCCGCTCCCGGACGGCGGCGCCAACGTCGGGGTCGGCACGCTGGTCCGCCCGGGCGAGGGCGAGGCCGAGCACCTCCGCGAACTCTACGCGCGGTACACCGAGGACCCTGCCTCCCCGGCCGCCATCTGGCTCGCCGGGGCCAGGCCGATCCAAGATCCGCGATCGTGGCCGCTCGATCTCGGGCCGCGCCGCCGCCGGCTGGTCGCGGACCGCCTGGTTGTGGCCGGGGAGGCCGCCGGGTTGGTCGGGCCGTTGACCGGGGCCGGCATCGCCTTCGCGCTCGACTCCGGCGCCCACGCCGGGCGAGCCCTGGCACGCGCCCTCGCATCGGGAGAGGCCGAAGCTGGCGCACTCCGACCATACGCCGTTTCGCTGCGCCGCCGGTTTGGTCCGTGGTTGCGGGCCGAGTTGTGGGCGCAGCGGTTCCTGAGCGACCCGAACCGGGTGCGCTTGCTCCTGGACGCGACGCGTCCGCTGCCGCCGACCGCCGCGCTCGGGGCGCGGCTGCTGCTCCACCTCGGGTGACCGGAGCGGCGGGTCGGCCCCGCGAGCCGCGCCGTGGGTTTCGGCTCAAAGAATAACCAGGGGTGGTCGCGCCCGATCGGGTCCGGGTAGCAACTGAACCGACCGGCGATCCGCCGGGGTCACGATCTCGGCGACGTTGCCGGCGAACTCCACCCGGCATCTCGGACTGGGTCGAGGGATTCCGGGCCGGGCCTGCCCGGCGGGCTTGACCACCCACCATTGGTCGACCGAAGATCGACACAATCGAAACGCTCGCGGGCCGCCCCGCCAGGAGTGCTGGCCCGCGGGGTGGGCGAGGGAGCGGGAGGTGATCCGCAGGCGCCGGTTCTCCCCTCGCCCGCGGCAGCGGGAGGGGGCGAGGAGTGGAGGCTCTTGGCGCGACCGCCCCGTTACCTGGAGACCGAGCCCTCCGAGCCTGGGCGAGGGACGAGCGGGCGGCAACGGGAGGGACGGCGGGTGCCGGCGACGATCGTTATGGGCGGCCAGTGGGGCGACGAGGGCAAGGGCAAGCTGACCGACGCCCTGGCGGCGCGGGCCGGCATGGTCGTCCGGGCCAACGGAGGCGCCAACGCGGGCCACACCGTCGAGACGGAGCGGGGCGTTTTCAAGCTCCATCTAATCCCCTCCGGCATCCTCCATCCCGGCTGCACCTGCGTCGTCGGGGCTGGCGTCGCGCTCGACCCTGCCAAGCTGCTGGCCGAGATGGACGGCCTCGAAGGACGGGGAGTCGACCTCTCCAACCTGCGGATCGCCGACCGCGCCCACGTCGTCATGCCCTGGCACCCGCTGCTCGACCGGCTAGAAGAGGAGCGGCGGGAGGACGACGAGATCGGGACGACGCGGACCGGCAACGGCCCCGCCTACGCGGACAAGGTCGCCCGCAAGGGCATCCGGGTTGCCGACCTGCTCGACACGGAGTCGCTCCGGCACCGGATCTTCGCCGCGCTCGACGAGAAGAACGCGCTGCTGGCGGGCGTCTACGGCGCCGCCCCCCTCGACGCCGGACCGATCCTCGACGGTCTCGCCGCCGCCGCCGAGCGGCTGCGCCCCTACGTCGTCGCCGCCGAGGTCGTCGTCCAGGACGCCCTGGCCGCGGGCCGCGAGGTGGTCGTCGAGTGCGCCCAGGGGGCGATGCTCGATGTTGACTACGGGAGCTATCCCTACGTCACGTCGTCGTCGCCGACGGCGGCCGGGGCCTGCCAGGGCGCCGGGGTGGCACCCACCCAGGTCCGTCGGGTGATCGGCGTCTTCAAGGCCTACGCGACCCGCGTCGGCTCCGGGCCGATGCCGACCGAGCTGTTCGACGAGGCCGGCGCCGCCATCCGGGAGCGGGGTCGCGAGTACGGCACGACGACCGGACGACCCCGCCGCACCGGGTGGTTCGACGCCGTCGCCGCCCGCTCGGTCGCCCGCCTCAACGGCGTCACCGAGGTGGCGCTGACGCTGCTCGACGTGCTGGACGCCTTCCCCGAGATCCGGATCGGGGTCGCCTACGAAACCGCGGCCGGACCGGTCTCCCACCTGCCAGCCCGAGAGGATCACGTCTCCGCGGCCACGCCGGTCTTCGATACCCTGCCGGGGTGGCTGGAGGAGACGACCGCGATCCGCGCCTCGCACGACCTGCCGCCCAACGCCCGCGCCTACGTTGCCGCCCTCGAAGAGAAGATCGGAGCACCAGTCAGCCTGGTCGGTGTCGGCCCCGGCCGGGAGCAGCTCGTGCCGCTGAGGGAGAGCGAGGGGTGGGGCCTCGGTTGAGCGCGCGAGGGAGGCGGGCACGGCGGCCACCTCACCGCTCCCGGTTCGTCAACGCGGCGCCGGTGGCAGCGACGGTGACGAGGACGACCGCGACCAGCGTGCGCGCTTCGAGCGACTCGCCCAGCACCACCAGCCCGACCAGCGCGCCGACCGCGGGCTCGAGGCTGACCAGCACTCCATACACCCGCGGCGGCAGGCGCTTGAGGGCCTCGTACTCCAGCGAGAGGGGGACGATCGTGGAGAGCAGGGCGACGACGAACCCGGTCGCGAGCACCGAGGGGAAGGCGAGCGCCGCCCCGCCGCTGGCGAACCCAGTCGGGGCGAGCGCCAGCGCCGCGATGACCATCGCCAGCACCAGCCCGAGGTTGCCCGGGAAGACGCGACCAGCGCGAGAGGCGAGCAGGATGTAGGAGGCCCAGCCGCCCCCGGCCACCAGCGCCAGCGCGATCCCGACCGGGTCCAACCCGCCCCCTCCCCAGGGAACGAAGAGCGCGATGCCGACACCCGCGAGCGCCACCCAAGCGACGTCGAGCGGACGACGTGAGCCGGCGACCGCGACCGCAAGCGGCCCGACGAACTGGATGGCGACGGCCGGACCGAGTGGGATGCGATCGAGCGCGGCGAACAGGGCCAGGGTGGTCCCGGCGATGGAGAGGCCGAACATGAGGGCGAGGCCATACGCCTCGCGCCCGTGGCCGTGGAGACGGGGCCGCCGGAGCACGAGCAGCACGGCCGCTCCGAGGGCGAAGCGCAAGAACACGGCGCCGGCGGGACCGACCGCCGCGAACATCTCCTTGGCGAAGGCGGCGCCGAGCTGGTAGGCGCCGACGGCCAGCAGCACCAGCACCGGGGGCGGAACCGCGGCGCCGGCGGTCCGGAGCCACCCCGGTGCTACCGGTTCCGGCGGGAGTCTCGACGATTCGCCCAGGACGACCTCCGCTATGGGGACCCAGTTTCAGTGGCCGCCTCCATCTTCCACGCGGAATCCGGCCGTCCACCGATCGTACGGAATCCAGTTGCACCGCTATGGCATCGCGGTTGGCGGAACTCCCCGCTTCCTCCCACAGGAGGGGATTCGGATCAGGGCTCACCTCCGGCTACCGAAGCCGTTCACCGGAATCTCGTACCACACCGCAAAGCAGCCTCGCCTTTGATCGCGGCGACCGAAGACTCCGCCCGGCTTGCTCGAGCACTGGTCGCCCAAGATTCCAAGATGTTGAAAGAATCTACCGATCGGCGGTCATCCCATCGAGTTCGTGGCGGGGCTCGCGGCCCATCAGGTCGGCGACGGCGGCGAGCGGCGGCTTGCCGTCCCAGACGACGGACCGGACCTGCTCCGTGATCGGGAGGTCGACCCCGAGTCGCCGCCCCAGCTCCCAGGCCGCCTCGGCGGTCGCGATCCCTTCAGCCACCTGACCTAACTGTTGCTGCACGTCGGCGGCGGTCATCCCCCGTGCCAACATCTGGCCGACGCGGCGGTTGCGCGAGAGCGGACTGGCGCAGGTGGCGATCAGGTCGCCGATCCCGGCCAGGCCGGCGAAGGTGAGCGGATTGGCCCCGAGCGCGACGCCGAGGCGGGCGATCTCGGCGAGGCCGCGTGTGACGAAGGCGGCCTTGGCGTTGTCGCCGGCGCCGAGGGCGTCGCCCATCCCGGCGCCGAGGGCGATCACGTTCTTCAGGGCGCCTGCGATCTCGACCCCGACCACGTCGTCGTGGGTGTAGAGGCGGAACCGGCTCGTCATCAGCGCGGTCCGGACCGCCTCGGCGGCGTCCGGGTCCGGTGCCGCGACGACGGTGGCCGCCGCCTGGCCGGCGGCGATCTCGCCCGCCAGGTTCGGCCCCGAAATGGCGGCGATCCGTTCCGGCGGCAGGTGCGGCGCGGCGGCGGCGATCGTCTCCGTCATCCGGAGGAGAGAGCTACGCTCCAACCCCTTGGCGGCGCTCGCCACGACGGGAGACACCCCGAGCGCGGCGAAGGCGGCGGCCGTCTCGTGCATGGCGTGCGTCGGCACGACGAGCAGGACGACGGCGGCGCCGTCGCACGCCGCCGCCAGATCGGACGTGACCGTCACGGTCGGCGGCAACAGGAGGTCCGGCAGGAAGCGCGCGTTGCGCCGAGTCCGCTCGATCTCCGCGGCACGCTCCGGGGTCCGCTCCCACAGCGCGACCGATCGCCCGGCGCGCGCCGCGACGACCGCGAGCGTGGTGCCCCAACTGCCGGCCCCGAGCACCGCGACCTTTCCGACCATTCCTGCCGTTCCCTCCCGCGGCCCACGGGACGTGGTTTCCCTTGTCGCGCCGCCGATTGTCGCGTTATCCCCCGCCGAGACGGTTCCTGCCCCCGTGGTTTCGGGTTCTCCCGAGAGGCGAACGGCGGGCCGTCCCCCTGCCAAACGAGTGCCGGATCGGTATCTGTCTCAACTCGATCAACTCTCGGGCACGAGGCGGAGGTGAGCGAGAAGCGGATTTGGCACCGGGTCGCGGTCGGCGGGGGTGAGGGTCGGAGTGCGGGCCGACCGTCAGCCAACACGGCGCTCGGCGCTTTGGCGATTGACACCTCCCGCCGCCGCTCCTAGACTCGCCGCCCGGCCCGGCGGCCGAGGGGAGGGGCACCAGCACCATGGCGGAACCGAACGGCGACGGGTTGGCGCTGCCGCTCGACGCGGTCGCAATCCAGGGGATCATCCCCCACCGCTACCCCTTCCTGCTCGTCGACCGGATCCTGGAGCTCGAACCGGGGAGCCGGGCCGTCGGCCTGAAGAACGTCACCGTTGGCGAGCCCTTCTTCGCCGGCCATTTTCCGGGCTATCCCGTCATGCCGGGCGTCCTGATCGTCGAGGCGCTGGCCCAGGTCGGCGCGGTGGCGATGCTGACCACGGACGCCGGCAACGGCAAGCTGGCCCTCTTCGCCGGCATCGACAAGGTCCGCTTCAAGCGCCAGGTCCGCCCCGGCGACACCCTCCGCCTGGAGGTCCAGATCGGCCAGGTCCGACGCGGCATCGGAACCGGCACCGGCACCGCCACGGTCGACGGCGAGCTGGCCTGCCGCGGGGAGATCATGTTCGCCCTGGTGCCCGCGCCCGAAGGGCTCTCAACCGCGGGGTGACCTTCGTCCGGCCGCGAAACGCGACCGCGGCGCGTCCCGTGGGGTACCCTGTGGGGCGGCACCGCGGCGCGGTCGCCGGGAAGGGTGCCATGGCCGGAGAGCAGACAAACCGATGACGCCGACCGCGCGGTTGCTGGGGATCATCCTGCTCGCCGCCGGCGTCGTCATCGGCGTCCTGCTGGCGCTCTGGCTGAGCGCCGGGCTTCGCGAGGGGACCCTCGAGACGTCGGGCGCGCTCTTCGGCGGGGTGCTCGGTTTCGCGGTCATCGTGTTGCCGCTGGTCGGCTTCGGCATCTACTTCCTCGTCCGCGGCGGGGCGGAGGCGCGCGAGCAGGCGGAGGTCGCCGGTCAGCGCAAGCTGCTCGACATCGTCTCCACCCGCGGCCAGGTCGCCATCCCCGATCTCGTCCTCGAGATGAACACCAGCCGCCAGGAGGTCGAGGACGACCTCCACGCCCTGGTCGGCCGCGGCCTCTTCAGCGGCTACGTCGACTGGAAGAAGGGCGTCCTCTACAGCTTAGAGGCGTCGCAGCTGCAGGGGAGGGGCACCTGCCCGAACTGCGGTGGCAAGCTGGAGCTGGCCGGCAAGGGATTGATCGTCTGCCCCTACTGCGGGGCGGAGATTTTCCTGCAAGGGTAACGGTGATCCGGGCGGCCGGGCGCGAGCCGGGCGGACGCGGCGAGCGGCAGAGGAGGGGCACCATGGTCTTTCGGGCGGACGGAGCGAGCCAACCCGGCCCCGGTCTGGTCGGCGCCATCCTGCGCTACCGGGGCGCCGCCGGCGAAGAGCGGATCCGGGAGGAGGACCGCCGGATCCGGGACGACCTCGGTGCCACCTACGGCGCCCTCGTCGGCCGGGTCAGGGCCGTGGCCCGGCGGCTGGCCGACGAGCGGAAGATCGTCGAGGTCGGCCCGGTCGACGAGTTCGCCCAGACGCTGGACCACTTCGTCGACCGCCTGCGGACGGCCACCTATGGCTACGCCGGGCTCTTCGCCGAGCTGGACCCGGACCCCGGGATGGTCGAGCAGCTCCGTCAATTCGATCAGGGGTTGGCGAGCGGCGTTGCCGAGATAGAGGCGCCGGTCGCCGCGCTGGAGCAGGCCCTCGCAGCGGGCGGCGATACGGCGGCGCCCGCCCGCCAGGGCACCGAGGGGGCGCGCAAGCTGCTGGCCCGGTTCGACCTCCGTGGCCGGATCGTCGAGACCGGCAAGCCGGTGGAGCGGGAGCGCGCGCTTGCCGCCCTCTCGGCGGAGACGCCCGGGCTCCCCCACGCGGCCTGGGAGCTCGACCACGGGGTGGCGCTGGCGGTGCTCGGCGACGACTTCGTGGTTGAGGCCAAGATCGGTGTCGGCGGCCCGTCGGCCTTCCGCCTGTTCCGGCTCTCATCGGCGCCGGAGGAGTGGCTCTTCGTGCCGGAGGACGCCGAGATCGGGCTCGCCCGCCTCTCGCCGGTGGACGCGCCTCCCGCCGGGGAGGAGCAGACCCTGGCCGGCGTCCCCTACACCGTCGCCGCCGAGGGCGATGGCAGCGGCGAGGTGGTCGGCGCCGGGGGCTCGTCCGGGGTCCGCCCAGTGCGCTTCATCGTGCTGCGCGGCGCCCAGGAACCGGCGGCGCGGGAGGTGACCCTGGATTGGGGGGGAGGCGAGCGCCAGGCCTTCGCCGGCGTCGGCGTCCACCCCGACGATGTCGAGATCTTCGGCCGTCCCCTCGGCGAGTAGGCGGCGCTACGACCCACGACTCACGACTCACGACTGACGACTTCGGAGGAACAATGGGCATCTTCGACCGCATGTCGCAGTTGATCCGGGCCAACGTCAACGACCTGCTCGACCGGGCCGAAGACCCGGACAAGCTGATCGACCAGTACATCCGGGACATGAGCGACAACATCCGGACCGCCCGCGAGCAGGTGGCGGCGATGATCGCCCAGCAGAAAGAGCTCGAGGCCGATGTCGCCGAGACGACTACCCTCGCGAGCGAGTGGGGGGCCAAGGCCCAGCGCGCGGTCGCCGCCGGCAAGGACGACCTCGCCCGCGAGGCGCTCCGCCGCCGCCGCGACAGCGAGAGCAACGCCCGCGTCTACGACGAGCAGCTCCGCGCCCAGCGCGACGCGGTCGCCAAGCTGAAGGAGCAGCTCCGCCAGCTCGAGGCGAAGTACCAGTCGACGTTGAGCCAGCGCGACGCCCTGGTCGCCCGGCAGCGGCGGGCCGAGGCGCAGCAGCAGGTGGCCTCGACGGTGACGGCGACGGTCTTCCAGCCGCTCGACCCGACCTCCGACCTGGAGCGGATGGAGCGCAAGATCCGCTCGACCGAGGCCCAGGCCGCCGCCGCCCTGGAGGTGGGGGACGAGAGCTACGAGGCCCAGTTCCGCGAACTGGACATGGACGACGACATCGAGTCGGAGCTGGCGGCGCTGAAGTCCGGCTCCGGCTTCGGTTCGCCCGCGCTTGGCGAAGGTGCACCGGTCGCCGGCGAGTTGACCGCCGGCGAGGCGAGCGCCACGCGCCAGGGGTAGGGAGGCGGGGGCGGCGCCGGTCGGCGCCGCGGCACCGCCCCGACGACGGCAGAGAGGCTGGAGGTCGGCATGGCCATCATCGACGTCATCGAGCACCCGAACGAGCGCTCCGACGAGATCGTGCGGCGGGAGCCGGAGATCGGCGCCGGCGAGTTCGTACTTGGCTCGCAACTGATCGTCCGCGAGTCGCAGCGGGCGGTCTTCTTCCGTGACGGCAAGGCGCTCGACGTCTTCGGCCCCGGCCGCCACACCCTCTCGACCGACAACATCCCCCTCCTGGGTGGGCTGATCGGGCTGCCCTTCGGGGGACGCTCGCCCTTCACCGCCGAGGTCTACTTCGTCTCGATGCGGGAGTTCACCGACCTCAAGTGGGGGACGCCGCAGCCGCTGGTCTACCGGGACAAAGAGTTCGGGATGATCCGGCTCCGCGCCTACGGCACCTACGCGATGCGGGTCGCCGACCCCCAGCTCTTCGTTACCGACATCGTCGGCACCCGCGGCGCTTACGCGACCGGTGCCATCGAGGAGTACCTGCGGGGCATCATCCTCAACGAGTTCAACGACCTCCTCGGCGGCGTCCAGACCTCGATCCTCGACATCCAGTCGATGACCGGCGAGATCGCGACGGCGACCCGCAACGCCCTCTCGGACGATTTCGCCCGCCTCGGATTGGAGCTGCGCGGCTTCCAGATCTCGGCGGTGACGCCGCCGGAGGAGGTGCAGCAGCGGATCGACGAGCGCTCCGGCATGGCCGCCATCGGCGACATGAACACCTACGTCCAGTTCAAGACCGCCCAGGCCCTCGGGGACGTCGCCAAAGGCGGCGGCGGGGGCGGCGCCGCGGAGGCCGGGGTCGGCGTCGGCGCCGGACTTGGGATGGGCACCGTGATGGCGCAGACGATGCGCGACGCCTTCGCCCAACCGGCGGCGGGCCAGGCGCAACCCGCCCCCGCCGCCGCGGTGGCCACCCACCCCTGCCCGAACTGCCGGTTCGACGTGCCGGACGGCGCCCGCTTCTGCCCGAACTGCGGCACCGCCCAGCAGGTCGCCGCGGCGACCATCACCTGCCCGCAATGCGGCACCCAGAACGCGGCGGCCGCCAAGTTCTGCACCGAGTGCGGCACGTCGCTCGCCCCGCCCGCAACGCCCTGAGGCCAACCGTGGCCGGGGCATGAATCGCACGTCGAGAGGAGGCTCCACATGCAACAGATGCAACAGATGCACCAGGATCGCCGATCCAGGCGTTCCGCCTGGCGGCAGGCCGTCGTCGCCGGTCTCGGCCTGGCGCTCGCCGCCGGCGGGCCGGCAGCCGCCCAGGATCTGCCGTCGGCCGAGGCGATCGCGGCCGCGGTCCAGGAGCAGGTCGGTCTCGCCGGCATCGCCGTCGGCGCCACGGGGGGCTCGTTCACCGTGGTCTCGCCCGAGGAGTCGGGCGCGGCGCTCGGGGAGATCGGCGCCAACGGGGGCACCTCGGTCGCGACCGGTGACGACCAGGGCAGCAACGCGACCGGCGGCGGCGCCTTCGCGACGGACGGCTAGGGCCGCCCGGCGATCGGCTACCTGTTTCCGTCGGCAGACCCCCCACCCGGGTGATTCGGGGGCGTCATCATCGGCCAAGTCCCCGCCCCCGCCTCCCTCCTTTTCAATTGGGGGGAAGGGGGTGTGGGCTTCGCTAAGGGCAGCGGGACGGTTCGGACGGCTGGCGCATCAGACCGTCCATGGCATCGCCACGGCACGGGTCGCGACCAGGACGCCGAGCACCAGGAACGCGGCGCCCACGGCCAGTGATACTCGCCGTCCGACCGGGAGCACCTTCTCCGCGAAGACGACCAGCGTCAGGAGCAGCATCCAGGCCAGGCTCATCACCCCGGCCGCCACCAGCACGGCGAACAGCGCCCAGCAGCAGCCCAGGCAATAGGCGCCGTGGATGATCCCCATCCGCAGCGCGCCCGTCGAGCCGTCCCGCCAGTGTCCCATCACGAAGCCAAACGGGGTCTGGCAGTGGCGGAGGCATACGCTCTTGAGGGGGGTGAACTGATAGACCCCGGCGAGGACCAGCGAGGCCCCGAGCGCGACCGGCGCCCACGCTCCCCGCTCCGCCGGGTTCAAGCGGCTCGCCACGTCGCTGCCGAGTTGGACGAGCCCGTAGGCCACCACCCCAACCGCCGTCCAGACCAGCAGGTAGCCGGCGGCGAAGACCCAGGTTGGGACGAAGGCGCCGCCCCGCGCCCGCCGCTGCGCCGAGACGGTCTGGAACAGCAGGAGCATGGGGGCGGCGGCCGGGAACATCATCGCCGCCATCATCACCGCCCAAGCGACGAGAAAGGCGACGAAGAGGTTCCACGACGGACCCCCGTCGGACATCCCGGGCATCCCGGACATCGAGGTGGGAGCGTCCTCCAGCACCGGTTCGGCGGCCGGTTCGGCGGGAGCCATGCCGGGCATCTCGGCCATCCCCGGCATCGCGACCATGGCTGCACCGCCGTCGGCTGTAACGGGGGCAACCGGCTCGGCAAGGTCCGGGGCGACGATGCCCATCGACATCGGCATCGTCCGGGCCTGGTAGACGGTCACCCCCCAGGCGCCGAGGGTCAGGACGACCAAGGCCACCAGGAGCGCGAGGCGTCCTCGATCGAGCGGAGACTGGACGTCCCACCAGGAGCCCGAGCCGGGGGCGGCCGGTGATGGGGGAGGGGCGGACCGGGCCACCTCGTGCTAGCCGTTGGACCAGCGAATCGGGGCGTAATGGCCGTTCTTGCCGGAGTTGTCCCAGCGCAGCCCGTAGTCGGCCCAGGTGCTTCCCGGCTCGCCGACGGCCATGACGACGCCGTCCGGAGCAAAGGGGTGGGCGTTGGTCGCGACCATCTCCTTGTCCTCGCCCATCGCGCTGAGGATCGGGCGGACGGCAAAGTCCATGACGCCGGGGATCTCGACGGAGCGCCGCCGGCCCTCGGAGCGGTAGGTGATGGGCACCGCACGGACGCCCAGGACCTCGCCGATGAGGGGGGCAAACATCCCCATGGTCCCCCCGGCCGCCCCCGAGAAGATGGCTTGCAGGGCCTCCCGCTGCGGCTCGTCGGCCCGCTCGTCGAGGTAAAGCGCGACCGTCCAGTTGCCCTCGATCATCGGCCCCGGGGTGCGGGCGATCATGGCGGCGTTGAGGCCGTCCAGCGTCGCGTTGCCAAACGAGCCGCGGTCGAGGTGGAAGGCGAACCCGACCTCGCAGGCCCCCTCCGTCGGCGTGGAGGCGAACGGCGGGTTGGTGGAGAAGATGCAGGGGCAGGCCACCGCGCAGTTGCAGTTCTCGAAGTACTCGCCGGCGATGCTCCAGGACGGAACCGTTGCCTCGGCCATCGTGCCCTCCTTGATCGCGCGCCGAAACCATCCGACGTGACCCGAGCGCTTTCCAGCGATTACACGGTACATGCCCCCGCGTTACTGTCAAGTCCCACCGCCCCCGCGGCCAGGGCGGGTTGAGACGTCGGGTTTGCCCCGGCAAGGTCCCTTGGCCGCACCATCGTGGCAGGTGCTCGAGGAGCATCAAGTGTGGGAAGAGCGGGGAACTCGCCCCGCCGACCAACCCTTGCGGGGCGCTCCAACGGTGGAGTAGCGGGAAGTACCGAAGCCGGCATCCCGAACTCCCGGATCACGCCGTTTCTCCGCGTCCGTACGTGGTTCTGATTCGTCAACATGGGTCGCCGCTGGTATACTTATGTCCGCTTGGGACACCGCAGACGCGTGCCATCAGAGGGGAAACGCCGCGTGGAAATCGGCAACGTTCGGCTGGCCAGCATCGATACCGAGATGCGCACGTCGTACCTCGACTACGCGATGAGCGTCATCGTCCAGCGCGCCCTGCCGGACGCCCGGGACGGCCTCAAACCGGTCCACCGCCGGGTCCTCTACGCGATGTCCGAGATGGGCCTCCGCTCCAACACCCGCTACCGCAAGAGCGCCGGCATCGTCGGCGAGGTGCTCAAGAGCTACCACCCCCACGGCGACAGCTCCGTCTACGACACCCTGGTCCGGATGGCGCAGGACTTCAACCTCCGCTACCCCCTCGTCGACGGCCAGGGCAACTTTGGCTCGGTCGACGGCGACGGCGCGGCGGCGATGCGCTACACGGAAGCGCGCCTGACCGCGATCGCCGACGAGCTGCTGGCCGACATCGACAAGCAGACGGTCGACTTCGGGCCGAACTACGACGCCTCGACCGAGGAGCCGAAGGTCCTCCCGGCGCGGCTGCCGAACCTGCTGATCAACGGCGGCGCCGGCATCGCCGTCGGGATGGCGACCAACATCCCGCCCCACAACCTGCACGAGATCTGCGACGCCGTCGTCGCCCTGATCGACAACCCCGATGCCTCGATCGACGAACTGATGGAGATCGTCCAGGGGCCCGACTTCCCGACCGGGGGCATCATCCTCGGCCGCGAGGGGATCAAGGCGGCCTACGCCACCGGCCGCGGCCGGGTCGTCATCCGGGCCCGCGCCTTCGTTGAGGAGGCGCCCCGCGGCGGCTACCAGATCATCGTCACCGAGCTGCCCTACCAGGTCAACAAGGCCGCCCTCCTGGAGCGGATCGCCGAGCTGGTCAAGGACGGCAAGCTCGACGGCATCCGCGACCTCCGCGACGAGTCGGACCGCTCCGGGATGCGGGCGATCATCGAGCTGAAGCGCGACGCCCAGCCGATGAAGGTCCTCAACAACCTGTTCAAGCACACCGCGCTCCAGCAGACCTTCGGCGTCAACATGCTGGCGCTGGTCGAGAACGGCACCCAGCCGCGGGTGCTGACCCTGAAGCGGGCGCTCCAGGAGTACATCGGCCACCGCCAGGAGGTCGTCACCCGGCGCACCCGCTTCGAGTTGGAGCGGGCCCGCCGCCGCGCCCACGTCCTCGAAGGGCTGAAGATCGCGCTCGACAACATCGACGCGGTGATCGCCACCATCCGCCGATCGCAGAGCACCGAGACGGCGCGGCGCAACCTGATGAAGGGGTTCTCCCTCTCCGAGGTGCAGGCCAACGCGATCCTCGACATGCGGCTGGCCCGCCTCGCCGCCCTCGAGCGCAAGAAGGTCGAGGACGAGCTGAAGGAGGTCCGGGCCGAGATCTCGCGGCTGGAAGCGATCCTGGCCGACCCCAAGCTGGTCCTGGCGGTGATCCGCCAGGATCTGGCGGCGCTCAAAGAGAAGTACGGCGACGCCCGGCGGACGGAGATCAAGGACTCGACCGGGATCCTCTCCGAGGACGACCTGATCCCCGAGGTCAACGTCCTGGTGACGCTGACCACCCGCAACTACATCAAGCGCAGCCTCGACACCCACTTCCGCACCCAGCACCGCGGCGGCAAGGGGGTGACCGGCGTCACCATGCGCGACGAGGACGCGGTCAAGCACATCCTGGCCGCCAACACCCACGACTCGCTGCTGGTCTTTACCAACCGGGGCAAGGTCTACCACCTCAAGGTCCATGAGCTGCCGGACGCGGGGCGGACCGCCCGCGGGGTGCCGATCATCAACCTGATCAACATGCAGCCCGACGAGACGGTGACGACGCTGCTCAAGATCAAGGACTTCTCGTCGGCCAAGCACCTCTTCTTCACGACCCGGCTCGGCCGGATCAAGCGGACCAGCCTCGACCAGTTCCAGTCGGTCCGCTCGTCGGGGTTGATCGCGATCGGGCTCGAAGAGGGGGACGAGCTGGCCTGGGTCCGGATGACGAGCGGCAAGAACGACATCGTGATGGTCACCGTCGACGGCCAGGCGATCCGCTTTGACGAGAACGATGTCCGCTCGATGGGCCGCCAGGCGGCCGGCGTCATTGGGATCCGACTCGGCAAGGGCGACCGGATCGTCGCCTCCGAGGTCGTCCACGACGGCCACGACCTGTTCATCGTCGCGGCCCGCGGCCTCGGCAAACGGACGAAGCTCCAGAGCTTCCCGAAGCAGGGGCGAGGGGGCAAGGGTGTCGCCGCGATGCGGCTGACGCCGAAGACGGGCCGGATCGTCTCGGCCGCGATGATCTCCTCGGAGCACGAGGTGGCGATGATGAGCTCGGCGGGCAAACTGATCCGGATCCCCGGCGCTCAGATCCCGAGCATCGGACGAGCCACCCAGGGCGTCACCCTGATGCGGATGGACGAGGACGAAGTGGTCGTGGCGATGACCGCGGCGCTCCCCCAGGAGGGCGACGGCGCTGGCGTCGGCGACCTGAACGGCCACTCGCTGGAGCTGACCGCGGGGTAGGCGGGAGCGCCCTCACCCCCAGCCCCTCCCCCGCACGCGGGGGAGGGGCTTTTTCGCCAGGGGTGTGGCGGGTGAAGGGGAACGGCGTTGTGAACGACGAAGCGGGTGCTTTGCCCGGGGACGCCGATGGTTCGTTCGACGACCTGATCGAGGCGGTGGGGCCGCGGTTGAAGGGCCTGCGGCAGCAGCGCGGGACGACGCTGGCCGAGGTCTCCGCCGCCACCGGGATCTCGGTCAGCACCTTGTCGCGCCTGGAGGCGGGGCAGCGGCGGCCCACCCTGGAGCTCTTGCTTCCCCTGGCCCGCGCTTACCAGGTGGTGCTCGACGACCTCGTGGAGCCGCCGCCAACGGCGGATCCCCGCGTCCAGGCCCGCCCCATCGTCCGCCATGGGATGACCTTTATCGCCCTCAGCCGGCGCCCGGGCGCTCTCCAGGCCTACAAGATGATCATCCCCCCGCATTCCCCGACCGGGGAGCCGGAGCAGCAGGTCCACGACGGCTACGACTGGTTCTACGTCCTTTCCGGACGACTGCGCCTGGTGCTGGGCAGCCACGACCTCGTCCTGACCGCGGGCGAGGTCGCCGAGTTCGACACCCGCACCCCCCACTGGTTGGCCAATCCCGGTCCGGAGCCGACCGAGATCCTCGCTCTGTTCGGTCCCCAAGGCGAACGCATGCACGTCCGCATCCGACCTCGACCCGCAGCCGAAACTTGAGGGCGGGTGACGGAACGCGCTTCCCGGACGGCAGGCCGCCCGAGACCCGGGTCGACGACGGGTCGGAGCGGGCCAGCCGGAACCGACCCGCCGTGCCGGCGCTCATCCCCGTGGCCGTTGGCGGTTTGGGACCAAAGCGGTGCGACACGACAGCCGCGACACCCTCGGTGACGATGATGCCGGTGCTCATCGGCAGGAACGCCAGGCACCTCTGGCCGCTCATAACCGGGGTTCACCTGCTGACGAGGAAGCCCGAAACACGAACGCCGCCACGATCCCGGCGTCAACGAGCAGCGGGGCGATGACCGCCCCGTCACGAACGCGGCCCACCACCTCTCG
>CADCWF010000303.1 GCA_902806345.1 uncultured Thermomicrobiales bacterium
CGCCCGAGGTCGCCCTGCAGGTCCGCCAGGACGCCCGCGCCCAGCAACGCCCGGGCGCACGCGTCGGCCGGCCTCCCGTCGGCCCGCGCGACCGCCGCCTCCAGCCGGCGCAGCCCCTCGGCCAGGTGGCCGCGGGCGTACCAGAACCGCCAGAGGGCCCCCGCCAGCCGCAGGCACGACTCCGGCTCGTGCCCTTCCGCCCACACCAGGGCGGCGCGCAGGTTGTCGTGCTCGGCCTCGAGCCGGGCCAGCCAGGCCCCCTGGTCCGGGCCGGTCAGCTCCGGCGCGGCCGACTCCGCCAGCACGGTGAAGAAGGCCGCGTGGCGGCCGTGGGCGACCGCCGCCTCGCCGCTCGCCTCCAGCTGTTCGCGGGCGAACTCGCGGACGGTCGCCAGCATGGTGAAGCGGGGCTCGCCCCCCGGCCCCTCCGCCGGCCGCAGCAGGCTGTCCTCGGCCAGCCCCTCCAGCCCCCCGAGGGCGTCCAGCTCGCCCCCCAGGTCGGCCACCGCCTCGGTGGCCTCCAGCGTGAACCCTCCCACGAAGACCGCCAGGCGCCGGAACAGGTCCCGTTCGTCCGGCGAGAGCAGGCCGTGGCTCCAGGCGATGGCGTCGCGCAGCGTGCGCTGCCGCGCCGGGGCATCCCGCGGCCCCGAAGTGAGCAGCGGCAGCGCCCTGTCGAGTCGCGCCAGCAGCGCCGGGGGGGCGAGGACTCGGACTCGGGCGGCGGCCAGCTCGATCGCCAGCGGCAGGCCGTCGAGGCGGCGGACGATGCCCGCGACGGCAACGGCGTTCGTCTCGTCCAGGGCGAACCCCGGTTTGACCGCCCGAGCCCGCTCGACGAAGAGCGCGACCGCCTCCGAACCCGCGAGGGCGGCCGCGTCGGCGGCGGGGTCGGCCAGCGCCAGCGGCCCCACTGGGTGCTCCCGCTCCCCGCGCAGCCGCAGCGGGGCCCGGCTCGTGGCCAGGACCGCGAGGCGCGGGCAGGCGGCGAGGAGATCGGCGACGAACGGGGCGGCCCCCAGGAGGTGCTCCCAGTTGTCGAGGACCAAGAGCGCCGCCTTGTCCCGGAGGTGGTTGGCTGCGGCGTCGGCAGGGGGCCGCCCGCCCGCCTCCCGCAGCCCTAGGGCCGTCGCCACCGCCGTCGGGACAAGCGCCGGGTCGGCCAGCGGCGCCAGGTCGACGAACCAGGCCCCGTCCGGGAAGGCGTCGAGCAGCTCGGCGGCGGCCGCCAGCGCCAGGTGGGTCTTGCCCACGCCGCCCGGCCCGGCCAGGGTGAGGAGCCGGGCCTCCCCCCGCCGCAGCAGTCCCGTGACCTCGGCGACCTCCCGCTCGCGGCCGAGGAACGGGGTCGGCTGCATCGGCAGGTTGTGGGGGCGGCCTGCGAGCGACCTGAGGGGCGGGAAGGCCTCGGGCAGCTCCGGGTGGAGGAGCTGGAAGACCCGCTCCGGCTCGAGCAGGTCGCGCAGGCGGTGCTCGCCGAGGTCGCGCAGGGCGGCCCCCTCGGGCAGGGCACCGCGGGCCAGCTGCTGGACGGCCTGCGAGAGGAGGACCTGCCCGCCGTGCCCGGTCGAGAGCAGCCGCGCCAGGCGGTTGAGGGTGGGAGCCAGGTAGTCGCCCCGCCCGTCGGGGGCCGCCTCCCCGGCGTGCAGCGCCATCCGGACCGGGAGGCCGCCGACGGCCGACCAGTCCTCGGCCAGCAGGGCGCGCTGGGCATCGAGGGCCGCTGCCACCGCGCGCGGTGCCGAAGGGAAGGCGGCCTGGACCGCGTCGCCGACCGTCTTGAAGGGCACCCCGCCGTGGGCGGCGACCGCCTGCCGGAGCAGCGCGAGGTGACGGTCCACGGCCGCGGCCATCGTCGGACGGTCACGCTCCCAGCGGGCGGTCGACCCCTCGACATCGGTGAACAGGAAGACGACGGTCCCGGTCGGGAGGTCGGCCACGGCGGTCCCTCGGCCCCTCGGGCGGCGCTGGCCGGATGATGGGGACGCCGGGTCGCGGCGTCAACCGCCGCGGCCTCCCCCGCCGCGTCTCGGTGTCTGCGGCCGATCGGGTGTCCCCTCGCGGGGATCGGGCCGTCACGACTCGGCGGGGGCGACGGCGCAGGCGGTGTCCCCGGTCGGGGTGAGGGCGACGGCGACGAGGCGGAGGGGGTGCGGCCCGGCGTTCCGGACCCCCGGCGCGGCCGGCGCGGGGAGCGCGAGCCCGCGCCCGCTCCCCCGGACCGCCGCGGCGGGACCGGCCACCACGCCCGCCTGCACCCCTGCGGGCGGCGGATCGCCGGACGCGTCCAAGCCGTCGACCTCGAGGCCGCCGGCGTCGAAGGCCAGGAGCTCCAATCCCGCCACGCGGTGCGCCGGGATGGCCTCACCCGGGGCGAGGGCGAAGCGGGTCACGGCCACGGAGGTCCGCCCGGCCGCCACGCACGGCCCCGTCCTGGCGACCCCGATCCCCGCCGCCAGGGTTTCGATCACGACGCCCCCGCCCAACGCGACGCGCGTCCCGGCACGCCGCGGGTCGTAGACGCCGGCGAGCCAAGGATCGGCCGCCTCCTCTGGGCGCCCCGCGTCGGCGAGCGCCGCCGTCGGCAGCAGCGCCACCCCGAGCGCCGAGGCGGGGCGCCCTCGCGTGTTCGTGACGGTGTGGCGGGTGCCGGGGGGGAGCAGCAGGGCGTCCCCTCCCCGCAGCTCCAACCCCGGACTCGACGGCGGCACCGGGTGCCAGCCCGCCTCCGGGCGTGCGGACTCGAACAAGGCCGCGGGGCCGTCGAGGCGGGCGGCGAGCTCGCCGCCCTCCACGAGGAGGAGATGCGTCCCGGGGGGGACGGGGTCGGCCAGCGCGGCGCCCGGCGGGAACGTCAGCCGGGCGAGCGCGACGGCCGTGTTCGTCGCCCC
>CADCWF010000304.1 GCA_902806345.1 uncultured Thermomicrobiales bacterium
CCCTGGTGGCGGGCTGGAAGACGTGCGGCAAGGCCGGCTGCCGCTGCGGGCGGGGGGAGCCGCACGGGCCGTACTGGTCGCTGCGGTGGCGCGACGGGGCCGTCTACCGCCGCCGCCACGTCCGCCCCGCCGACCTCCCGGCCGTCCGCGCCGCGGTGGAGCGGCGGCGCCGAGAACGGGCCGTCCTGCGGGCGGAGCTGGCCGAATCCGCGTCCATCCTGCGCGCCCTGAAGGCGCTCTACCGCGAACTCGACGACCTGGGCATCCACCGGAGGGCCGACCGATGACCGAGCCATCCGAGCCGAAGCCGGCGGACGACACGGCGGTTGCCGAGGTCGGGGGCGACCTCCAGGCGGCGCTCGCCCGCTACGTCGGCTCCACCGCCCGGGAGTGGCGGCTGCTGCTCGCCGAGGCCGAGAAGAAGCACGCCGCCGCGGCCTGGAAGCCGGAGGGGGAGCGCGACGCCGCGGCGGGGCTCCTGGAGTTCACCCGGTCGATGCTGGGCTCCTTCGAACGGCTGGGCACCGACGGCCCGCCGAAGCACGACCACCTGACCCCGGCCGACTTCACCTGGCACGACGTGGGCGCCGAGTGGCGCCGCGACGAGGCCGCCGGCCGCGCCCTGATGGACCGGATCAAGGGGGCCGCCCGCGACGAGCTGGCGACGGGCCGGGCCGGGGCCGCCGCGATCGAGGGGTACCACCCGCGGCCGATGGAGCGCGCCGAGTACATGGCCGTCGCGGCGGAACTGGCGGACGGGCTGAAGCCGGCCAACGGGACGGAGCGCCTGCTGGTCGACGGGATGGCGCAGGCCCTCGTGCTGCACCGGCGGTGGCTGCACAAGGCGGCGCTGACCGACTCGATGGAGGTGTACCACCTGGAGAAAGACGCCCGGTCCCGGGGCGAGTGGCAGCCGCCGCGGATCGGCGAGACGGCGTACGTCGACCGGGCGCTGGCGACGGCGGACCGGTTCATGAAGGCGTTCCTGCGGCTGCTCAAGGCGTACCGGGACCAGCGGCGGGTGCTCGGCACGCTGGTCGTCGCCGGCGGCCAGGTGAACATCGCGGGCGACGGCGGGCAACAGGTCGTCGCCGCCCGGGTGGTCCGGGGCGCCGAGGGCGGGCGGCCCCGGGCCAACCCGGCGCGCCGGCGCCCGCGGCGGGGCTCCCCGTAGGGGGCGCAGCGGGACCCACCCCCGGCCTTGGCACGGCCCCCAGTCAGAAACCTTCCTATAACCACCGCCAATCCCCCTGTGATCCGACACAAAAAGGGCGCGCGGGGGTGGGTTTCTTCCGATAACAGTGCAGCGTGTTGAAAAACCCATCGCAAGGCCCCGCCGACCCGGGCGGACGGGGTCGGCTCTGGATGAGAACGCCGGTCAGCCGAAGATGGCGGCCAGCCGCTGGGGCGGCTCTGGGAGGGCTACGAGGCTCCCACAGGGGGCGTGGCGGCGGCCCCAGCCCGTCGCGGCCAGGAAGCGCTTCAGGTTCTGCCCTGTCGCGACCAGCAACCCTTCGACGTTGACGTTCGCGAGCCCCCGCAGCCGGAATCGCCTCAGCCCGTGCCACCCCTTCGCCTCGGCGAAGAGCGGCTCCACCCAGACCTGCCGCTTGCGCATGGCCTTCTTGTACGCCTCGGTCGCGTGGTACCCCCGCACCTTCTCCAGGTAGGCGGCGTCGAGGGAGCGGTGCACGATGCGCCCGTGGCGGCTCTCGGTGCACTCGGCCTTGACCGGGCAGGCGTTGCAGGTCGCGGCGTCGGCCCGGTAGACGACCACCCCCTCGCCGTGCTTGGCGGTCTCGCGGGCGAGGGGCTGGTGCTGCGGGCAGCGGTCCTCGTCCCGCTCGGCGTCGTCGGCGAAGTCCGCCTGCGCGAAGAACCGCGGCCGTCGCGATCCCCAGTCGGGAAGCGGCACGTACGCGCGGATGCCGGCGTCCTCGACGGCCACGATGTTCTCGACGGTGCCGTAGGCGGTGTCGCCCGTGACCTGGTGGGGGCGCAGCCTGCGCCGGAAGCAAACCCGCCACAGCAGGTCGCGCATCGGCACGTTCTCCATCACGTCCGCCGGGGTGACGAGGGCGGCTAGAACGATGCGGTGCTTGCCGCCGTCCACCACGTAGTGGTCGTGGTAGCCGAGGGCCGTCCCGTGCTTGGTGCGCATCGGCGTGGCGTCGGGGTCGGTCGGGCTCACGCGGACGTCGGTCGTGCGCCGGTAGGTGCCGACGGCCGGTCGGTTCGGGTCCAGGCGCCGCTCCTCGAGCAGCCGCCACGGCGGATCGGCCGCCGGCGGCGCGCCCTCGGCGGCAAGCGCGGTCGCCAGCGGCACGACGCTTGGGAGCGCGGCGTCGTCGGCCGCCGCCGGTCCCGGGGCCTCTGCGGCGAGCTGGTCCGCAAACAGGCCGCCCACGTGGGTCCTGGCCGCGTGGTAGAAGCGGGGGACCAGCGAGTCGAGGTCGGCGTTGGCCTCGACCTTGGTCGCGTCGAAGGAGAGCTCCCGGCCCCAGACCAGGCCCGCGTCTTGGCACAAATCCACCACCTTCTCGAAGAAGCGCTGGAAGAGCTCGACGCCCAGGCGCTGCCGGATCCGGGTGAGGCTGGAGTGTTCCGGCAGGTCCTCGTCGAGGGCATAGCCGAGGTACCAGCGGTGGGCCAGGTTGAGCGAGGCCGTCGCGACGAGCCGGCGCTCGGAGTGGATCCCCTCGAAGAACAGGACGAGCTGGAGCTCGAAGAAGACGACCGGGTCGATGGAGGGCCGGCCGCCATGGGCGTACCGCTCCCGCACCCAGCCCCGGACGAACGACAGGTCGAGCGTCGCCTCGAGGTGGCGGTAGAAGTGGTCCGGCGGGACGAGGTCCTCCAGCGAGACGGCGACCGGCCGGTCGAGCCGGCGG